>NZ_JBGONO010000028.1:1371-62097 GCF_041439165.1 Enterovibrio sp. FF113 | reverse complement strand
TCAGGCCTTGAAAGCCGCTTAACAGAAATGTCCAACTTTACGGGGTCACTTCAAAAGCCGGGCTATTTTTTATATTATCTGACTACTTGGATTAGAAGTAGTATTCAAGACCTAGACCGTAACCAAACTCGTGGTCAGAATCGTCTTTAGAGATTACGTATGGACGAGCATACACAATCGCTGCTGGGTCAAGGAAGTACAGAGCTTGTAGAGAGAAGATGCTGTCTTCAGTACCATTTGCGTTGAAGCTAGAACCTTCGTTAGTTACGTCAGCATCAAAGTTCGCCGCATAGTTTGCTTTGAACTGCCAGTTTTCAACGCCACCGTATACAACACCAACAGAGATGCTGTCTTGCTCGATTGAAGCGCCAACTAAATTAATAGTTTCTGCAGAGCCAGATTCTGGCGTGACGGTTGCTGTAGCGTCATCATAGTCAGCTGATTCCATCTTGTATGCAGCATAAACACCAAAGCCATTGTCGAAATAAGCTTCAAAGCCCAAAAGTGCTGCATTCGTATCAGACTTAGTGCTACCTTCGATAGACTTCACTGCATCAATACCTGTTGAGAAACCAGGTTGCTGTTGCAAGTAGCTATTGTAAAAAGAATCCAGAGCAGATACGGAACGGTCAGAACCTGACTCATAACCCGCATGGAAAGTAACAACGCCCACGTTGTAAGATGCGCTTAGGCCATAGAAGTTAGAACCATCATCGCTTTCCGTACCACGACCAGCAGCAACAGAGAAGTTTAGACCGCCCATTTTTGCAGAATCATAGCGAACCATGTTTGATTGACGATCATAGCGAGCACCGCCAAGAACATCACCGCCCCAGTCAAAGATTGCACCAGCACGTTGACCAGAGTAAGGCCAGTCAATCATTTGATAAAGAGGAGTCAGCATACGACCTACGCGGACTTTACCGCCGTCTTCGAATTCAAAACCTGCAAATGTGTCACGAACACCTAAACCGCTACCAGCGCCAGCATCACCGACGTTACCGCCTTCCAACTGCCAAATGAACTTAGGAGCACGCTCTAAATCAGCGCTGCCACGAAGACCAAAACGTGATTCATTTTCAAAAGTAATTGGCTGGTCACCGCCACCGATAGCATGCTCGCCGTACTGCCACATAGAGACAGCAACTTGACCGTATAAATCAACAGTTTCTGTAGCAGGCTTAGCCATCGCTACAGTAGACGCAAGTGCTGCAGCAGTTACTGCAGTCGCTACGATTGAACGCTTAAACATTTTTTCCATGGAAAATAACTCCTAAAGGGATGTTTCAAAATTCCAGTTCATTGCTTTAAAGGTTGGCCGCCGAAAGCAATGAGCCGTTTATTCGATTGACTAAAACGACACGTTTATCATCGATTTAGATATTTACACCACCGATTGAACTCTCCCTCAACCGATGTGTCCCAGACTACTTACCTGTAAAAAAACATCAATGAGAACTTTATTTGTTATTAAAAAAATATGACTGGGTGCAAAGTTCCCTGCATCTTCGTGATCTAGATCTCGCATTTATATAAAACACTAAAAATAAAAATATAAATTCATATTTTTCATGATGTTACAGGTAAATTCCCACGCCTAACTTGGGGGAATTAAGTGTAATGAGATCGTTATCACACACTCAATAATGCTATTGATGTTTCGTTCAAGAAGCTTTTTCTTACCATAAATTCGACAAGAGAATTATCTGAAGTCGCTCGCAAAAGGCCTGAATTCGAGGCATAAAAAAACACCCGCACTTGGCGGGTGTTTTAAATGGGGTTCGCAAAGTTAGTTAGCGTGACAAGAGTCTCAGCATCCCCTCTTCATCTAAAATCTCAATACCCAACTCTTGCGCTTTGGTGAGTTTAGAGCCTGCCGCTTCGCCTGCTATCAACAAGTCTGTTTTCGCTGACACACTGCCCGTCACTTTGGCGCCAAGCGCCTGAAGTGCAGCTTTTGCATCACTCCGTGACAGTTTTGACAAGGTGCCTGTAAGAACAACGACCTTACCTTCTAGTGGTTGTGGTGCACTTTCATCGCGCTGTTCAATGTCAGGCCAATGAATGCCACATTGCAACAAGGCATCAATAACGTCGATGTTGTGCGGTTCGGTAAAGAAAGACACCACATGCTTAGCGACTATCGCACCCACGTCTTGGACTTGAATCAACTGCTCTTCTGTCGCAGTGCGAATCGTTTCAAGGTTAAAGAAGTGATTCGCTAAGTTAGCCGCGGTGGCTTCGCCCACTTCGCGGATCCCCAAAGAATAGATAAAGCGTGGCAAGGTGGTTTCTTTAGAAGCTGCTAATGCATCCACCAGGTTTTGAGCCGATTTGGGCCCCATACGGTCAAGCATGGTGGCTTGCCCCGCCGTCAATTTGAAGAGATCTGCAGGTGTTTGAATCAACTCTTTGTCTATCAACTGCTCGACGATTTTGTCACCCAGCCCATCAACATCCATCGCCTTTCGCGATGAGAAATGTTTAATCGCTTCTTTACGTTGGGCTCGGCAAATCAATCCACCCGAGCAACGGGCAACGGCTTCGCCTTCGATGCGCTCTACATGAGATTGGCAAACAGGGCATTCAGAGGGGAATACAACCGCCTTGGCGCCTTCCGGACGACGGCTTTCAACCACACTGACAATTTGCGGGATAACATCACCAGCACGACGGATAATCACAGTATCGCCAATTCTCACACCAAGACGTGCAATTTCATCCGCGTTATGGAGCGTCGCGTTTGATACGGTTACACCACCAACAAATACTGGCTCAAGCTTGGCAACAGGCGTAATCGCTCCCGTTCTTCCCACTTGGAATTCCACATCTAACAAGGTAGTAATTTCTTCTTGAGCCGGGAATTTATAAGCAATCGCCCAACGCGGTGCACGGGCAACAAATCCCAGTTGTTCTTGAGTCGCAATATTGTCGACTTTAATCACCACACCGTCGATTTCATAAGGCAGTTCATTTCGGCGGGTCATAATGTCTTGATAGTAAGCAATCACATTATTCAGTCCATCCACTTTCTTCACTTCAGGACTTAGCGGAATACCCCATTGGCGAAGCTGCTCTAAACGGCCAATGTGTGAATCACCAAATGCTTCAGACATGACGCCCACGGAGTAGGCATAAAAGCGAAGTGGACGTGTGGCTGTGATTTTAGGGTCAAGCTGTCGAAGGCTGCCCGCTGCAGCGTTTCGCGGATTGGCGAAGGCCTTTTCACCTTTTTTTAGGTTTTTCTCGTTCAGTTTATCGAAGCCATCTTTGAGCATGAACACTTCGCCGCGCACTTCTAAACGCGCAGGCCAACCCGAACCTTGCAACTGAAGCGGAACATTGCGGATGGTTCGTGCATTGTGCGTAATGTTTTCACCGGTATTTCCGTCACCGCGTGTTGCAGCTTGAAGCAACACACCGTTTTCATACATCAAACTAACAGCAAGGCCATCCAATTTTGGTTCACAGCTAAAGGTGAAGTCGGCCGCATTGCTTAGCCTGTCTTTCATGCGCTTTTCAAACGCCATGAGTTCTTCATCGTCGAAGGCATTATCAAGTGACAGCATGGGAATTTCATGACGCACCTGAACAAACGCACTCAAAGGTTTACCGCCGACACGTTGGCTTGGTGAATCAGACGTCATCCATTCAGGGTGCTCTGCTTCAATAGCCAATAACTCTTGCATCATGCGGTCATATTCCGCATCAGGGAGTTCCGGCTTGTCTTCGACGTAATAAAGGTGGCCGTGGTAGTTCAGCTGCGCTTTAAGCGCCTGCAGTTTTTGTTGGATATCCGTGGTCATCAATGCTGCCTAGTCAATCGTCACCACTCGCTCATGACAGAGTGGTTGATGGATAAGAATGGGCAGTAGTATATCTCAAGATGACTTCAGACTGACAATTAGCACTTGTTGCAATCGCAGCTCAGGATTATGATGCAGCCAAGCATTAAAATGAGTGGTCTTATGCGAAACCCAACGTTGAAACAATCCAGTATCATGGGCGTATTGCTTGCGCTGGTGCTTGTCGTTTTTTCAACGTCCTCATTTTCTATTCCGAACAATACTTACACGTCAGTGCAAACAGATCACTCTGTTAGCCTTGATGTTGAAAATCCACAATCCGAAGACGCGCTACCGTCCCTGCATAGCGAAAATCGCTTACCTGCCAAATCGCTTGCCCCTAACTTGGCGCAGTTACTTCGTACTGGATCTTGGCTTCCAGATCGCATCAACAATGTTGAGCCCAAATATGAATTGGTGATAGACCTCACCAGCGCACTGCCATCTGCATTTCATCCTCATTATCGAGTCTCGCTAACCCATTGGCGTGACTGGACAAGAAGTCCACCTAGCACCTCGTATCGTGTTGCGGGATGGAAAGAATCTAACCTCCTCTATCGTTTCATCAGTCAATCTCCCGCCTGACGCGTCGCTAAATATCTGAGCAAAGACTCAGCCATTAAACACGTCTTAATTTAGACCGTCATTCGGTCCAATAAGACGCCATTATTGACGCTAGTTTGCCACACCTCATTGTGGCCAAGAGTTTGACTATGAAACCAAAAACGTCTCGAACGACCATGCTGAACCATTACCCAGCATGGAAGTATGTGGTGCTCATCACCACACTCATTATTATGCTATTCAGTGCCTTACCTTCTTGGTTTGGTGAAAATGCTGCCGTTCTGATTTCTCACAAAGGAACAACGCCTTCTGCAGTTGTCATCCAAAAGGCGCTCTCAAACAAAGATATTGAGATTAAACGCATCGACCAAGCAGGTAATAAAACCACGGTTGTATTGGATAACGTCGCGCAGCAAAATGCGGCCAAAAACATACTTGAAAAATCATCAAACCCTGACGACACAGTAGCCCTCGCCATGGAACCAGCCGCCCCAGGTTGGTTGTTGGATATGGGATTTAAACCGATAAAACTTGGACTGGATTTACGCGGTGGGGTGCAATTCTTGCTGGACGTGGATATGGATCAAGTCTTCCATGCTCACGCCAATCAGGCTGCGGATTCAGTGCGAGATGAAGCGCGAGAACTGCGCATTCGCGGCGTTCGTGTGCAGGTCACGGCAGATGACTCACTTCGCATCGTCACACCTTCAGGTAACGCTGACGGCGACATTCGTCAATATATTCGAGAACAGTATCCACAATGGGATGTAAAAGGCAGCGGCGATAATGCCCTCGTCATGCACCTAAAAGACTCTGAGAAGCAAACACTGACTAACTTAACGGTTCAACAAAACCTGCAAACCATGCGCAGTCGAATCGAAGAGCTAGGCATTACGGAAGCGGCGGTACAGCGTCAAGGCGAACATCGTATCCGCATCGAACTTCCCGGTGTGCAAGACCCTGCATCGGCAAAAAATGTCATTGGTGCAACCGCAAGCCTGGCATTTTACGAAGTGGTGAGTGAGGCTAAACCCGGTTCGATAGCACTCCCAGACAGCAACGGACAATCGGTTTACGTCAATCGAAAACCTGTTCTTTCCGGCGAACACATAGTCGATGCTCGCGGCAGCATGGGTGAAATGGGTATGCCAGAAGTTAACATTTCGTTGGATGCCACTGGCGGTAAAACAATGTCTGACTTCTCTGCCAATGCTATCGGCGAACCAATGGCGACCGCCTACAGCGAATACAGCCGCAATGCGGAAGGGAAAACAGAACAAACCACATCTATCATCAGCGTAGCGACCATTCAATCCCAACTAGGGAATCGCTTTCGCATCACTGGCGTTGGCTCTTTGGCGGATGCACAAGATCTCGCGCTGCTGCTCCGTGCAGGTTCACTGACAGCGCCTGTTACCATCGTGGAAGAGCGCACCATTGGCCCATCTTTAGGTGCGGAGAATATCCAAAACGGCTTTGCGGCACTCGCACTCGGTATGGGTTTAACTTTGCTATTCATGGCCGTTTGGTACCGTAAACTCGGGCTAGTTGCAAACCTTGCTTTGGTCATCAATATGGTCATGTTGCTCGGTTTGATCGCCTTACTACCAGGGGCAGTGTTAACACTTCCCGGTATCGCAGGTCTTGTGCTCACCATCGGTATGGCCGTCGATACCAACGTGCTTATCTTTGAACGAATAAAAGAAAAAATGCGCGAAGGAAGAAGCTTGGCCCAATCCATCGATTTAGGTTTCAGCAGTGCTTTTGGGACCATTCTCGACTCCAATATCACAACCTTAATTTCAGCCGCCACTTTGTACGCAATCGGTAATGGCCCGATTCAAGGGTTTGCATTAACACTGGGCTTAGGCTTGCTCACAAGTATGTTCACGGGAATTTTCGCGTCTCGTGCAGTAATTAACCTATGTTGGGGCAAAGATACTCGTCGTGGAGTGAGGATTTAACCATGATTACTATGAAAAACATGACCAAATGGCGCCATGCAGGCAGCTTACTTTCCTGCGTATTTATGCTGATTTCCATTTTCTTTCTTTCAACCAAAGGCCTAAATTTCGGATTAGATTTCACCGGCGGCATGATAAGTGAAGTAAAAATCGATCAATCACTGACTGCAACAGAGATTCAATCCAAACTTGAAGCGGCACTGAAGCAACCTGTTTCTGTGGTTGCTGC
Source organism: Enterovibrio sp. FF113 (assembly GCF_041439165.1). NCBI lineage: Bacteria > Pseudomonadati > Pseudomonadota > Gammaproteobacteria > Vibrionales > Vibrionaceae > Enterovibrio > Enterovibrio sp. FF113. Next base: position 55,495 of record NZ_JBGONO010000028.1, on the reverse strand, counting down.
AGGCGATCCCGGAGAGTGGGTACTGCGCTACGCCGCGCCCGAAACACTCAGCGATCAACCTGAAATCAAAACCCTACTCACGGGTTTTTCTAACCATGTTGAAATGATTAACGTGAGTTTAGTTGGCCCGCAGGTTGGTCAAGAGTTGGCTGAACAAGGTGGCTTGGCCGTTCTGATTACATTGCTCGTGATCCTCGGTTACTTGAGCATGCGCTTTGAATGGCGATTGGCATCTGGGGCACTGTTAGCTCTTGTCCACGATGTGGTTTTGCTACTAGGCTTCTTCTCCATCACGGGTATGGAGTTCAACCTCACCGTACTTGCTGCATTGCTGGCAGTTTTAGGTTATTCGCTCAATGACTCCATCATTATTTCGGACAGGATACGCGAACTACTAAAAGCCAACGTGACTCTGCCCATTGCTGAACTGAATAACCGCGCGATCGTATCCACACTGTCTCGCACCTTAATCACTTCGGGAACCACCTTGATTTCTGTCAGCTCTCTGTGGCTGCTTGGTGGTGAGCCTTTGTATGGTTTCTCAATCACCATGTTCATTGGTATCGTTGCGGGCACATGGTCAACCATGACTATCGCAACCATCATCCCTGAAATGACCAAGCTAAACCCGCAGCACTATATGCCTGCCGTTATCTCTGATGCGCCATAGGCCGTTCACTTAGCTAAATTTGCTCATTCATCAGGCCCGGCTCTCGGGCCTGATTTTTGTACCCGGCTGCTCTCTATCACTCTTTGAATTCATCTATTTAGATGTTTTTACAAAAATAAGATGAACCAAACTGCACTTGTCCTTTCGAACTCACTTCATAGTACGTTACATTCAGCACATAGCTGAACAAGCGACGAATATAAAATGTACGCGCAGTGAGCACTCACCTTTGCCTATTGAGTCGTACCAAGTGTCTTTATCGTAAACACATCAAACAGCGTTATTTAGCCAACCGTGTTGATGATTAGTTTTATTCTCAAGGAATCATTGATGCACCCAACAAAAATCATTAACCGACTTTCACTCATGCTAGTTAGCAGCCTTTGTCTCGCACTGCTCATTGCTACGCCAGCCAGATCAGAAAGCCCATCAACGGGCTGGCTAACTGACGCTAATCATCCCCCATTGACATCGCGTGTTGTGATAACAGGCGCTGCCGATCCCACTTCCAGCACGGTAAATGGTTTTTTAGAAATTCAGCTTGAGGGTGATTGGAAAACATATTGGCGAACGCCCGGTGAAGGCGGTGTCGCCCCGAGTCTCAATTGGCAAGCGTCAAAAAACATCAAAAACATTGAATGGCATTGGCCTGCACCGGAACGTTTTGATTTATTAGGTATTGATACGCTGGGCTACAAACATAATGTGGTGATCCCACTCACTTTTACCCTTGATGATTTCAACCAAACCACGCTTTTCAACGGCACGTTTACCCTTTCATCTTGCACAACGATATGCGTACTGACCGACTACCCAGCAAATTTGACCTTCACGCCTTCCGAGTTGGAAATCAATCCTGAAGCCCTACATCGCTATGCTCAAGGCATGAGCCAAGTACCACAGCCATCTCCTTTGATTGAGCACCTTTCAACCACATGGGATGAAGGCGCACAGCGGTTAGAAGTCATTGCGCAAAAAAAGATGGGATGGACATCGCCAGACGTGTTGATTGATGGTGAGTCACAGGCTGTTGCAGATGTTTTTTTCTCGGTTCCTCAAGTCGTCGTCAATGGCAATACGCTTCAGGCAACGTTTGATGCCAGCAGTTGGATGGGCAAACCGAACCTTAGTCATACCGCTCTCAATGTGACCTTTATTGATGAAAATTTCCTTGCAGAACAGAGTAGTGTCCCCAAAAGTGGCATGGTGACTGCGTCAACAACCTTGTCATTATCCTCCGCGATTCTTTTCGCGCTGCTCGGCGGGTTAATCCTTAACATCATGCCTTGTGTGTTGCCTGTATTAGGCATAAAACTCAGCGGTGTTGTTACCGCGCAAGGGTTAGAGAAAACGAAAATTAGACGCCAATTTATCGCGTCGGCATTAGGTATTTTATTTTCCTTTTGGCTGATCGCAGCGTTTCTTAGCGTACTGAAATTAACTGGGCACGCCTTTGGCTGGGGAGTTCAATTCCAAAGCCCCCTTTTTATTGGCTTGATGGTGACGATCACGGCGTTGTTTGCCGCCAACATGTTGGGTCTGTTTGAAATCCGCTTGCCGCCAAATGTAAACACATGGATGGCAAGCAAAGGCAACAATTCCTATGCAGGTCATTTCATTCAAGGGATGTTCGCCACACTTCTAGCAACCCCATGCTCCGCGCCATTTCTCGGTACTGCCGTTGCATTTGCACTAACCACCAACACCCTCATGCTTTTTGTGATTTTCACTGCATTGGCTATTGGGATGGCACTACCTTGGCTACTTGTTGCCCTATTCCCTTCTGTTGCCAAGCGGTTACCCAAACCCGGTCACTGGATGAAAGTGGTAAAAATAGTCTTTGGTTTCATGATGCTAGCAACTGCCACATGGCTGTTATCGCTACTAGCAAACCATTTATCATCGGGATGGGTTGTCTCGCTTGTCTTGTTAGGCGCCATGTTGTTGCTACGGCGAACGTCGTCTGTTTACGGCAAAAAAGTCGTCGCGATCATTGTTGCCATTGGGATCCTTTCCTCCGCTGTTTCCTTAGTAGCAGCAAGCTTGACGGCATCGCGCTGGGCAACGCCATTACCTGCTGATATTGCATGGGAAAGGTTATCTGAACCTCGAATCGCCAAAGAAGTGGCACAAGGAAAAACGGTTTTTATCGATGTCACTGCGGATTGGTGTATTACCTGTCAAGCCAACAAAATCGGTGTTCTACTGCAAGACCCTGTCTATAGTACCTTGGGCAGCGATGGCATGATCGCGATGCAAGGCAATTGGACAGTGGCCAGCCCATCTGTCACTCAGTATTTACAAAAATATGGCCGATTTGGCGTACCGTTTAACATTGTTTATGGACCCGGCGCACCGCAAGGAATACCACTACCCGTCATTTTATCTAGCGACGTGGTTTTAAACGCGATTGAATTAGCGAAAGGAAAGACGAATGAGTGATCCCTCTCAATCACCGTTGCCAGAAGATCCAAAAACAGAATTACAAATCAGCAAGACCAAAAGTAAGTGGCGTAATCCCGTCTGGTGGCTAAAAGAAATCGCAACAATCATCGTGCTATTTATCGTGATCACATTTGCGTTGGATTGGTGGCAAAGCCGAGATATGCCAAACGGCAATGTCCCACATACCATTTTGACAACCTTATCCGGTAACACCTTTGATCTTGCCACTGCCAGCAAAGATGAACCTGTGGTGTTGTATTTCTGGGCGACGTGGTGCCCTGCGTGCAAGTTTGTCACACCCACAGTAGATTGGCTGTCTGATTCTTACAAGGTTGTTCCTATTGCTATGACATCAGGCAGCCGTGAGCGTGTTGCTGGCTACCTACTCAGTCATGATATCTCTTTTGAAACGGTCAACGATGAGCAAGGTCGCTTAGGCCAAGCATGGGGGATCCGATCGACGCCTACGATTGTCATTGTGAAAGACGGGGAAATCACATCCATCACGACGGGGATTACCACACCGCCAGGTTTGTTAGCGCGCCTTTGGTTACCTTGACATCCACGCGCTAAAAACAATCGAAAGAAAGGGAAGCCATGCTTCCCTTTCTTTGTTAAAAATCTCTTTTCTGCTCAAGCACCTTCGCGTATTTCTCTGATTTATCCGCCTTCCCTATTTAGTGATTTGGCTTCCTTATCGCTTCACGTTTTTTCATGCCTTTGAAAATCTGCATTTTCTTTTTCGAGTGACCCTCCATTTGTGCAATACACCAATGGAACAGCGCCAAAAAAATGACAAAACCTCTAGTGCACAAACATAAAAATACTAAAAACAACCAACAACAAGAGGAAATAAGATGTCACGAACTCGACTTTTACCCTATGTCGCCGTTGCATCCGCGGTGTCATCAGTGATGGTTCCACAGATAGTATCTGCGCATGGATACATGGATTACCCGCCGGCACGTCAAGAAGTGTGTGCCCGTGATGGTGGCTATTGGGATTCAACAAGCGGCTCCACGATTCCCAATGCCGCGTGTCGCACTGCGTTTCAGGAATCTGGCTGGTATCCGTTTGTTCAAAAGCCTGAATTTGCCAAGCTCGTATCCAATTTCAACAGCCAAGGTGCAGTCGAAGCCGCTATTCCTGATGGTACATTGTGTGCAGCAGCTGACGCTAAAAAAGCCGGTATCGACATTCCCTCAGCGGAATGGCAAACCACCCCCATTGATCCAGCAGCTAACGGGAAACTCACCCTACTCTACCGCGCTTCCACACCACACAATCCGAGTTTTTGGAAAATCTACCTGTCAAACCCTGGCTACAGTCCAGCCGCAGATGCACTAGCATGGACAGATTTAGAACTCATTGCAGAGTTCGACAATGTTCCCGTCGTTGTTATAAACGATACAAAGTACTACCAAATGCAAGTCACGCTACCGACCGACCGCTCAGGCAACGCCGTATTGTATTCACGCTGGCAACGTGATGATGCAGCAGGTGAAGGTTTCTATAACTGTAGCGACATTAGCTTTGGTGGTGATGTAGTTGCACCGACGTGGTCCAGCATCGGCAGCTTCGTAAAATCGACGGACGACGCCTTAGCAGGAGATACCGTTTGGTTCCGTGTGTTTGACGGAAATGGCTCAGAAACGGTATTTGAAAAACTGTCGATTGATACAAGCAACGCGGCTGAGTCAGTATGGGCAGCGCAAATTGCCGAAGCTGTTAACGCGGCATCAGCCTCTGCACAAATTGGTAAGCAAGCCGAAGACGGGACGGTCAAATGGGATAGCGCAGATCTTTACGGAAACTTGGTTTACGTGAAAGACAAAAATGCGAGCTTCCAATTAGAAGTAAAGAAACCAGCCACCAATACCGCGCCGACCCTCAATGCGCCAAGCGCAGTCAATGTTGATAGCGAACAGCGAGTCAGCGTTTCGGTATCTGCCACTGATGCTGAAAATGACGCGATCTCATTCACAACTAGCACTGGTACGCTCACAAGTAATGGAAATACAGCCACCATTTCTTATCTAGCGCCAAAAACCACCACTGATATCATGGATCAAATCACAGTGATCGCTTCAGATGGAACAACCACCTCACAAGCTGTTATCACCATAAACGTAAAAGGCTCAGGCCCTATCGGGGATAGTGATTGGGCGTTAGCCAAGGTCTATGTGGCAGGAGACAGTGTTTTACACCTAGGTATCACCTACACAGCACAATGGTGGAACAAAGGCGAAGAGCCAGGCGCATCATCAGCCTGGATAGCAGAAAGCGGTGCAAGCCAAGATTGGAGCAAAAGCCTCGCTTATTCGGGCGGTGATCTCGTCACATTTAAAGGAAAAAGCTTTAAAGCCAAGTGGTGGACGAAAGGGGACTTACCATCCAATGGCGGCCCTTGGGCAGAAGTAAACTAATCTAAGTCAGACAAATCAAACTGTAGATAGCAAAACGCCCCAGATGTGTTGGGGCGTTTTTGTGTTTACACCTAGGTGTCAGGTTTAAGCGTGGGAATGAAACTGCTTAATTTTCTCGCGGTAACTGTCTAAACGCTGAGGCGTCATCATCGAGCGCTTATCATCGGTCACTAGCCCCCCAAGCTGATCAGCCACTTGTTGAGCCGTTTGCAGCATCAGCTTGAAGTTTTGCTCCGCTTCGCCATAACACGGTAGCGTCATAAACAACGTAATACCTGGCGTCGTAAACTGGTGAATCGTTGCCAACGGGAAACTACCCGGGTTAAACATATTGGCAGCACTGAACAGCACTTGGCCCGTTCCTGCGAGATCCGCATGGCGATGGTAAATCTCCATCTCACCAAAAATCATCCCATGTTGCTCAAGGCAATTGATCAGTTCTTCACCATTAAACTCTTGGTTAGTACCCGCCTGAACATTAAGTATTAGCACCTGCTGTTGGGGCGCTTCTGGCGATTCATCAATTGGCGCAGCAGCAGGCTCTTCATCCACAGCTTCAATCACGTCATCAGACTGCGGTCTTTCTTCTGCTTTTGACTCAACCTTTGTCGCTTCAACACTATGGTTGATATTGGCATCGTCTTCATCATCTGCATCAGATTGATAAAAGTCCACGGGCGACGACTTTTTCACAGGTTCAGTCATTTCTGCCGTCGAAGAGTCAGCCTCATCGGTGTCCGACGCTGAAAACGTCGGCAAGTCGATCTCGTGTTCTTTCTCAACACTAGAGCCCACATCAGAATGAGTAGCGAACAGAGGATCAACATCTGGTTTATCACCAAAACTCAAACCAGGCTCTTTACGATCAGCTTTTGGTTTCTCTTCATTGCCAGCTTTAATAACGCGGACGGAACCAATACCATCCTGATCAAATCCAGCATCAGCAGGATCGGTCAACTTGCCAATAGGCTTCTCACCGAACTTAGCAGGTTTTTCTTTTCTACTGGTCCATAGTCCATGCAACAACAATGCTGCAATAGCTACAGCTCCCAAAATGATTAAAACAAGGCGCAATTCCTGCATCATTTAATCTCAGCATCTATCCAATTAACGACGAATGGCGTACCTATCTAACACCTTGGTACAACCTTTGGCAATGTCGCACATACATTTTGCTGACTACTGTACCAAAAAGCGTATGAAAGTTAACGTCCATACCGTGAGAACACTAAAAAAGTCACTGTTCTTTCGAGCTTTTGACAGTCAGCTCACCCAAAAATTCATCTCATTCGTAAATTGCCAATCTCATCGTGAAACCGTTAACATTGAGCGAGCAAAATCGAGGAGAGACTATGACACCTAACCAATTAGCTAAACAACCCGCTTCTGGCGCGAGTTATTTTCTGCGCGGCTTTTCGCTGGCATTTACGCCAGGTATCCGTCGCTTCGTTGTTATTCCGTTGATAGTAAATCTGCTACTAATGGGTGCACTGATTGGCGTTGTATTGTCACAACTGAGCGACTGGATCAATGGCTGGCTGGCATTCCTACCTGACATGTTGAACTGGCTGTCTTATTTACTATGGCCGCTACTTGCCATCGCCATCCTTGTCATCTGCTCCTACTTTTTTAGCACGGTCGCCAACTGGATTGCTGCGCCATTTAATGGGTTACTCGCGGAGCATTTAGAAGCAAAACTCACCGGAAAACGTCCACCCGATGACGGTATTGCCGACATTATTAAAGATCTTCCTCGCGTATTTAAACGCGAATGGCAGAAGCTTTGGTACTACCTACCAAAAGCACTCGGTTTACTTTTGCTGATGTGGATCCCTGTCATCGGTCAAACATTGGGTCCTGTGCTGTGGTTTTTGTTTAGCGCATGGATGATGGGCATACAGTATTGTGACTACCCGTTCGATAATCACCGTGTTTCTTTCCACAACATGAAGGCCACATTACGCGAACAAAAAGGCGCAACAATGAGCTTTGGCGCATTAGTGATGGTGTTTACCATGACGCCCATTCTGAATTTGTTTGTCATGCCCGCCGCCGTTTGTGGTGCAACCGCCATGTGGGTGGATAAGTACCGCAATAATCTCGCCCGCTACTAAACCGTTGCTTTACAAGCGCTGTTGCCGGAGAGCGGAATGCATGACGGCAACAGAAGCTTTCGCTATTGCTCACGCTAAATTTGAGAACTTCATCTGAAACCAAATCGATAACAATAAGATATAACTAACGATTCCTTTGCAATTTTCGAAAGAAAGTTATTCTCTTAGTCGTACTCCCTTACAAACCGAAGGAACGAAGAAGATGGGTAAGATTTACGAAGACAATACAACCACCATTGGCAACACCCCTCTTGTGCGCCTAAACCGCGTATCGAATGGAAAAGTGTTGGTGAAAATTGAAGCGCGTAACCCTAGCTTCAGCGTGAAATGCCGTATCGGTGCCAACATGATTTGGGATGCAGAAAAAACCGGCAAACTAAAACCTGGCGTTGAATTGGTTGAACCAACCAGTGGTAACACAGGTATCGCGCTGGCATACGTTGCTGCAGCTCGCGGTTACAAGCTAACCTTAACCATGCCTGAGTCAATGAGCCTTGAGCGTCGTAAGCTTCTTAAAGCTCTGGGTGCAAACCTTGTTTTGACCGAAGCTGCAAAAGGCATGAAGGGCGCAATTGCAAAAGCAGAAGAAATCGTTGCATCAGACCCAAGTAAATATCTGTTGCTACAACAGTTCAACAACCCAGCAAACCCAGAAATCCACGAGAAAACCACAGGTCCAGAAATCTGGGAAGATACTGATGGCGAAATCGATGTGTTTGTTGCAGGTGTAGGTACGGGTGGAACACTGACCGGTGTTAGCCGTTACATCAAAAACACCAAAGGCAAAGCGATTACTACCGTTGCCGTCGAGCCAGCAGAATCACCCGTCATTACTCAAACCGTTAACGGTGACGATGTGCAACCGGCCCCGCACAAGATTCAAGGTATCGGCGCGGGTTTCGTGCCAGGCAACTTGGATTTGTCGCTGGTAGACAAAACCGTACTGGTGACTTCTGAAGAATCGATTGAAATGGCGCGTCGCTTGATGGAAGAAGAAGGCATTCTGGCTGGTATTTCATCAGGTGCTGCTGTTGTGGCTGCTAACAAAATTGCCGCATTGCCTGAATTTGCCGACAAAACCATCGTTACCATTCTCCCAAGTTCTGGTGAGCGTTATCTAAGTACTGCACTGTTTGCAGGCATCTTTACTGACCTAGAAAACCAACAGTAACAGGCTTTCTCAGCTCAGATACAATCGCATGATTGACAACAAAAAAGCCCTGTTTGGGCTTTTTTATTTGATTTTTCCAGTCTGCTCTAGTAAAAATTCCCCGCCCTTTATTTTCCAGCTCGAAATTAATCCCCGCCTCGATGATGAGCCATATGTCGATTTGGAGGAAAATGTCACAAAAAATTGACTTGGATTAAGCTAGGGCACTCAAATCTTGGTTAGTTTAACGTCCATCGATAGCCAAAACTGGTCATTCAGTTTAAGCTATCCACAGATTTAATACATAAACCTAAATAAATAATGTATCGGGGTAAAACATGTATCAAAAGCAAGTAGAAATCACTGCTGAAAACGGTCTGCACACTCGTCCTGCTGCTCAGTTTGTTAAAGAAGCAAAAAGCTTTGAAGCAAAAATCACTGTGGAATCTAGTGGTAAAGAAGCTAGTGCGACTAGCCTGTTCAAACTGCAAACTCTGGGTCTGACCAAGGGTACTGTGGTTACTATCAAAGCTGAAGGTGCACAAGCTCAAGAAGCAGTTGATCACCTAGTTAAGCTGATGGACGAGCTGGAATAATCCGGCTCTTTTTCTATCCATTAGTTATTTCCATTGATCAAATGTAGGGTAAGGCTATGATTTCAGGTATCCTGGCATCTCCTGGTATTGCTTTTGGCAAAGCGCTGCTACTTCAAGAAGATGACATCGTCATCAACAAAAATCCGCTTCCAGCTAACCAGCTAGACGCGCAAGTCGAGCGCCTATTCGAAGCGCGCGAAAAAACCAAACAGCAACTCGAAGTGATTAAAGAAAAAGCTCGCGTAACTTTCGGTGAAGAGAAAGAAGCGATCTTTGAAGGTCACATCATGCTGCTTGAAGATGAAGAGCTAGAAGAAGAAATCATAGCTTTCATTAAAGACAACAAAGCATCTGTTGAATACGCGATTTACAGCGTTATCGAAGAACAAGCAACAACGCTTGAATCTCTGGATGACGAATACCTAAAAGAACGTGCTACTGACGTCCGTGACATTGGCTCACGTTTCATCAAGAACGCACTAGGTATCAACATCGTGTCTTTGAGCGCTATCAATGAAGAAGTGATTCTGGTTGCTAACGACCTAACTCCTTCTGAAACTGCGCAAATCAATCTCGACTACGTTCTAGGTTTCATTACCGACATCGGCGGCCGTACTTCACACACCTCTATCATGGCGCGTTCTTTGGAACTGCCTGCGATCGTTGGCACCAACGACATCACTAAGCGTGTGAACAATGGCGATATGCTGGTACTTGATGCAATCAACAACAAGATTGTCATCAACCCTAGCGAAGAAGAGCTGAACAAATTCAAAGCGATCCGTGATGAATTTATTGCTGAGAAAGAAGAACTGGCAAAACTGAAAGATTTGCCAGCAATTACTCTTGATGGTCATCAGGTAGAAGTTTGCGGCAACATCGGTACTGTTAAAGACTGTGACGGCATCAACCGTAACGGCGGTGAAGGTGTTGGTCTATACCGTACCGAATTCCTGTTCATGGATCGTGACGCACTGCCTACTGAAGAAGAGCAGTACAAAGCGTACAAAGATGTTGCATTGGCAATGCAAGGTCACCCAATCATTATCCGTACTATGGATATTGGTGGTGACAAAGATCTGCCATACATGGATCTGCCAAAAGAAATGAACCCATTCCTGGGTTGGCGTGCAATTCGCATCAGTCTTGATCGTCGTGACATTCTACGCGATCAACTGCGTGCAATTTTGCGTGCTTCTGCCCACGGTAAACTTCGTGTGATGTTCCCAATGATCATCTCAGTAGAAGAAATCCGTGAGCTGAAAAAAGCCATCGAGGAATACAAAACAGAACTACGTGCTGAAGGCCTAGCGTTTGACGAGAACATCGAAATCGGTGTAATGGTTGAAACGCCAGCGGCTGCCGCGATTGCTCACCACCTAGCAAAAGAAGTCGAATTCTTTAGCATTGGTACAAACGACTTAACCCAGTATACTCTTGCGGTTGACCGTGGTAATGAGATGATCTCGCACCTATACAACCCACTGTCTCCAGCAGTGCTGACCGTTATCAAGCAAGTCATTGACGCTTCTCACAAAGAAGGGAAATGGACTGGCATGTGTGGTGAGCTTGCAGGTGACGAGCGTGCAACTCTGCTGCTGATGGGTATGGGTCTGGATGAATTCAGCATGAGTGGTATTTCCATTCCACGCATCAAGAAAATTATCCGCAATGCTAACTTTGCTGATGTTAAAGCGATGGCAGAAGAAGCACTGGCGATGCCTACCGCAGATGAAATCACTGCGCATGTAGATAAATTCATTGCTGAGAAAACTGTCTGCTAGAATACGGCAGCAAAGTATTGATAACGCTTAGGAGCATACACTATGGGTCTGTTTGACAAACTGAAGAAGCTGGTTTCTGACGACAGCAGCGATGCTGGTGTCATTGAAATCATCGCACCACTTTCTGGTGAAATCGTAAACATCGAAGATGTGCCAGATGTTGTTTTCGCTGAGAAAATCGTTGGTGACGGTATCGCAATCAAACCAACTGGCGACAAAATGGTTGCACCAGTTAACGGTACCATTGGTAAGATTTTCGAAACCAACCACGCTTTCTCTATCGAATCTGAAGACGGCATCGAGATGTTCGTTCACTTCGGTATCGACACTGTTGAGCTGAAAGGTGAAGGCTTCAAGCGTATCGCTGAAGAAGGCCAAGAAGTTAAAGCGGGTGACACGATCATCGAATTCGATCTGGCTATGCTAGAAGAAAAAGCGAAATCGACCCTGACTCCTGTTGTTATTTCTAACATGGACGAGATCAAAGAGCTGAACAAGCTTTCTGGTTCTGTTGTTGTTGGTCAAACTCCAGTACTGCGCATTAAGAAGTAATATTCTTTGTGTGTAAGAAAAAGCGCAGCCCTTGGGCTGCGCTTTTTTATTTCTGTTACATTCTGCCTTTTTCTATCAATAGGTTCCCGCCAATTGATAAACCGTCAATCCCGCTTCTAGCTGATCAGCTGTGGCATTGCCAATGTACTCGACAGTGACCGGAGAACAAGGCATTAAGGTGAAACTGGCATCGCTAAACCGCCCTTCCCCGCTAAACTCTGGATGCACAAAGAATGCTGGTACACTGCTCGACAAGGTAACGACAATTCGCCCATCGGCATGCGTTTTCACTTCTGTACAGATATCTGACTTGCGCAATGGTAGACGTTTGTACGCATCATCAAACCAAACATTGGTTGCGGTTTTCCCCTCACAATCCATCACAACGTAGAAAAAACCCTGATGCTTGCGCTCATTGATAATATCCAGATCACAATGCCAAACCAGCTGGTTATCATCTTCTGACAGTTTGGTCTCAAATGGCCAAGTATCAATCACTTCGCCATGCCAGTCATACCATGTAACTTGCCCTGTAGCCGCTACACGTCGGTGTTCATCATTGATGAAACGTAAACTTAACGTATTCTCTTCTTCAACAAACACTGCAAGCTGCGGTGCAAAAAAGCGTTTTGCATGGTAGTGAAGTTGCTTCCATCGACCATTGTATTCAATACTCGACCATGAGCTCACCGGCCAACAATCGTTGAGTTGCCAGTACAATATGCCGCGGCACAAAGGTTTATTTGCACGCCAATATTCACTGGCAGTTTTGATTGCCAGTGCCTGTTGAACTTGACTGAGATACAGCATTTGCGCGAAGTCTTTCGGGAATCGGAAATAGCGGGTAAACATCTCGGTGATGATGCTGTTTCCTCGCCCATTTTTTTGATGTTGTTCAAAGGTTGGGGAGGTGACGTTCCACTCATCTTCCGCCGCAAAGGTCTTTACCGTAGGTAATGACGGCCATGACTGGTAACCAAACTCACTGCAAAAACGCGGTTTCACTTTTTGGTAAGCATCAAACGACTTACCGGAATGCCAAACATCCCAAAAATGCATGTCGCCTTTGTTATCGTCATGCCATGCGTCGCCAAAGTCGAGTTCACCATTACACGGTGAGCTCGCCCAAAAACGACGCGTTGGATCTTCTCGCTCTACCACTTCCTGCAATACGCGGTTTAAACGATCATAATTCACCACGTATTTTTCTCGATTCTCACGAGATTCGGGATACCAGCCAATCGCACCGATAACTTCATTGTCACCACACCATAATGCCAACGAGGGGTGATCGCTGAGACGCCTGACTTGCTCTTGTACTTCCTGTGAAACGTCTTTTAGAAACGCTGGCGTTGACGGATATAGCGCGCAAGCAAACATCAAATCTTGCCATACCAGTAAACCGAGTTCATCACAGAGGCGATAGAACACACCACGTTCATACATACCACCGCCCCAGACACGGATCATGTTCATGTTCGCGGCTTTCGCATCTTCCAGTAATTGGCGGTAGCGCTCCGGTGTTTGTTTGCCGGGCATAGCATCAAGCGGTATCCAGTTTGCGCCCTTTGCCATAATAGGTTTGCCATTAACAACAAATGTCATCGCTGAGCCGGCATCATCTTCTTGCGTATCGAGGTGTAACTCCCTCAAACCAAGTCGCTTTTCAACACGCTGTCCGTCGACGATTACTGTGAGTGAATACAGCGGCTGCTCACCGTAACCTGCGGGCCACCAGCGATCAGGTTGAGAAATCATAAAGCGGCATTCAAGCTTGTCGCTATCAAGCGCGATCGCGTGACTGATCCGCTCACCGTTCGGTGTTTCCAACACACACTCAGCGATAGCATCAGAATCAGGCGTCAATCGCTCTGAGGCGAGCGTAACAATCACTTCGCAGCTTCCGTCACTGTGCCATTGCTGTGAGGTTCTCACGCTGTTTAAGCGCACATTAGAGATGGGCTGTAAGCGAATGCTCTCATACACCCCGCTTGCCATGAGGCAAATTCCCCAATCCCATCCGCTGTGGCATTGCATTTTTCGCAGCGTATTCATGTGCGGGATTTGGTTGTTGCCTTCAGCCCATGGTACTGGAAACGGCAAGCGCTCGGCTCTGGCTTTGGCTTCTAGGTCGGCGCGTTTTAGCGTAATGCGAAGTGTGTTGATACCAGCATTCAAAAATGGGCGTACATTGCAGCGATAGTTTCGGAACATATTGCTACAAAGCATCACCACTTCATCGTTGAGGGTGATGGTTGCCACGGTATCGACCATGCTGAGGATCAAATCGACTTCTTTTGATTCGAGCAGTGTACTTTCGACCTCAAACTGCTTTTCAAGCAGCCAGTCGTGCTCGCCAACCCATTGTATGTCGGTCTCATTGCAACCGAGATAAGGATCGGGGATCACGCCTGCCCCTAATAAGGCGCTATGAACATCGCCCGGCATCTTAATAGGCACTGAAATGGAAAGGTCTGACAGCGATGAAAGCGTCCATTCACCATCGAGTGTTATTTGCGACATGGCATCTCTCCTATTGCAAAAATAGAGAGTGCGTAGGGTTCTTTTTGATTGGTATTGCTAGCGTTATTGGATAACACGCGCATTCAGCGACTCCGTCAATGTGTATCATCTGTCGGAGAGAAAAACACAGAAAAACCGTGCCGTCGAGCGAGTTTGGATAGAAGAAGAAAGCCAAATTTCAAAACCGAAATCTGGGTCAAAAATTAGTAATTACAGAGCATTACTCTCATCACATTCTGACAAACTAAAAAGCACCGACTTGCGGTGCTTTACAATTCACTCATGTGACAAGTGCTGATTAAATCATTGAACTAAATGATATTACCCATCTCAGCCATTGAAGGCGCATAAAAGTAAGCCCCTGTCACTGCAGTGGTAAAACGCAGCATCATGTCTGTTTTTCCATCGCGCTCACCGAACATGCTTTCTAGCATCGTCTTGTGGACATGCTGAGTATGGCAATACGCCAAAAAGAGCAAACCATGATCGCCCGACACTGAGCCATAAGGCAGGCTGTGTCGCACCATTTTTAGCCCTTTGCCATCTTCTTTAATATCAACACGGCCAACGTGTGATGTTGCAGGCACATCTTCCAGCTCAATCGAATCGGGTTTGGTGCGGCCAATGATTTTCTCTTGCTTAGCTACAGACATTGGCTCCCATGCATTCAAATCATGCACATAACGTTGCATCATCACCACACTGCCACCAGCACAGTCGCCGTCAGCAATAATCGCCACATCACGACGTGCGTCATCACCGTCAGGGTTTTCAGTGCCATCTATGAACCCAGTCATGTCGCGCGAATCGAGGTAACGATAGCCGTAGGTTTCGTCCACAACGCTCACGTCAGACGAGATGTCAGAAAGAAACTTACGCAGTAGGAAGAAATTCAAATCGTGACGGGTAGAGTGCGCGTGCAGCAGGATATCGCAATCGGTAGCAGGCGCTTGAGTATCACCCTGACCTAGAGCGCGAAAATCAACGAAGTCTTCAGGAGTAACAATGCCATTTTCTTGGCAAAAAGCCGCTGAAAACGACAGTGCCGCTTTCAGGTTAGCACCGGGTTGGTTCGCGTTAATCTCGTCAACCAGCGAGTGGATTACGCGACATTTGTTCAGTACCGCTGATGTTGAGCCTGTGACTTTCAACACAGTGTAAATTGCAAACGGCCCAGCATCGGCCACGATTGCTGGCTGTGAAACCGCCATTGTTACCTCCAGATAAATACAGATCGATCAGCTTGTTATGTCTGATAGAAAGAAAAGTCTAAGCATACTGCCAACATTGTACTCAGACTTTGTCTCAGATCTGTAAAGATATCCAAGAGATGATTAAACCGACGTAATTTCCACCTGAAGTGATGCAGATTCGTCCAAAAATTCGTTAATTAAATTGACCGATGCCGGTGTATTTAGCCCTGCACATATGGTCGGTGCCATAATGGTTCGCCATTCGCCATCTGGACATTGCTCTTGAACGACCAATGATATCTTCACTTCATCTGCCGTTACCTCTAACAATTGAGCGGTGCCGACAAGAGATCGGCCCGAGGTGTCGTTATCAAATATAACTGTCTCTTCACCGGGAATGAGTGACACCGAGGTCTGGGCGCGGTGCTGTTTGCCTGCGCGATCCATTTCAAAATTCACATCAACTTGCCAATCCGCCATCGCCAATGGACTCAGCATGGCGCTAAACAGGACAAGTCCTTTCTTCCACTCGTTCATTTTTCTTCTCTTAAGATTGGCGCTTTGAATAAAAACTGAGTGCGGCGACTTTTAAAAAGGTAAATAACCAGCCAAAGCGCAATCAGTAAGGTCACGGCACTGCTCCAATGGAAACGCCAATGCAACATCATCAAGTGCTTGATTTGCAGTATCAAGTCAGCAAAAAACGCCGTGATTAAAAAGGCTTTACCCCAAAACCATATCCGATCAAAAAACGCCGGATAGCGGTGAAGGTTGCCAGCTAGCAGCATCAACACCACTGCGGGAAATCCAACACCTAAGCCTATATAAAGGGCATCGTGGCTTGGGTAGAACAAGGCAAGGAGATCTTGTCCCTGCTCTCTGCTTACACCTGCAATCACAAACACCAGCCAAGCTCTTGCTAAAAAGACGCAGCTCAACCAGAAAAGGAGGTTTGGCTTTGCATTGCCGTGCTTATCGAAATAATCAGGTGATTGGTACAAGTGCGTATTCATCTATATCTATCATTGTCAGGGGCTGAGAGTAATAAAACATTGTTCACAACCCATAGCCGAAATGTCTCAGTATTCGATGCCGGCGCAAAGCCCAAGCACGAATAATTGCGGAGTAGCTCAGTAAATTTCGCAACGAGATTCTAGTGAGTTCACACTTATCCTCACCATGCGCTACCCCAATGTTACCGCCGTTCCGCTCACGCTTACCATCAACATGCCACCGTTTGGCCCTACTACTTCACAATCGAGATCGATACCGACAACGGCATTCCCGCCAGCTTCCACTGATCGCTCCCGTCATTCTTCAAACGCAATTTCCCGCGCTTTTGCTGACTCGCGCTCATACGCGGCAGAACGGCCAACAACAACGCCATGATAGTGGGTAATGTCTCGTCCTTGTACTGCCGGTGTCGTGGTTATGATCATTTTCTATTCTCCCTATTTGGATTACGGGAACTTTGACACATTTACCGCTTTTAGGTTTCGTGACAATTCCTTATCAACGGTATAATTGCACCAAACGCACTGATCGCGAAAGAATGATAAACCATGACAAACCCAACACCTTCGCCTGAAACCCAAAACGAAGCGATGCAAATCGCCAAAGCCACCCAGAAATCGAATCAAACAAAAGAACAAACTAAGCGGGTTGCACAAGGCATCGAGAAAGGTATCGCGCTTTATAAGAAGCAGCAAAAAGTAAAAGCCCGTGAACGCGACAAAGACAGGAAAAAACAACTGCGACACAAAGAACATCATACCAGCCAGGGTGACCTCGATGTGACAGAGTCATCAACGCCTGAGTCTACGTCAGGCCGTAATAGTCTACCATGGGTGTTACTGGTGTTAAGTTGGGTGGGGTTTGCTGCCTACCTATTGATGGTGCAATAGAAAAACTGGGAGTAAACAATGAACAAATCACTTATCGCATTATTAAGTGGCGCTGCGTTGCTGGTCATGCAAGGGTGCGCACAAGGAGATGGAACAGTGAATGACAAATCAAGAACGCCATGTGGCGACAAGCCAAATTGCGTATCAAGTATCGATCCCCGTGAAGAATATGCTGTCGCTCCGTTTGTTCTGGTCTCAGATGAGGTATCAATGCCACGCCTGGTCGACGCAGTTCTGACTTTGCCTGGCGCACGAGTCGGTACCCAAGAACCGGGTTATGCGCGTATTGAATTTGTCAGCAGTATCATGCGATTCGTCGATGATGTTGAATTAAGAATTGACGGTGAAAACCTGATCGTTCGCTCAGAATCTCGTGTGGGTTATTCCGATTTTGGCGTTAACCGCAAACGCGTGGAAGCGCTTCGTACCTTGTTGCAAGAAAAAGGATTCATCCAATAAATGAACGTGATCGCGCTGCGTCGCCATTGTGAGGCGTTGGTCGGAGTCCGCCATGACGTGAAATGGGGCGGCGTCGATGTTTACAGCGTGCATCAAACCAAAATGGTATGCATCTTTTATGATGGCAACAAAATGGCGTGCAAAGTCCCTGACGACTTATTTTTGATGATGGCCGAAATTCCGGGATGTCGTCCAGCACCGCATTTAGCGAGAGTCGGGTGGATTGAGTTTGGCCTTGAGTGCACTCTGCCCAATGCGGAGATAGAGAGTATCATTACCCGATCGTGGGATTTGGTGGTTGATAAATTACCAAAATACGTTCAAAAGGCGTTACGGCAAAACGACAGCCATCACGGTTAAAACATAAAAAACGCAGTCTGTTCACTGCGTTTCTCTTTTAGCCTGCGAGGGTGCCAACAATATCTCTTTTACGGTTTTCTACCCATTCGCGCTTGAAGGGACCCCAATCAGTCAGACGATAGTAGCCATCGTTATGACGACGTCCGTCTTGAATAAATGCCAACTCGATACCTAAACCAGCTAACGACTTAATCACGTCTTGAATGGTACGACGCGGCCAACCGGTCGCTTCTATCAAACGCGGAACGTTCGGGCGTTCCATTTCTTCTACCAAGAAAGCGAGATACAGTCTTCTTGCAAAAACCGGATTCAGTTCCATTGAGACCTCCTAATATGACTTTCCCCATTATTCAATGAATAGCATTTGACGTATTGCGCTTGATCAATATGAATGCGCATTCACGGGGACGCACTCGTCACTTAGAGAACTCCGACCCGTTCTCCTTCGTTCCGCTCAACAGAAAACAGAAACTGCCACCCGCAAAGGGGCAAACCACCAATAGTTATCGACTCACAAAATTACACCACTATCGTTTGTACTCCCTGAGTGCTCATACCACCTTGAGTGACCGATCCCTGCTCTCCGCACCAAGCGCCTTGAATGGCATTGATCAGGTTCTCTACTCTTGGGTCATCAATGCGGTAGAAAACTGACTGAGAAGATTTACGCGTCGCCACGAGTCCCGCTTGGCGTAACACGGTTAGGTGCTGAGAGAATGCTGACTGGCTCAATGCACTGTTTTGCAATAAGTGGGAAACATTACGCTCCCCTTCGCGCAATTGGCAAAGCACCATCAGCCGTTCAGGATGCGATAAAATACGCAGCACTTTTGCCGCTTCCGTTGCTTCATCTAAAAATTCTTGCGCCATATTTTCTTTCTCACTCAAAACGTCACTACATTAGATTTAACTAAAGTTAACTATATTAGTCAAACCTAATGTAGCACTTTCGATATTGCTGTTTTAACGAAAGGATTGTTTCTGAATCGATAACTGAGAGTGCCTTGCTTTCAAAACGTTGGAATGTCAATCTACGGCAAAAGACGACAAGTAAGAGGAAGCCGTCAATGACCACCATGGTTTACGGGATAAAAAATTGTGACACCATCAAGAAAGCGTTGAAGTGGCTCGAGGCGGAAGATAAAGCTTTCACCTTTCACGACTACCGTAAAGATGGCATCGACCAAGACATGCTGAAACAGTTTGTCGAAGTGCTAGGTTGGGAAGCGATGTTGAACAAACGTGGCACCACTTTCCGTGCCTTGTCTGAAGAGCAGAAAAGCAACCTCGACGAGACCAATGCCGTTGCACTGATGTTGGTGCATCCTGCGATGATCAAACGCCCACTTCTGGCGCACAATGGCAATTACTACCTTGGCTTTAAGCCCGACGAATACACCACCATTTTTAGCGAATAATCGAAAGTAAGGACACTTCTACTCATGACAGACAGCGCTGTATTGTCTTTGGCCAAGGATTTAATCGGCCGCCCCTCCGTTACCCCCATCGATGAAGGTTGTCAGGAGCTGATGATTCAGCGTCTTGAAGCACTCGGTTTCACCATTGAACGCCTCGTGTTTGAAGACACCACCAACCTATGGGCACGCCGTGGCACCGCATCGCCGCTGTTTGCGTTTGCAGGCCACACAGATGTCGTACCCGCGGGTCCTTTAGAGCAATGGCACACGCCTCCTTTTGAACCGACTTTGATTGATGGCTACCTACATGGTCGCGGCGCAGCGGACATGAAAGGCTCACTGGCCGCCATGGTCGTTGCTGTGGAGCGTTTTATTGCTGATAACCCTGATCACACTGGCTCGATTGCTTTTCTGATCACGTCAGATGAAGAAGGCCCGTTTATCAACGGCACCACCCGCGTGGTTGATACATTAATGGCGCGCAATGAAATTATCGACATGTGCATAGTGGGTGAGCCATCAAGCACACACGCCGTTGGTGATGTGGTAAAAAATGGCCGTCGTGGCTCTATTACAGGCGATGTCACCATTAAAGGGATTCAGGGCCACGTTGCTTACCCGCAGCTGGCACGAAACCCTATCCATCAGGCACTACCTGCACTCACAGAGCTTGCGGCTATTCAGTGGGACGAAGGCAATGAATACTTTCCGCCCACCAGTTTTCAGATCCCAAACCTGTCATCAGGTACTGGCGCAAGCAATGTGATCCCAGGTGACTTCAAGGTGCAGTTTAACCTGAGGTTCAGCACAGAATTAACCGCTGATGATATCAAAGCGCGTGTTCATTCCGTGTTGGATGCGCACGGCTTAGACTACGATCTAGCTTGGACCTTTAGCGGTCATCCCTTTTTGACAGACACGGGCTCTTTGCTTGTTGCAGTTGTCGATGCGGTTGATGAAGTTAACCATCAAAAACCCCAGCTTTTGACCACTGGCGGCACATCTGATGGTCGATTTATTGCACAAATGGGCACACAAGTGATTGAACTTGGCCCCGTCAATGCCACCATTCACAAAGTGAACGAGTGCGTAAAAGTGGCGGATCTTGAGAAGCTGACCGATATGTACCAAAAAGTGCTGGAGAAACTTTTCGCCAAATGAGTTGGACCATTTCGTCTCTGACAGGCCAAACACGCGATCATCTGGTAGAGCTGGATGATCGCTTGCTGCACCGCGACATTGTGGATGATTTTGTTCGCCTACAAGAAAGCGCAAAAGCCGCCGGCTTTGAACTTGTCATTGCCAGCAGCTTTCGCGATTTTGATCGTCAGAAACTGATTTGGAACAGCAAATTTTCAGGTGATCGCCCGATCTTGGATGATAACGGTAATACTCTTGAACCAAGCACGCTGACCGATGATGAAAAAGTGCAGGCCATTTTACGCTGGTCTGCGCTACCCGGTGCTAGCCGTCATCATTGGGGCACAGACATGGATATCTATGCGGCAAACTTGCTACCAGAAGGCGTGAGCATTCAGCTTGAACCTTGGGAGTATCTATCCGGTCATCAAGCTCCTTTTTTTGCATGGCTGGAAGCAAACCTAGCCAGCTTTGGCTTTTTCTTTCCCTATCGTGAAGACAGAGGCGGCGTTGCCTTTGAGCCATGGCATATCAGCCATCAGGTCGTCACCTCTGGATTGCTCGACTCGTTAACGGAAGAGGTTTTACGGGACATTATCGCAACGTCTGACATCGGTGGGCGTGACGCTATCCTTTTGTCACTCAAAGGGATATATTCAAAGTACATTGCCAATGTGTGCGAGGCCTGACATGGACATTCTCACTAACCCCTACTTCATCATTTTTATCGTGGTCGCGGTGGTGGTCAGCAATATCATGGCGTTAAAGTACACCGCAAAATCCAAATTTGGTATGCGACAGAAAGACAAGATAAAAGACGTCATGGTTGGCAAAGAACAGCAAAAGAAAAGCGCTCCAACTGACGACGATAACCATGATCGTGATAACAAGTCTTCACCCTGATGATCACGTTCAATGAGGCGACCTAAGGTCGCCTTTTCACTCTCATTTGTTCATCCCCACTCTACGTACATTCCGCACATGGATTTTTTAGGCAAACGTTTGCTTTTTCACTAACAGCACAAAAGAGTTCTGGTATGATGCCAACAAATGGGTGATGTGAGCTCTCTCATCACTTTGTGTTTTGCCGTATAACCCTAGATAGGAATGTCTCAATGAGCCTTGCGGATCAAGTTCTCGCCGTTAACGACGATCTTCCCATTCGTACCCACCAGCCTGTTCACAGCGGAAAAGTACGTTCAGTTTACTGGCTGACTGAAGAAGACAGTCAGCGTCTTATCAAAGAGAAAGGCTACGATGTCGCCCCTGATGCGCCGCTCGCGATCATGGTGATCAGCGACCGTATCTCAGCATTCGATTGCATTTGGCAAGGTGAAGGTGGTTTAAAAGGCGTGCCAGGCAAAGGCGCAGCACTCAATGCGATTTCCAATCATTGGTTCAAGCTGTTTAAAGAAAATGGTTTAGCAGACAGCCATATTCTCGATATTCCCCATCCTTTTGTCTGGATCGTGCAAAAAGCCAAACCCATTAAAGTGGAAGCCATTTGCCGTCAATACATCACGGGCTCTATGTGGCGTGCGTATGAAAAAGGCGAACGTGAATTTTGCGGTATCGCATTGCCAGAAGGCTTGGCAAGAGACAAGAAACTGCCTGAGCTTTTGATCACGCCATCGACCAAAGGAATTCTAAAAGGGATTCCGGGCGTGCCAGAGGCCGATGACGTGAATATCACCCGCAAAAACATTGAAAACAATATCGCCGCGTTTAATTTCTCATCCGTGGATGATATAGCCCGCTATGAGACGTTGCTGAAAGAAGGCTTTGGCGTGATCAGCAAGGCGCTGGAAGAAGTGGGGCAAACGTTTGTCGATACCAAGTTTGAATTTGGTTACGTCACCGATGCTACAGGTCAGGAGAAGCTGATCTATATGGACGAAGTAGGCACGCCTGATTCATCACGCATCTGGGACACGGCAGAATACAACGCTGGCAAGATTGTTGAAAACTCAAAAGAAGGGTTTCGACAGTTCTTGCTCAAGTACTTCCCTGACCCAGACATTCTGTTGAATAAAAACCGTATGCCTGAGCGTGAAGCATTGGCTCGCGACAACATCTTGCCTGAAGAAGCCTTGATGGATATTTCTCGCACCTATATTGGTATTGCTGAGAAAATCGTCGGTCATCCGATCCATTTAAGTGAAAATCCTAAGCAAGAAATTGTTGCTATCTTGAAAGCGGATTACGGTTTGGTTGATTGAACTTACGCCGAGTGACCTAACAAAAAAAGAGAGGACGCCAAGGCGTCCTCTCTTTTCATATCAGTAATCAGTAAGCAAACTAGTTACGATTCAAACGCTCAACAGCTGCAACCAGTGCCGGGTTAAGGCTTGCCAGTTGCTCTTCTGGCACAGGTTTACCTGCACTGTCTGTCACATTAATTGACGTACGGTTGCCCAAATCACCGAGCAGAATACTGTAATTCTTACGCTCTAACTGAAGCGGTTGAACACCCAAATCTTGCCAGAACTCATCATCCTGATCTTTAAGCGCCACATTCAAGGTACCCTGAGATCGGTTACGATCTTCAATGGTAAAGCCAAGTTCATTGAGAATATTCGGCAAACGCTCCCAGAACACATCGTATGGAGCACGTGCGATGATAACAGGCAGACCACTGCGGTCTTTACCTAAGCTGATCGGAATATTCTTCACCAGCTCCTGTGCTTTCAAACGGGCTTCTTCACGCAAGTCGTTGTCATAACGCGCAGTGATCAAGTTAGTCATTTGAACGTTGTAACGCTCGCGGGAAGCCAAACGCAGATTCTCCGCTTCGCCGTTCCGTTTCCATTCCACCATTTCGATGCGGAAACCGTAACGAGCACGCTCTTCAATTGGCGTGAGGATATAGCGACTTTCGATCACTTCCTCATCATCTTCAATGGTCCACACAATCCAATCGGTTTCGATGCTGTCCGCAGATGCAGAGCGAACCGGAATTTGGGTTAACGAAGCCATTTCTTCAATCGTTTGCCACAAGCGCTGTGCTTGCTCAGCGCGCGGCATCCAAACGGTGACACCTTCAGCATCTTGTTCGTAACGTGCGCCAGGGATCAACTCTAGAATTTGCTGAGGTGGTCGAATATCAATATCACGCCCAATTGGGCCATCGAATTCACGCTCTGGAATACGATAAGCGCCAGAAAACTCTGGTTGCTGATCTGGCAATGTTTCCCACTGAGACAATGCAGATGTATCGAGATACTCGAAATCATCCGACGCTTGGCGTCGTTTATCGGCACTTGAACAAGCCGCCAATGAGGCGACCAGTACTACACTCAAGCCGAGTTTAAAAACAGGTTTCATTAAATCTCCAAAGAAGCGTTACAGTATGCCTGCATCAAGCAATGCCTGTTTCACTCGAGGCTGTAAGTCAGCATTCAAAACAGTGAGAGGCAAACGCAGCGTACCATCAGCAATCAAGCCCATTTCATGCAATGCCCATTTTACAGGGATTGGGTTCGCTTCTACGAAAAGATCGTTGTGCAGCGGCATCAGCTTTTCATTGATTGAACGGGCTTCATCCATTTCACCTGCCAGCGCTAGCTTCATCATTTTCGCCATTTGCGCGGCAGCAATATTGTTCGTAACAGAAATCACGCCATGACCGCCCGCTGCGACGAAATCAAGGCCAGTGAAGTCATCACCACTTAATAAGAGAAAATCTTCACGACAAAGTTCACGGTGTTGACGCACACGATCGAGATCACCGGTCGCATCTTTGATGCCAATGATGTTCTTGAACTCAGAAAGACGACCCACGGTTTCAGGCAGCATGTCTGCGACGGTACGACCTGGCACGTTATAAAGAATCTGTGGCAGTTCGCTAGACTCAGAGATGGCTTTAAAATGCTGATACAAACCTTCTTGTGAAGGTTTGTTGTAATAAGGCACCACGCTCAAGCAACCCGCAATGCCTGAGCCTGCGAACATTTTGCTAAAAGTAATGGCTTCATGCGTTGCATTTGCACCTGTCCCTGCAATGACAGGAATACGGCCATCTGCAAACTCCAGTGTTTTCAGAACAATCTTGATGTGCTCTTCGACGGTGACAGTTGCAGACTCACCCGTTGTTCCCACAGAAACAATGGCGTCAGTTCCAGCATCAACGTGAAAATCAACGAGATTTTTTAAACTGGCGTAATCAATCTCACCAGAGCTATCCATCGGCGTGGCAAGTGCCACGATACTTCCTGAAAACATTTCCTTCTCCAAAAATGCGTTTTCGACCATGGTACTTTTGGCGCAGGGCAAAAACAAGCGTATAGAGTAGGCCTATTCCTTGTGTTTGCGCGGTTGATCACCGTGAAAATGAACGATATTGTTCATTGAAACGTATACCTTTTCTCTAAATGACTAAATGCGTTTTTTCTTATAGTCGCATTTTCGGTGCAGTTGAAGCAGAAAACACGAATTTCTTGCCTCAATGCTATTGCTGCACCATGAGAGATTGGGTCAAAAAACATCGCGTTTCCATGCCAAAATGCATCGTAACGATCAGGCATTGACTGGCATTGTCGATCAATGAGCCACGAATGATAAAAATGAAAAAGGAAGACACATGCAAACGTTAACCGCGGGTGTAGCTGCACCGGATTTTTCGCTGCAAGACCAAAATGGAAACACCGTTTCGCTAAGCCAGTTCAAAGGCAAAAATAAGGTGCTGGTATATTTCTATCCAAAAGCGATGACGCCAGGTTGCACCACTCAGGCCTGTTCACTGCGTGACAGCAAAAGTGAGTTAGAGGCGTTAAACACGGTTGTTTTAGGTATTAGCCCTGATCCAGTAAAAAAACTGAAAGGCTTTGAAGAGAAGAAAGCGCTTAACTTTACGCTGCTGAGTGATGAAGACCACGCGGTGGCCGATACCTTTGGTGTTTGGGGACCGAAAAAATTCATGGGTCGTGAATATGATGGCATCCATCGCCTGAGTTTCTTGATTGGTGAAGACGGTAACGTTGAGCACGTGTTCAACAAATTCAAAACCAAAGATCACCACGACGTCGTCATTGGTTATCTCAAAGGCGAATAACACCAAACGCGGTGTTACCAACTGATAGAAAAGAGAAAGCCGACGATTGTCGGCTTTCTCTTTTCTATCATAGCTTGTCGCTTACTCTCTCATGACCGCTGAAAAATTGATTGCTCAGCAGGAAAAGGAAGCGCTAGTGCATCAGGAAACTCGCGATTTCGCGCAATCAATTTAGCTTTCTCTACAATCGCATCTTGTTGCAGCGAGGCTGTGAGTATCAAAGACGGTGTTTGCCAACCGACGGGCAATGAAACCCAGCCCTTAGCTTCACAATGAGCAATAATACGGTCTGCAGCCTGAAGCGCCGACGAGGCTTTGACTAGCTCGACCCGCGCGTAACGCTCACCCTCAAATGTTGCATCTGCGGCGCGCAAACTAGGGTCGTTACCCGGTATCTGCTGAGCGCCACAAAGTGGTTTACCACCCACTTCTGCATGTTCAAAATCAGGCAACCATTGACTGAAATGGGAAATAGCGCGTTCTGTTCGTTGACGAATGTCGCCCCACTCCCAGCCACCATCGGCTTTCACCACCATATGTTCTGGCAAATTCGGTTGTGCTGACTCAGCAGTGCTCGACACCAAACCACCTTCAAACAACGTGATGTCTTGGCTCATGCCGTGCAATTGAATAAACCCTTGGGCGTAGGGTGTCAGTTGCGCCATACCCTGCGGTGTGCCACGTTCGCCGTGTACGATGACCTCTGGCCACATACCCGGCTGCGATGGCCAATGCGCCACATAGGCAGCTTTGTATTCCACCCAGCGCTGGCGCGGAAGCGATACTAGGTCGTCCAATACACCAGTACGAAAGCCACAAGCATTAATCACAAAATCGACCTGATGAGCCAGTGCATTGCCATCAGTATCCTGCGTTCGAATCGTCCAACTGTCTTGCGACTTATCAAGACCTGTCACTTTTTGGTTGAGGTGTACTTGGCAATTGGGCGATTGCGCTAAACCAAGATCAGCAGTCGCAGCCATACGAAACACACTGAGTCCATATTCTTGCACTACGACCAAAGGAAACTTGAATTTGTCATGTGGCATAAACTTCGCCACAGGGATCAACCAGTCGTCAGGCGTTTGAGGGGTTTCTGGCAGTGGGCGCTGCGCCAAACGTACCAGATCCTCTTTCTCGTAGAGCGTGAAATATTGGTCAGGCTCCCCCAAAACAGCGTTGTTTGGGTCACATTCAATAAGCGTACGGTAATGTTCAGTAAGCAGTGCAAGACGGCTCAAAATGGCATCTGGCTCTCCTGCATCTGTCGTTGGGATAGCAATAACGGTAGGGCGACGATTCACAGAGTGAGGATACGCACGTACTGTCGCAATAGATTGCTCCAGTAAGGCGATACACTGCGCTTCGGAAATCTCACGATAGAGATTACCGCCGGCATGTAAATGGCAAATCGGCGGACCACTGACCAAGCTCTTTCCCGCTTCAATCAAAAGCGTTTCAATGCCCAACCCTGCCATTTTTAATGCCGCAGTCGCACCTGCAACGCCGCCTCCGACAATACCGACTTTAAACGGCGCTTTTGTCGTCGCCAACCCTGAACGCTCATTACCCATCAAGATCGAAACTCTCATTTTAATTGTTATTAATGTTTATCTGCGTAAACAAGAAGAGACCCTTAAAGGTCTCTACTTATTACCTTGTTCTAACCATTACGGATCATTTTAGTTGGAAGATTCTTCCACTGCATCATCTTCAAGATCATTCGATGGCAATGCATTCCATACAGCCTTAACCAATGTGGCCAGAGGAATCGCAAAAAACACCCCCCAGAACCCCCAAAGACCACCGAACACCAAAACAGCCACAATAATGGCGACAGGATGCAGGTTTACCGCTTCAGAAAACAGAACCGGCACCAGCACATTGCCATCAAGGGCTTGAATAATGCCGTAGGCAAGCATCAAATACCCGAGTTCGGGGCTGATCCCCCATTGGAACAAGGCCACCATGAAAATCGGTAGCGTAACCGCTGCAGCACCGATATAGGGGATCAACACTGACAATCCTGTTGCCACGCTCAGCAACGCGGCGTAACGCAAATCTAATAGCGAAAAGGTAATGTAGCTGGCGATGCCAACAATGATGATTTCTGTCACCTTGCCACGAATATAATTGGAAATCTGCTCGTTCATCTCTGTCCCAACACGATTGGTCAGGCGACGATTTCGCGGCAGCACCGTGCTGAATGACGCCAGCATTTGATCTCGGTCTTTGAGCAAGAAAAACAGCAATAATGGCACCAGAATCAGATATACCGCCAACGTTGCTAAACTCACTAGTGATGCCAATGAGCCTTTCACTGCCGTTTCCCCTAAGCCAAGCACGCGACTTTGCAACGTATCAATGAAAGCTTTGACCATCTGTGGCTGGATAACGTCTGGGTAGGCTTCCGGCAAGTGGGAAATGTAATTCTGTAAATCGTTGAACATGGTAGGAATATCGGCAATCAGATTGATCACCTGCGTCCAAATGGTAGGCACCAGACCGAAACAGGCCAATAGCATCAAGCCAACAAAAATTGTTAGTACAAGAATGACAGAGGCAACACGAGGCAAGCCAAATGACACCATCTTTGACACAGGCCATTCCAATAAATACGCCAATACAATAGCCACCAGCAGCGGCGCTAACAAATTGCCAAAGAAGTAAATGACAACAAAGCCCACAACAAGCAAAGCGATCAGGCTGACCGCATGGGGGTCAGAAAATCGTCTTTGGTACCAGCGGTTAAGCATTTCTAGCATGTAAATTCCCGTTTAAAGTTTGGTGACGCAAAACACCGTCACTCCATGAACAATCTGCTGTTCGAAATCAAACCCATTACTGTTCAAGTAGCGAGGAATGTCTTTCAATGCACCGCTGTCCGATACATATAGCGCTATTTGCTCTCCCTGCCCCAACGTTGCACAGGCTCTTTTGGCCATAAGCAACGCCATAGGACAACGTTGCTCACGCAAATCAAGGGATTGAATTTCCATTCTTTCTCACTGATCGCTATTATCGACCGCATTGTATACTCAAACGGCGCGGAGAAGTAGTTTGGGTAATAGTGACATTGGGGTAATTTGGGTAAACAATACAGAACCTCTCAATAGGTTTGGTGTCTACTTCTAAGATATCGCATTCTTACCTTTCCGCGTGCTGGAGGCACTCACGTCAGTTATGCAGCTGTTCAAAAAAATGACGACTAGCCTGCTTGTCGCATCTCTCTCGCTGTCTTCACCGGTTATGGCAACAAGCTACAGCGAACTGCCGGATATTGGCACCGTAGCGGCAGGCACTTTATCGGTCGAGAAAGAGATAGAATACGGTAATGCCTACATGCGTATGTTGCGTGGTAGCCAACCGATCGTTACCGACCCTCTTCTTTCGGAGTATATTTCATCGCTCGGTGCGACATTAGTTGCAAATGCGAATGATGTAAAAACACCGTTTGAATTCATTCTAATTCGCAATCGTGACATTAATGCATTCGCATTCTTTGGTGGTCATGTTGCTTTGCATACGGGTCTGTTTCTTCACGCTCAAAGCGAAAGTGAATTAGCCTCGGTTGTCGCTCACGAAATCGCACACTTAACCCAACGCCACCTTGCTCGCGCGATGGAAGAGCAAGCAAGACAAACACCGCTCACCATGGCAGCCCTCGTTGGATCACTCATGCTCGCGATCGCGGCACCGCAAGCGGGTATCGCGGCAGCACAAGCCACGACAGCAGCATCCATTCAAAGCCGAATCAATTACACGCGAAGCAATGAAAAAGAAGCGGACCGCGTCGGTATCGAAACCCTTTCTCGATCTGGGTTCGACGTAAATGCCATGCCGCGATTCTTCACACGTTTGTCTGATCAATATCGCTTTGCGTCAAAACCACCCCAGTTTCTGCTCACGCACCCAATGCCTGACGCGCGTATCACAGATTCTCGTGAACGGGCGCAACAGTATCCGCAAAAAACGGTCCCTTATTCGCCGGAATATCAACTGGCACGATCGCGCGTTATTGCAAGGTATGCCGGTATCGATGCAAGCGCGGCGTTAGATGGTTTTAATCGTGATTTGAAGAAAGCCTCACCCGCACAAGCGCAATCATTAAATTACGGCAAGGCGCTGGTCTATATCGATAGCCGCCAATTTGACAAAGCAGGGGCACTACTGACGCCACTTTATAAAGCGCAGCCAAACAACCGCTTTTTCCTCGATGCAATGACCGACCTTGATGTTAGCCAGAAACATTTTGACCAAGCATTGAAACGCCTTAACACCGCATTGGAAAGCCAACCCAATAATCCTGTTTTGTTATTAAATCGGGATTACGTGCTGGTGAAAGCGGAAAAATATAAACAAGCCACGTCTGGGCTCATGCAATATACCCATCGCTACCCTAATGACACCAATGGCTGGTCGCTGCTTCAAGAAGCGTATGACAATCAAGGGATACGTCATGGCGCTCTAGCTGCGCAAGGCGAGCTATACGCGTTACAAGGACGCTGGCACAAAGCCATTAACAATTACACACAAGCTAGCCAGCTCGTCGATCTTGGCAGTCTTGATCAAGCTCGTTACGATGCACGTATTGACCAGCTTAGGGTTGAAGAAGCGCGATATGCTGCACTTCAGCGCTAACACTAAGATAATAACAATAAACATTGCGACGACGAACGCAGTAAAAAGGAGCTTTCATGTCAGTCACCATTTATCACAACTCTCGCTGCTCAAAGAGCCGTCAAACACTTGCACTTCTTACCGAGCGAGGCATTGAACCTGAGATTGTGGCGTATTTGGATACACCACCTTCAATTGAAACCATCAAAACTCTGCTGTCTCAGCTAGGTTTTGACTCTCCACGCCAAATGATGCGCACCAAGGACGATATCTATAAAGAACTCCATTTAGGCGATGCTTCCGTGACCGACGAGCAGTTAATCGTTGCGATGTCAGCTAACCCGAAACTGATTGAGCGCCCAATCGTGGTTGCTAATGGCAAAGCCGCAATGGGACGTCCACCTGAAAGCGTGCTTGATATCCTCTAATGACTGACATATTGGTGCTCTACTACAGCCGCCATGGCGGAACAAAAAAGCTTGCGCGTCTCATTGCCCGAGGCATCGAGTCAACGGGCGCTGTCGCGAGACTACGCACCGTGCCAGAACTGGCTACTGCAGGTGAAGACCCGATATTTTCTGAACCTGATGACCCGTTTGTTACCCTTGATGATCTGACGGCTTGTGATGGGTTGGCACTGGGGAGCCCCGTGCGTTTTGGCAATATGGCAGCGCCACTGAAGTACTTTATCGACAGCACCAGCAAAGCATGGCTAGCAGGCACCTTGATTGGCAAACCTGCCATCGTGTTCAGTTCAGGTTCAATGCTTCACGGTGGACAAGAAACCACACTGCAATCAATGATGTTGCCATTGCTGCATCACGGCATGATCATTGTGGGTCTCCCGCATTCAGAACCTGCCTTACACACGACATCAGGCGGTGGTTCACCCTACGGCCCATCTCACGTGACGGGCGAAGGTCGTCGTCAACCCGACAGTGATGAAAAAGCACTCGCCATGGCAGCAGGTAAGCGATTAGCCGATATCGCCACCAAGCTGCAACATTGATAAAAGGAGTTATCCGTTGTTCTCTTCTACCTCTCGCCTCAGGGCGACTGCACTTTCTTCCTATCTCGGTTTGTTTGTCTGGGTTGCCCTTTGGCACGGCGTGTTATCGCCGCATGTGCACGTGAACCCCTATGGTGTAACCATTGCGTGGCTATTGCCTTTGCTTTTGCCATTGAAAGGGATTCTCACGGGTAAACCCTACACCAATGCGTGGGCAAATTTCATTTTGATGTTTTACTTCATCCACGCATTAACAATCCTTTGGGTCGATCAAGGGGAGCGCTGGCTAGCATTGGTGGAGTTGCTTCTGACGTCTATTTCATTTGTCAGCAACATCTATTTCGCCAAACGCAAAGGGCAAGAATTAGGATTGGGTCTGAAAAAGCTGTCTCAAGTTGAACGCGAGGAAAAGGCGCGATTTGAGAAGTAATTGTAACTAGCAATCAAATAGACATAAAAAAAGCAGATGACTAATCATCTGCTTTTTTTTTCGCTTAGTTTAACGACTCCGCTAGCCAATCCACTGATAAGTGATTGCTGGCGTTACTGGCACAACAGCATCAGGAACAACCAGTGACGGAACAACAACGCCATCGATCATCTCACCCGACTCGATACTTGCAGGCTGTGTAGGCGCAGGAATCACTGACGGCTCAGGTAACACTTCAACACGACGTAAACGACGATCTGTCATCATCTCATTGTGAAAGATCTCTTCATTCGCCAACAAGCTGATACGGAACGTTGCCGTCCCTTCCTCGATTGACTCCAAACGGAGCGCTGCAACAGAATTAAGCCCTTTGAGGGTACGTTCAACCACGAAGAAATCTTCAGCATCATTTAAGCCGGAGATTCGCAGCGCTTTGGCACTGCTATCTGCCACACCCAAGTTAATCGCCAAACGATCAGCATAATAATCCGAGATATCGTCGATCATTTTTGCAAAAGCCTGTGCAGGTGCACCCGCAGCCTGACCTTCTATCGGCGCATCATTGCCAATGCTTGCAGCATTTGGGAACAACTGCCAGCTCAGGCGATTATCGCGCACTTTCACCACAGCTACGCCAGTTGGGTTATAACGCGCACTGGCTTGTGAAATAGGCGCCGCAAAGCCACCCCACAGATCTGGAATAGACACCGCGACCACATCATCAAAGTCGCCCACAGGCATAAGCACAGGTAAACCACGGCGCTCACCTTCCGCTTTTAGGGTATCAATAAGCGCAGAGCCCGATTGTTCCCACACCACGTTACGCTGCGACGCATTGTCTTCCACCAACCAGAACAAGACTTCTGGACGCGGTAAGCCCCAGTAAGGAGCCTGCGCCTGTGTCAGTAAGGTACGAATTTTGGCATCATCAAATGCCAGCACCAATGTGCGTAATCCCTCTGACTCGCCATAACCCAACTGAGTAATGTATTGATTCACAGACGGCAGCGCTTTTTGAATAACAGCATTGTCACCCAACGCAGATTCGCCCGACGTGCGTACCAGCACATCAACAAACGCTTTTTGTTTTGCCGCTTGCTCCGTTGCTCTGTCGCTATCATCCAGCACCACTTCTGTACTGAATAGAGACGCGGCCATTGCGCTGGTTTGCCCAAACGCTAACGCTAAAACGAAAAAGAAGATCCGTAACATATATTTGCCAGATAACTCGATTTTTAAACGTTGATCATAAATTGAAGCCACACTGTCAGCAATGGCAAAACACCGAATTTGAGTGATATACCCAAACCACCGACGATGGGCTCAATACCTCGCACATATTCATTGACCGCATACTGAGCAAAAAGTTAGCAACAATAGGTGCAACTCGTCGACAAGATGACGAGTGATGCTGCAGTGCCCTTACTCTTCATGATAGTATCCGCCGATTTTTATATTTCAGGAAGGAGCGTCATGATGCAATTCTTACTCGGAGCACAAATGTTATTTGTAGCCTTCGGCGCGTTAGTACTGGTTCCGCTACTCACCGGACTAGACCCTAACGTCGCGTTGTTTGGTGCTGGTGTCGGCACTCTGCTTTTCCAACTCGTGACAAAACGCTCCGTCCCCATTTTCCTCGCGTCCTCTTTTGCTTTCATCGCACCTATCATGTTTGGCGTTCAAACTTGGGGTATTCCTGCCACCATGGGCGGCCTAATGGTAGCTGGGGTGGTTTATGTCATCATGGGTGGCATCATTAAAGTCAGAGGTGTTGGCTTTATCCACAAACTACTTCCACCTGTAGTGGTTGGCCCCGTGATCATGGTCATTGGCCTTGGTTTAGCCCCAGCAGCCGTCAATATGGCACTGGGGAAATCAGGTGACGGCGCATTTCAGTTAGTTGATGGGTCAGTCGCGCTTTGGATTTCAGGTATTTCACTGGCAACGACCATTGCGATGTCTGTATTCGCCAAAGGCTTCTTCAGGCTAGTGCCTATTTTGGCCGGTATTATTTCAGGCTATGTGACAGCATTATTCTTTGGCGTGGTCGACTTTTCACCTGTACTGAACGCCGCTTGGCTCGCCATGCCTGCCTTTACCGCGCCTGCATTTAACATTAACGCGATTCTGTTCATGATCCCTGTTGCCATTGCCCCTGCCGTTGAACATGTGGGTGACATGCTGGCAATATCGAATGTCACCGGTAAAGACTACCTGAAAAAACCAGGCCTGCACCGCACCATGGCGGGCGATGGTGTAGCAACTATCGCCGCATCCATGTTTGGCGCTCCACCAAATACTACCTACAGTGAAGTGACTGGCGCGGTCATGCTGACACGTGCATTCAACCCAGCCATCATGACGTGGGCAGCAGTTACCGCCATTATCTTGGCATTTGTCGGTAAATTGGGCGCAGTGCTGCAAACTATTCCAGTTCCTGTCATGGGCGGCATCATGATCTTGCTGTTTGGCTCAATTGCCACTGTCGGTCTTAACACCTTGATCAAAAATCAGGTCGATTTGCACAAAGCCCGTAATCTGACCATTGTGGCGGTCACGCTGGTATTTGGTATCGGTGGCATGGCATTTGGTATTGGTGAATTCAGCCTACAAGGCATCAGCCTTTGCGGTATCGTCGCTATCTTGCTGAACCTTATTCTGCCGCATGACATGGGTGAAACCCACGTTGTTGATAATGCCCAGATGGAAGACTAAGCCTCTGAGCGCATTTCACTAAGCACAAAAAAGGCTTCCCTCGGGAAGCCTTTTTTACATATCGCGTTTCCGCTTTCGATTACCGCACGATTACTTAGTACCGAAAATCTTGTCGCCTGCATCACCCAAGCCAGGAACGATATAGCCTTTGTCATTCAGCTTTTCATCGATTGCAGCGGTGTACAGTTCAACGTCTGGGTGCGCTTTTTCCAAGGCATCAAGACCTTCAGGTGCCGCAACCAGAACCAATACTTTGATGTTGTCACAACCATTTTCTTTCAGCAGATCGATCGTCGCGATCATTGAGCCACCGGTTGCTAACATTGGGTCAACCACCAGCGCCATACGCTCTTCGATGTTGCTTGCGAGCTTGTGGAAGTAAGGCACAGGCTCTAGCGTTTCTTCATCGCGGTAAATACCAACAACACTGATGCGTGCACTTGGAATGTGCTCCAATACGCCGTCCATCATGCCCAGACCTGCACGCAGGATTGGCACAACCGTCACTTTCTTACCTTTGATCTGGTCAACTTCAACCGGGCCGTTCCAGCCTTCAATAGTGACTTTTTCCGTTTCGAAATCTGATGTTGCTTCGTACGTTAGCAGGCTGCCAACTTCGGTCGCTAATTCACGGAAACGTTTGGTGCTGATATCACCTTCACGCATCAAACCGATTTTATGCTTAACCAGTGGGTGCTTAACCTCAACGACTTTCATGACAGACTCCTGAAAAAAACAAATTCCCCGCATTATACACAAGAAAAATGGGTGGAATAGTTACATACAACCAGTTGCGGTTTTTTGCTGCAATTTGCCTTACGCAAACGTTTTCCTTTTTAGAATGTCGCTGTTAAAATGGCGCGGCTTTTAAGTCCACAACTCGGTAAGGATCCCCAGTGAGCGATAATAAGTCTTCTCTAAGCTACAAAGATGCAGGTGTAGATATCGATGCAGGCAACGCCCTGGTCGACAGAATCAAAGGCGTAGTTAAGCGCACTCGTCGTCCTGAAGTGATGGGTGGTATCGGTGGCTTCGGCGCACTTTGTGAACTGCCTACGAAATACAAACATCCGGTACTGGTATCAGGTACTGACGGTGTAGGCACCAAACTTCGCCTAGCGATGGATCTGAAAAAACACGACACCATTGGTATTGATTTGGTCGCGATGTGTGTCAACGACCTGATTGTTCAAGGTGCAGAACCGCTATTTTTCCTTGATTATTACGCAACAGGTAAGCTGGATATTGATACCGCAGCAAGTGTTGTTACGGGTATTGGTGAAGGTTGCTTGCAATCAGGCTGTGCACTGATCGGTGGTGAAACCGCTGAAATGCCAGGTATGTACGAAGGTGAAGATTACGACGTGGCAGGTTTCTGCGTCGGCGTTGTGGAAAAAGAAGACATTATTGATGGGACGAAAGTCAGCGCTGGCGATGCCATCATTGCTATCGCTTCATCAGGCCCTCACTCAAACGGTTACAGCTTGGTTCGCAAAATCATCGAAGTGTCTAACGCCGATGTCAATGCAGAGCTGGACGGTAAAACGCTAGGTGAGCATCTGCTAGAGCCTACCCGCATTTATGTGAAGCCTGTTTTGAAGATGTTGGAAACCTGCGATGCGCATGCGATTTCTCACATCACCGGTGGTGGTTTCTGGGAAAATATCCCTCGCGTATTGCCGCAAGGCACTAAAGCCGTTATCGACGGCAACAGCTGGGAATGGCCAGCGATCTTCACGTGGCTACAAGAAAACGGCAACGTAACGGATCATGAAATGTACCGCACCTTCAACTGTGGTGTAGGCCTGATTGTTGCTCTACCAGCAGAACAAGCTCAACAAGCGATCGATATTCTGAATCAAGAAGGCGAAAACGCGTGGTTGTTAGGCAACATTGAAAACGCTGCCGCTGGTGAAGAACAGGTAGAGATCAAGGGGTAACCATGAAAAAGCTGGTTGTTCTGGTTTCAGGGAATGGTTCTAACCTTCAAGCAATTATCGATCGCTGTCATGACAGAAATGACATGCATATCGCGGCGGTGCTTGCGAACAAAGAAGAGGTCTATGGGCTAACACGCGCAACGGATGCGGGTATTGATGCAGTCGTGGTTGCCAGTAAAGGCATGACTGATCGCAGTCAATACGACAACCAGTTAATGGCGACCATTGATGAGTACGCGCCTGATTTAATCGTACTTGCGGGCTTTATGCGTATTTTGACACCGGAGTTTGTTCGTCACTATGAAGGCAAGATGTTAAACATCCACCCTTCACTGTTACCCAAATACCCGGGGTTAAATACCCACCAGCGCGCGATTGATGCAGGCGATACCGAACATGGCACGTCAGTACACTTTGTTACCGAAGAGCTAGATGGTGGCCCTGTTATTCTTCAGGCGCGTGTACCTATCTTTGAAGACGACAATGCAGACAATGTCTTTGCTCGTATTCAAGAGCAAGAGCATCGCATCTACCCTCTTGTCATTGAATGGTTCTGCCAAGGTAGGCTTGAAATGACCGAAGGTAATGCAGTGTTAGACAGTGCAACGCTCGGCCTGCATGGCTATGCGTTTGAGTAACTGAAGCTATTTTATTCTTCAATAACGCCGTGCTCAGCGAAAATTAGCGAATAAAAAAACGCGCCCATTCAGTGGCGCGTTTTTTTATATCTCAGGTTTTCTATCAAAGTTCCCTAAGCGTTTTGTACTGCTCTCATCTTCTGCGCGATTTCTGCCTGATTACAGGTAATCACCTCACCCAAATGAAACACACAATATTCACCCGGCTGCATTTTATGCCAGGTTTCATTGTTGGTCAGTGGTTGAGTGGCGATCACCGTGACGACATCATTCGGCGTGGTTTCTTGCTGAAAATCCACCGTCACTTCTTCGTCAATTAAACTGGCTTTGCCAAAGGGTGCGCGGCGCGTTATCGAGTGCAGATTATTGGTGCAATACGCCATGACATAATCACCATCACTGAACAGCATGTTGAATACCCCCAGTTCACGGAGTGTGTCACAACGGCTCGCGATAAAGCGAAACACTTCCGTCATGTCTTCAGGCTTGTCCGGATAGTGCTTTTCGATCTCACACAGCAGCCAACAAAATGCCTTTTCACTGTCCGTTTCACCAACAGGTTTGAAATGGCCTGTCGGTAAATCTTCATATCCTGTCAGCTGCCCATTGTGCGCGTAGGTCCAATAACTGCCCCAGATTTCGCGAGTAAATGGGTGAGTGTTCACCAAATTCACATCACCACGGTTCGCTTGACGAATATGACTAATCACCGCACAGCTTTTGATCGGATAACTCTGCACCAACTCAGCAATCTTCGAATTACAGCTTGGGTTGGGATCTTTAAACGTACGAAAGCCTTTGCCTTCATAAAAGACGATACCCCAGCCATCACGATGAGGGCCTGTATTGCCCCCTCGCTGAATTAGACCCGTAAAACTAAAACATATATCGGTGGGTACATTGGCACTCATACCAAGAAGTTCACACATATTCCGTCACGCTTTCCTTGGATTATTTTTCCATTTCTTTTTCAACTAACTGGATCAAGATATGAATAATCTTGATATGTACCTCTTGGATACGATCAGCATAACCAAAGTGAGGGACGCGGATTTCAATGTCCGCCAAACCCGCCATTTTGCCGCCGTCTTTACCCGTTAGCATAATGGTTTTCATGCCTTTGGTTTTTGCAGCTTCAATCGCTTTCAGGATGTTACCTGAATTACCAGACGTCGATAGACCAAACAACACATCACCCTTCGAACCAACAGCTTCTAGGTAGCGTGAAAAAACAAATTCGTAGCCAAAATCGTTACTCACACAAGAAATATGGCTTGGGTCAGAAATCGCAATCGCAGGATAGCCTGGGCGATTTTCACGGTAACGACCGGTCAACTCTTCAGCAAAGTGCATCGCGTCACAGTGCGAGCCACCGTTACCACATGACAACACTTTTCCGCCGGCTTTGAATGAATCTGCCAGCAAAGTTGCCGCCGCTTCAATATCAGCAATATTTTTGTCGTCACTAAGAAACGCATTTAGCACGTGAGCTGCTTCATTGAGCTCGGAGCGAATCAGATCTTGGTACATGGGCAATTCTCTTTATTGATTGTTGACTGTTTGCGGAGCAAGCCGCTGGCCTATCGAAGCAGTGTACCTGTAAAAGCCAGAAGCTGTCGATAATCAGGCTCACCTTCTGATTACTTCATAAAAACAGATGCCTAATAATTGCACGGCGTTTAATTGTCTCTCAGTGTGAAGCATTGTGCACATTTTTGCTGGTCATCATTTTACATTCCATTAAAAACCTGCTTACAATTAAGTGGTATGACCTCTTACCATTTAAAAGATTGGGTTGATGGAGAAGGAGAACCTGACATGGCAACAACCCTGTACCTTACAACGTTCCTAGCAGTACTGGCGCTTTTGGCGTATCACCGCGCAGGACTGAAGATGTTCACCGCTGCAGCCGCGAGTTTGTTAATCGTTGGATCTCTAATGGGCAATATTGGCCAGCTTAGTTGGCTAGTTTTCTTTGCCGTGGCAATCCCCCTAAACGTGCGTTCTTTCCGCGAAAGTTGGTTAAGCAAACCTGCACTTAAGATGTTTAAAGGCGTGATGCCTGAAATGTCACAAACCGAAAAAGAAGCGATTGATGCAGGCACGGTATGGTGGGAAGCCGATCTTTTCCGAGGCGCCCCTGATTGGAATAAGTTACACGATATCCCAGCACCGCGTCTGAGTGCGGAAGAACGAGCCTTTCTTGATGGCCCCGTGAACGAAGTGTGCCGAATGGTGAATGACTACCAAGTGACACACGAGCTTGCTGATCTTCCTGAAGATGTTTGGCAATTCCTGAAAGATCACAAGTTCTTCGCCATGATCATTAAAAAAGAATATGGCGGCCTGGAATTCTCCGCCTATGCGCAGTCTTTAGTGCTGCAAAAGCTGACTGGCGTTTCTAGCGTACTGTCTTCAACGGTTGGCGTACCAAACAGTCTCGGTCCTGGTGAGTTGCTGCAACACTACGGTACTGGCGATCAAAAAGACTACTACCTTCCACGCTTAGCAAAAGGCCTGGAAATCCCGTGCTTTGCACTGACTAGCCCAGAAGCAGGGTCTGACGCAGGCTCGATTCCTGATGAAGGTTTTATCACTAAAGGCATGTGGCAAGGCGAAGAAGTTCTGGGTATGTCAATTACTTGGAACAAGCGCTATATCACCCTTGCACCTGTTGCCACCGTTCTTGGTCTGGCATTTAAACTGAAAGACCCTGATAGCTTACTCGGCGACAAAGAAGATCTAGGTATTACCTGTGCGCTGATCCCGACCGATATTGACGGTGTGGAAATTGGTCGTCGCCATTTCCCACTGAATCTGCCGTTCCAAAATGGCCCAACGCGCGGTAACAACATTTTTGTCCCATTGAGCTTCATCATTGGTGGTCCTGATATGGCAGGACAAGGCTGGCGCATGCTGGTTGAATGTCTGTCAGTGGGTCGTGGCATTACGCTGCCTTCAAACTCGACAGGTGGCCTTAAATCCGTTGCATTGGCAACAGGCGCGTATGCACGTATCCGTCGTCAATTCAAATTACCTATCGGTAAAATGGAAGGGATTGAAGAGCCTTTAGCACGTATCGGCGGCAATGCTTACGTCATGGATGCAGCCAGTGCGCTAACCGTGACGGGTATTGATTTGGGTGAGAAGCCCTCCGTCATTTCGGCCATTGTGAAATACCATTGTACTCACCGCGGCCAACGTGCCGTGATTGATGCCATGGACATTGTGGGCGGAAAAGGTATCTGTTTAGGGCCAAAGAACTTCTTGGCTCGCGGCTACCAAGGCTCGCCGATTGCGATTACCGTTGAAGGTGCCAATATTCTAACGCGCTCAATGATCATCTTCGGTCAAGGCGCAATCCGCTGTCATCCTTTCGTCTTGACGGAAATGGAAGCGGCATACAATGAAAACGAACGTGAAGCACTCACTGCATTTGACCAAGCTTTGTTTGGCCATGTGGGCTTTGTGATCAGCAATCTAGTTCGTTCAGTATGGTTAGGCCTGACTGACGGTCGTACCTCGAAAGCACCACGTAAAGACGAAACGGCTCGTTACTATCAGCAAATGAACCGCTATGCGTCAAACCTCGCGCTTCTAGCCGATATTTCGATGGCAGTGCTGGGCGGAAACCTCAAGCGTAAAGAGCGCCTTTCTGCACGCCTTGGAGATGTGTTGAGTCAGCTTTACATGGCATCGTCTACCATGAAGCGTTATGCCGATGAAGGCTACCAAAAAGCCGACCTTCCTTTGGTTCATTGGGGTATGCAAGACGCTCTGTACCAAACCGAAGAAGCGCTCATCGAGTTTCTAGCAAACTTCCCAAGCCGTTGGATAGCTGCACCACTGCGTGTCTTGTTGTTCCCATTTGGTACACGTCGCACCAAACCAAGTGACAAGCTCGATGGCAAAGTTGCTCAAATCCTGCAAACACCATGCGACACACGAAGCCGTATCGGTCGTGGTCAGTTCCTTGAGGCCTCAGAGCACAATCCCGTCGGTAAGATTGAGAAAGCGCTCCTCGATATCTTGGCGGCCGAACCTGTTTACAAAAAGGTCTGTGACGCAACCGGTAAAAAACTACCGTTCATGTTCTTGGATAAAGTGGCGGATGTGGGTTTGAGTGAAGGTGTTATCACTGAAAAAGAAGCTGATATTCTGCGCATCGCAGAAGAAGGTCGATTGGAAACCATCAACGTCGATGATTTTGAGTCTGATGAACTTGCAGCGGCAAGCAAAGCATTAGATAAAGTGACTCACGCGGCATAACCGGCCACACAAGCAAAAACCAAAAAGGAGAAGCCTCGCTTCTCCTTTTTTGTCTCCCCTCAACGTGTCGTATCTGTAGTTAACCGTTGTCGCTAGCTGTGTGACTAACGCAGAGCACCCACCGTACTACGCTGCTTTGTCAGGCTCTTCAGGTGGCGGCGCTTCTAACTCTTCTTCCGTTTCGGCGGCTAGCTTCTTGGCTTTAATCTTACGAATGATGAACCACGTCAATATCGCCAGTATCAACAGCAAAATATTGCCGCCAATGATGGTGATCATCGCCATCTTGCGGTCTTCTTCACGCTGTATGGCTTGGCGTTTTTCTTCTTCGATACGCGCACGCTCAGCCTCACGCTCTTCGCGCTCAAGCTTCGCCTGCTCTATCGCTTCATAATCCGCTACCGCAAAAGTCTGCTCTGGTAAATGGAAGACAAGAGGACGCCCTGATAATTTGTCCGTTCCGTAAAGCCAAGCAAACCATTTGTGTCGTCCAGGTTCGCCAAAGTTATCTATCTCAACATTCAGCGCGGTGTATTCTTCACCGGATACACCCTGATAAACCGAAAGTTTACCGTTGGTATCCGTAAATTCAGCGTGCGCTGCGATGGTGCCAGTTTCAATGCTGGCGCTGTCAGATTCCACCAGCAAATGATGTGGCAGGGCTTTTTTACGACTTTGCGTAAAAGTAGCCATCAGCGGCGTTGGGTAAACCAGCACTTCCTGTTCAAGGGTGCGGAAGAACACGCCGTTGCCCGATGTCACCCGAGCACGGTATTTCCCTGGAGGCGCGTTAACGGGCAATTCAACAGTGAAAATGCCATCACCCGCAGTTTCATCAAGTCCTGATCCGTCATCCACAAATAGCCCAAGAGACATTTCCTGAGGACGTTGGTCAACCGGAATGTCATCAACGCTTTCTATGTATTCAGTAAAGGTGACCGTCAACTCAACACGATCAAGGAAATCCCGCAGATTTAGGGGTTCATTTGCTTGCATCAGACGGGCAGTAAATTTGAGGGTTTCTCCCTGATAGAGCCGACTAGGGAAAGTGTCTACTTTCATGCTGAGTTCGGAAAGTATGCGGATCTTGTTCTCGGGCGTGACTTTTCCAATGGCCTGCCAAGGGCCGGGCATCGGATTAAGAACAGACACAATATCCATATCTGATTCTTGATGCCAAGAGACACTGTCTGGGTGTCTCCACGCATATAACTTAGTGCCATCAGGCTGAACCAGCACAACAGGTTGGCTTGGATTCTGCCGATAGATAACAAAGGCGACCTGAGTGATGGTGGAGTCGATCCGAAAACGGTTGTTGAGCAAACGAATATCACGATCAGATGTCTGTTCCGCTGCGACGTTAAATACCGTCAACAGCGCAAGCAGCACGCCAATCCACCCAGTTTTCATACCTTCTCCTGTCACCGCCAGAGACAACTACCGTTTTTCGCAATAACGTCTAGCTGCGCTTCATGTTCTTTTAGTTCATCGGCAGATGCATGGATGATCTTTAGCTTTTTCGTACCGGCTTCGACACGACGAATGGATTCGCCATTGGCATCTTGATCATTTGAGTCTCTTCCACTGAATGCCAAGGTTGTCTGGCCGCCTGTCATCAGCAAATAAACGTCAGCAAGGATCTCAGCATCCAACAATGCGCCGTGCAGCGTTCGGTGTGAGTTGTCTATGCCATAACGATCACAAAGCACATCAAGGTTATTGCGTTTCCCAGGGAAGATTTTCCTTGCCATGGCAAGGGTATCCGTGACCTTACAGTAGTCCGTGGTTTTGCCAATTTTGGGGTTTAATGTCTGGAATTCATTGTCCATAAAGCTGACATCAAAGGGCGCATTGTGTGCTACCAATTCGGCGCCTTTAATGAACTCAAGAAAGTCTTGATGGATCTTTGCATAGTCAGGTTTATCAACCAAAAATTCATCAGTAATACCGTGGACAGAAATTGCCTCAGGATCTATTTGACGATCGGGTTTGATGTAGACGTGGAAATGTCTCCCCGTTAACTTACGGTTAACGATTTCCACGGCGCCAATTTCAATGATTTTGTGCCCTTCATAAACAGGGCCACCTTCACGGTTCATACCCGTGGTTTCTGTATCGAGAACGATTATTCTGTCGTAACTGGCTTTCATGACGTCACTTGTGTCAGACTTATTGATTAATTTAAGTAGATACTAACAAATATGGTCAAGCAGGTAGAAATTTTCACGGATGGTTCTTGTCTCGGTAATCCGGGCCCGGGTGGTTATGGGGTCGTTTTACGCTACAAACAGCACGAAAAAGAACTAAGCGAAGGCTTTGACCTGACCACCAATAACCGCATGGAGTTGCTCGCTGCCATCGTGGGGCTAGCCAGTCTGAAAGAGCACTGCACGGTGGTACTCACCACCGACAGCCAATACGTTCGTCAGGGCATTACACAATGGATACATAACTGGAAAAAGCGCGGATGGAAAACAGCCGATAAAAAACCAGTGAAAAATGCTGACCTTTGGCAGAAATTGGACTTGGAAGCACAACGTCATACGATTGATTGGCAATGGGTGAAAGGCCATACTGGGCACCCAGAAAATGAACGTTGTGATGAACTAGCAAGAACGGGGGCAGAGAACCCAACAGGCCCGGACACAGGCTATCAACCTAGCGAATAGCGTCTTACGCGCCGCCAGTTCGGTAATTGATACCCACTGGCGATAGTTGCTTCTTTAGTTTCAACTTTGCTTTTATCAGTTTTAAAGGGTAAGTGCGTTTTCGTGCCACGATGAAATACAGCGACCCCATCGCTGGCAACAACCCAGAGCATGCATTTTCAAACCAAACCCCGCAAGTACGATGCTTTGTAACCGGAATAAGCCCGAAACAGGACATTTCGACCAACTCATAATTCAGCAGCCCTAACCAATCTCGCACTCGAAGCGGAGAAAACATTCGCCCATTCCACGGCAGTTGATTCTTCCGCCACGGTATTATGCGGCCGATCCCCATCAAACTGCTAGGATTCACTCCCGATATGACTAAATAGCCATCATCTATCATTACCCTATCGATTTCGCGCAGAAGCCGGTGGGGATCATCCGAATAATCGAGTTGATTGGCGAGAATGCAAACATCGAAAGCTTTATCAACAAACGGCAATTCGTAACTTTCAGATTCAACATTTCGCAGAGGATTTAACTTATCAATGCAGACCTGATGATGAATG
The DNA here is from genome assembly GCF_041439165.1 of Enterovibrio sp. FF113. NCBI lineage: Bacteria > Pseudomonadati > Pseudomonadota > Gammaproteobacteria > Vibrionales > Vibrionaceae > Enterovibrio > Enterovibrio sp. FF113. The sequence goes on along the minus strand of NZ_JBGONO010000028.1, from coordinate 10,870 downwards.
TTACAATGCCCACTGGTTAATTCGATGCTTAAGCCACCCAGTTTGAGCATGTGATAGCCGAAGAAGCGAGGGAGCCATTCATCCAGCCGTGTCTGTATGTGTGAGCACGCCCACTCGCCATGAGCGAATTGATCCCATGTATAAGGGTATTCCAGTGGACGTTGACTGCGTGCTGGTTTCATAGTGTATTTGAGTTATAGCTGGAGAGTTTAAATGCTATCTGTATCAAGCATACCCGCATTAAATGACAATTACATCTGGCTGATAAAAAATGATGACAATCATTGTGTTGTTGTCGACCCAGGAGATGCCACGCCCGTTTTTGCGTTCTTAGAGAACCACGGCCTTATCTTAGACGCAATATTGATTACCCACCACCATGACGATCATGTTGGTGGTGTGCCTGAGCTCACATCGCATTACCCGAACACCACGGTTTATGGCCCAGCGACCGCTCGCTTCCCTCAAGTTACTCACCCCCTGAAGGACAAATCAACATTTACCCTTTTCGGTAGTGAGTTCGTTGTGCGCGAAGTGCCAGGGCATACCCTTGATCATATTGTCTATTATTCTGAGGATATGCTGTTTTGCGGTGACACTCTCTTTTCAGGCGGTTGTGGCCGATTGTTCGAGGGCAGCCCGGCTCAGATGCACAAGTCGTTATCACTCCTGTCGTCTCTGCCTGACGATACATTGGTGTTCTGCGCGCACGAATACACACAATCAAACCTAAAATTTGCTCAAGCCGTTGAACCCAGCAATACTGCGCTTAAGGATTATTCTTTGAGCGTTGATGTGTTGAGATCTAACAACAAGATCACGTTGCCATCAACGATTGGAAAAGAAAAAAATATCAATCCATTTTTGCGCGTTGACCAAGCCTCAATAAAATCGGCAGTTCAACATCGTGCAACGGATAGCTCAGAAACAGAAACGTTTGCAGCGCTCAGACGCTGGAAAGATGAATTTTGACGCAAGTCACTTGTAAGCAGCATTGAAGGCCGATTACTATCATCGGCCAATTTTTGAAAGGTTAGGTTATTAATGAAGTTCCGTTATGTATTAGTGGGATCGATGTTCCTCGCAGGATGCCAATTGACTGGGCAAGATGACGTCGCGACAACGACTAATACGCCAGAACAGCAGGAAGCGTTGCTGACCCACGAGAAAGCTGAAAACACTCAGGTTGAAGCGGTGGTCGTAACACCTGTCATCACCCCGCAAAGTCAGGAGGATGTCTGGGATCGGATTACCATGCAGTTGGAAATGCCCGTACCAGAAAACAAGCGGGTGCAATATTACCGCAACTGGTATTTGAAAAACCCTCTGCATCTACAAACAGTCGCTAAACGCGCAGAACCTTTCCTCCACCTCATCACAGAAAAAGTCGAAGAGCGCGGAATCCCGCTCGAGATTGCTTTGCTTCCAGTCGTGGAAAGCTCATTCGATCAGTTTGCATACTCACATGGTCGTGCGGCAGGTTTGTGGCAATTTGTGCCGGATACAGGTCGTCGATTTGGACTAGAGCAAAACTGGTGGTATGACGGTCGTCGAGATGTGGTCGCATCGACTGACGCAGCGTTAGATTTATTGGAATATCTTCACAAAAAATTTGATGGTGATTGGCTACACGCACTAGCGGCATACAACACCGGCGAAGGGCGAGTATTTCGCGCCATTAGAAACAATAAAGCCAAAGGCCTGCCGACTGATTTTTGGTCACTGTCGCTACCGAAAGAAACCCGAGGGTATGTTCCTAAGCTGATTGCTGTCGCTGACGTGATTAAAAACAAAGACAAATACGGCTTGTCTATAACTGAGGTTGCCAACAAACCAGTGGTTGAATTGGTAGAGCCTAACGTTCAAATGGATTTAGCCCTTGCTGCGAATTATGCGGGACTGTCTCTTTCTGAACTTCAGAGCTTAAACCCTGCATACAACCATTGGGCTACAGCGCCTGATGGTGTGACTCATCTTCTGTTGCCAAAAGAAAACATAGCTCGCTTTAATGCTCAGCTAGCAGAGAATAATAACCAAGGTATCAAAGTTACCCGTTACAAAGTTAAAAGTGGTGATTCTTTAGGTCTGGTCGCACAGCGTCACAATACAACAGTAAAATTGATACAACGTGCCAACAGCATTAAAGGAACCAGTATTCGTGTTGGACAACACCTTATAATCCCTGTCGCACTTCAAGACGAAAGCCAATACGCCCTAAGCGCACCGCAACGTCTAGCCAAAATGACCAGTAAAAAACGCGGAGATTACAAACTCACACACACCGTTGCCAGAGGTGACAGCTTTTGGACCATATCGCGTAAGCATGGTGTCTCTCATGGAGAACTCGCACGTTGGAATGGCATGAGCCCGAAAGATCCATTACGTATCGGCCAAGACCTGGTGGTTTGGAAGAAAGGGGAAGATGGAGCACGTATCCGCACTATTTTTTACAAAATCCGCGAAGGTGATTCATTGAGCAGTATTGCTTCACGCTATGGCGTGTCAGTGACGGACCTTGTTAAATGGAACGCTCTGAAAAAGAGCGCTTATATCAAGCCAGGGCAAAAACTGAAGCTGCATATCGATGTGACTAAAGTCAGCGCATAACACGTCTGGCATCTACATTGAAAAATATAAAAAACGCGTTGTATTGATACAACGCGTTTTTTATATCACATCACCATAGGGTGACGTTTCATCATTCTTATCCCTTCCCGCTTGAAACAATCGACTAACGGGTTCTCTGCCATATCGACTCGCCAAACAAACGATAATGAACGTGAAATATCGAGTTCAGGTACATTCAGCGCAACCAATTTACCGTTTTCAATGTAACGTTCCACATCTAGATATGGCAAGCAGGTTAAATATGAGCCATTCGCGACAAGGCTCCGAATGACGGGGACATGTTCGTATTCCCGCCAAACATCCAAGTCTGCAATGTGATTGGAAATCGCACTTTCAAACGCGGTTCGCGTGCCTGAACCATGTTCTCGCAATACCCATTTCGCTTGTTCTAATTGCGCAATACTAACGCGATCGTAACGCGAAAAAGGGTGATGAGCAGAGGCGACGATTTTCAGGTGATCTGTACACAAAGATTCTTGATGAAGGCGATTGTCATCGCATCGCCCCTCAATAATACCCAAATCATAGCGGTAATCGAGGACACCAGATATAACTGAACTGGTACTATGAACACCAAGCGAAATGCGAATTTCCGGAAAGTCATTATCAATAATACTGATAAGGTCCGGAACTAGGTGCTCTGCGGGGGTTTGACTTGCTCCTAAGCGAATTTCACCACTCAGTAAGTGCTGATCATAAAACCCCATTTCAATGTGTTGAGCATCTCTCAAAAGACGTTTGGCTTTAGGTCTCAACCAACTTCCCCAGTGCGTAAGGAGTAACCGTTTCCCCTTACGTTCAAATAATGGCCTACCAAGCATTTTTTCTAACTGTGCCAGTGACATACTGGTTGCCGACTGTGTCAGAGACAGCACTTCAGCGGCCTGACTAACACTGCCAGTATCTGCCACAGTGTCAAATACTGCTAACTGTTTGAGTGAATATCGCATCGCTTTTCTTCCCTAAAAAGAGTCACTGAAATAACCCTAAAGACATCATGTCTCCATTGTACCTACCACGGAAAAATCATCAATAAATCTGAATATAATTCAAAGAATTATCAATTGTACTTGATCAACCATTCCCCATTACGCTGATTAAGAAGCAAGGCAATCGCCAAGCTAAATCACAAGGAGAATGACATGAATACATATGGGAGGCATTGCGATGACGACGGCCTACTCTGATCACGAATTCGTTTCAGTCAAAGGTTTTTCTGCATCAGAAATGATGAATGAAGCGGAACGTTATGCGCTAAAGAAAATTAGCAAACGCAGCGGTGCCACACTCAGTTTAGCCATTCTGGCTGGTGCCTTTATCGGTCTCGCCTTTCTGTTTTACATCACAGTAACTACAGGCAATGACAGCACAAACTGGGGCGTTAATCGACTGATCGGCGGTTTCGCTTTTAGCATGGGACTGATCTTGATTGTTATTTTTGAAGGCGAGCTATTTACCAGCACAGTGCTGTCGAGTATTTCATGGGCCAATAATCAGGTAAGCATCAGCAAGCTGCTTTCAACCTGGGGAAAGGTCTACCTTGGCAATTTCTTAGGGGCAACACTCCTTGTCATCATGGTAACCGCGGCAGGCTTATACCAGCTTGATGGCGGTCAATGGGGCTTAAATGCGCTTAATATTGCCCAGCATAAACTTCACCACACTTGGCTCGAAGCCTTCACTTTAGGCGTTTTGTGTAACATTTTAGTTTGTACTGCTATTTGGCTCACTTTTTGTTCTGCCAACCCCATTGTCAAAGCTGTAATGACAATGTTGCCTGTCGCAATGTTTGTATCTAGCGGTTTTGAACACAGTATTGCCAATATGTTCATGGTGCCATTAGGCATCGTCATCGCCAATTTTTCTCCAGATACCTTTTGGCTTGGACTTGGCGCTAATGCAGCAAACTATGCTGACCTCACCTTCAACAACTTCATCATCAACAACCTGATCCCCGTTACCTTAGGCAATATTGTTGGCGGCGCCGTGCTTGTCGGTCTAGCTAACTGGGGGATCTACCGAAAACAAATGCAACAACCCGACATGCTGAGCATTAACACGCCAGTGACTATCGCTAAAGCCAGTAAGGACTCTGCCATGATTAACTCCGTGAAAGTAAAAGATCTAATGAATACAAACCCTATCGTCTTGAAAGCAAGTGACCGCACGGCTCAAGCCATTGACACCTTGCTTTCTAATGGCATAACTGGTGCGCCAGTTTGCGACAGTCAAATGCAGGTTGTAGGTTTTTTCTCAGTACATGATGCGATGGTTAATCTTTGGTGTGAGGACTATCTACCTGATGCGAAACAAGTCGTTGGCGAGTTGATGTGTGATGATGTGACGGCGTTAAATGCAGAAGAAAGCTTAGTTGACGTCGCTGAATTCTTAGTCATGGACAAAGAAAAGGTTTTCCCTGTATCTCCGATGGGTATCGCAACAAGCTTCTCCAATTTATCGCTAAAAGAGCGAGTTAAAGAGGCTAAAATAAGTAAACCGCATATTTTGCCGGTTATCACTAATGGCCGCTTAGTCGGTGTGATTTCAAGATCTGATGTGCTGCAGGCATTAAGACCACTTTATGAAAACGAGCCGTTAGTTGAAGTAGCAAAAGCCATTTAAAGACATGAAGGGCAGTAGCAATACTGCCCTTTTGTTATTGAGAAAGAAATGTCAGTGACGCTTCAATGAATGCGTGGTCAGACGCCGTTGTCTTTTTTGACAAAGATACATTAAGTTCAAGATCTCGGTAGAACAAATGATCAAGTGGATGACCAAAAACTGTCAGTCGATCGTCGCTGCTATATTGAGCCTCTTTCAGTCCAAGCTCATCAAGTTCTTTTTTAACCACATTCAGACGTTCATCGCTCCAAGTATTAAAGTCTCCAGCAATGATGAGTGAACCACTGATATCGCTCACCGCATCAACCAGCGACTGAAGCTGCTCTCGGTATTCTTCCACTCCAAAAGTAAAGTTAATACTGTGTAGGTTAATAACAGACAGAGTATTTCCATCAGACAAGGAGAATGCACTGTAAAGAGCACTTTTCGGTAAGCGCAGGTATGGCTCAACTTTGGTATAGGCGCAGACTTTTGATGGCTTCACTTCAGACAAAGTCATCACGCCAGCAATTTCACCATTGATCGCGAATGCGTATGCCTGATTACTGTGCCACCCTTCTCGCTCAATGTAGCTGAGAAGCTGAGGTTTAGATTGAGCTTCTTGAAGTAATATCAGTGAATTTTTTTTCGATAAATCCGAAAGCTCAGCCTCCCAACCATCTAATTGTTGTTTGAAGATATTCCATACCGCGATATTTAGTGGTTTGGTCACATCAATCGTTTCGGCCTCTGAATAGTCACGACAGCGAACGCTTGCCTCTCCTGATGCCAAACTCGCCTCCGCCGGTACATCAACAACCATATAGACCGTTAGAATGCCGCTGATTAATAATAATACGCCAAGGATTGCCCATCGGGATCTAAGTTGTCTCATAAAAAGCGGCACCTTATTTATTAGTTTAACATTCGATCGATCTATCTAAGAGCAAGGGTATTTCGCTCTCCCCTGATCAATATTGTCGATGAACTCATAACAGTCGTTTCAATAGCGGGACACGGCGCTCTAATTCACATGTGCAACATTCAATTGCCCCTATACTCTCTCGACTCGCACATTCAGGAGCAAAAAATGGTTAATGAATCGAAAGGCATCTATTACCGTATTTTACACCCAGCTCAAAAACCTTGGATGATTGCCTTCGTTGCAGCGATTGGCTCTTCCATTTGTATCGCCTTGCTGGCATTAATTGATGAAAGTGCGAAAGGTGATTATGTCCTAATGGCACCTTTCGGAGCAACCATGGTTCTGGTTTTTGGATTGCCCCAAAGCCCCCTAGCACAACCTCCCAATGTCATCTTAGGCCACCTAACAACAGCCATCGTCGGCGTCATTTTTGCCAATCTCTTTCCTCCTGAATTTTGGTCACTCGGGTTAGCTGTAGGTACAGGGATTTTCTTTATGATTCTGTTTAATGTCACTCATCCTCCTGCCGGCGGTAATCCGTTGCTTATCATGTTGGGTGGACACACAAGTTTCACGTTTGCGCTTTACCCTGTGCTAGCAGGTGCATGTGTCATCGTGATTGTTGCTCTGATTTATCACGGTTTTGTATCGCGATTAGAGTATGCATGGGTCAACAAACCGAAGAAGGCATAGGCTATGTACAGCAAAATACTTTACGCACTTGATCTGGACTCTAAACCCCATTTACACAAAGCTCTCGCTATTGCGGTGCAACTCAACGCGGAACTTTACGTCGGATATGCTACCTACATGGGTGAAGACTACACAGATGACGAGATTTATTTCGGCAAGGCAGATGGCGACAAGGTCGTTGATAGCAAAAAAAAAGAGCTCGAAAATAAGCTGGAAGCATTGCTATTGGGAACCGAACTATCAAAAGAGCATGTGTACGTCGTCGATGGCCCAGTTGGAAAAGCCATCGATCATTTAGCCCAAACACTGAGTGTAGAGCTTGTCCTTATTGCAAAATCTCATCACCACTTCAGCTTGTTGATAAAGCCTGACACTTTAATACGCTATACATCCCACTATGACTTGTTGAGCTTCAACTAGACGAATGAAACCTCAGCATTGTTTCAGGAACGCCCAGTGTAAGGCTTTAGTTTTGGCATGAGCAAATAGAACTGGCAGGGGTGTAGAGATTCGACCGGGCTGATGTTCCAGCTCCCAACATCGCTTTGAAAAGCGAAAAATACAAAAAAGCCCCGACATTGCTGTCGAGGCTTTCGAAAGTGGCAGGGGTGGAGAGATTCGACCGGGCTGGCGTTCCAGCTCCCAACATCGCTTTGAAAAAGCGACAAATACGAAAAAGCCCCGACATTTCTGTCGAGGCTTTCAAAAGTGGCAGGGGTGGAGAGATTCGACCGGGCTGGCGTTCCAGCTCCCAACATCGCTTTGAAAAAGCGACAAATACGAAAAAGCCCCGACATTTCTGTCGAGGCTTTCAAAAGTGGCAGGGGTGGAGAGATTCGAACTCCCAACACGCGGATTTGGAATCCGCTGCTCTGCCAATTGGAGCTACACCCCTGTAGTTGTTTTAAAGACTTAACTTTGTCTAAATAAGTGGCGGAGCGGACGGGACTCGAACCCGCGACCCCCGGCGTGACAGGCCGGTATTCTAACCAACTGAACTACCGCTCCACACGGGGATAAACACCTGAGTGTCTATCCGATACACACCGTTCAATGCGTGTATCTACACTTTTTGCCTTCATCTTTTTATTAAAGATGAAAACGAATTTGAAGCCTGGCGATGTCCTACTCTCACATGGGGAGACCCCACACTACCATCGGCGCTATTACGTTTCACTACTGAGTTCGGCATGGGATCAGGTGGGTCCATAATGCTATGGTCGCCAAGCAAATTCTGTTGTTGTATCCCGCTTGTCAGGCTTCACTCTGGCTGCATTGCCTGCCTCCTTCACTCGGTCATGTACAGTCGTACACTTCCTCGCTCAGCTCGTGGGCGGCTTTGCCAGAATAAACCCTGCCTACGCTATCGCTATGGATAACGGCAAGATACTAAATCTGGGAAAATTCTGACTAGCTATATGCTCTCAATACACATTCAACGTTCTTATCTGAGTCCGCTAAAACCCCTTGGGTGTTGTATGGTTAAGCCTCACGGGCAATTAGTACAGGTTAGCTCAATGCCTCGCAGCACTTACACACCCTGCCTATCTACGTCGTAGTCTCCAACAACCCTTTAGGACACTTATAGTGTCAGGGATGACTCATCTCGAGGCTCGCTTCGCGCTTAGATGCTTTCAGCGCTTATCAATTCCGAACTTAGCTACCGGGCAATGCCACTGGCGTGACAACCCGAACACCAGAGGTTCGTCCACTCCGGTCCTCTCGTACTAGGAGCAGCCCCTCTCAATCATCCAACGCCCACGGCAGATAGGGACCGAACTGTCTCACGACGTTCTAAACCCAGCTCGCGTACCACTTTAAATGGCGAACAGCCATACCCTTGGGACCGACTTCAGCCCCAGGATGTGATGAGCCGACATCGAGGTGCCAAACACCGCCGTCGATATGAACTCTTGGGCGGTATCAGCCTGTTATCCCCGGAGTACCTTTTATCCGTTGAGCGATGGCCCTTCCATTCAGAACCACCGGATCACTATGACCTACTTTCGTACCTGCTCGAATTGTCATTCTCGCAGTCAAGCGGGCTTATGCCATTGCACTAACCTCACGATGTCCGACCGTGATTAGCCCACCTTCGTGCTCCTCCGTTACTCTTTGGGAGGAGACCGCCCCAGTCAAACTACCCACCAGGCACTGTCCGCAACCCCGATTAGGGGCCAACGTTAGAACATCAAGCATACAAGGGTGGTATTTCAAGATTGCCTCCACACCATCTAGCGACGATGCTTCAAAGGCTCCCACCTATCCTACACATGTAGGGTCAATGTTCAGTGCCAAGCTGTAGTAAAGGTTCACGGGGTCTTTCCGTCTAGCCGCGGGTACACAGCATCTTCACTGCGATTTCAATTTCACTGAGTCTCGGGTGGAGACAGCGTGGCCATCATTACGCCATTCGTGCAGGTCGGAACTTACCCGACAAGGAATTTCGCTACCTTAGGACCGTTATAGTTACGGCCGCCGTTTACCGGGGCTTCGATCAAGAGCTTCTCCGAAGATAACCCCATCAATTAACCTTCCGGCACCGGGCAGGCGTCACACCGTATACGTCATCTTTCGATTTTGCACAGTGCTATGTTTTTAATAAACAGTTGCAGCCACCTGGTATCTGCGACTGCCTCTAGCTCCATCCGC
>NZ_JBGONO010000028.1:0-1272 GCF_041439165.1 Enterovibrio sp. FF113 | reverse complement strand
CAGCGTCCCGGATTTACCTAAGACACCCACCTACGCACTTGAACTTGGACAACCGTCGCCAAGCTCACCTAGCCTTCTCCGTCCCCCCATCGCAGTTATAAGCAGTACGGGAATATTAACCCGTTTCCCATCGACTACGCCTTTCGGCCTCGCCTTAGGGGTCGACTTACCCTGCCCCGATTAACGTTGGACAGGAACCCTTGGTCTTCCGGCGAGGAGGTTTTTCACCCCCTTTATCGTTACTCATGTCAGCATTCGCACTTCTGATACCTCCAGCAAACCTTACAGTTCACCTTCAACGGCTTACAGAACGCTCCCCTACCCAACAACTCCGAAGAGTTGATGCCGCAGCTTCGGTGTATCGCTTAGCCCCGTTACATCTTCCGCGCAGGCCGACTCGACCAGTGAGCTATTACGCTTTCTTTAAATGATGGCTGCTTCTAAGCCAACATCCTGGCTGTCTGAGCCTTCCCACATCGTTTCCCACTTAGCGATAACTTTGGGACCTTAGCTGGCGGTCTGGGTTGTTTCCCTCTCCACGACGGACGTTAGCACCCGCCGTGTGTCTCCCGGATAGTACTTACTGGTATTCGGAGTTTGCAAAGGGTTGGTAAGTCGGGATGACCCCCTAGCCTTAACAGTGCTCTACCCCCAGTAGTATTCGTCCGAGGCGCTACCTAAATAGCTTTCGGGGAGAACCAGCTATCTCCGAGTTTGATTGGCCTTTCACCCCTAGCCACAAGTCATCCGCTAATTTTTCAACATTAGTCGGTTCGGTCCTCCAATTGATGTTACTCAATCTTCAACCTGCCCATGGCTAGATCACTCGGTTTCGGGTCTACTCCTAGCAACTTATTCGCCCAGTTAAGACTCGGTTTCCCTACGGCTCCCCTATTCGGTTAACCTTGCTACTAAAAGTAAGTCGCTGACCCATTATACAAAAGGTACGCAGTCACCCCATAAAGAGGCTCCCACTGCTTGTACGTACACGGTTTCAGGTTCTATTTCACTCCCCTCACAGGGGTTCTTTTCGCCTTTCCCTCACGGTACTGGTTCACTATCGGTCAGTCAGGAGTATTTAGCCTTGGAGGATGGTCCCCCCATATTCAGACAGGATACCACGTGTCCCGTCCTACTCGTTTTCACAATAAACGCATTGTCGTGTACGGGGCTATCACCCTGTATCGCGCCACTTTCCAGAGGCTTCCACTAACACTTAAACTGCTTAAGGGCTAATCCGGGGTCGCTCGCCGCTACTGCCGGAATCTCAAT
>NZ_JBGONO010000027.1:0-69810 GCF_041439165.1 Enterovibrio sp. FF113 | reverse complement strand
GGCCTGCCGCCAGCGTTCAATCTGAGCCATGATCAAACTCTTCAATTAGAATTTTTCTTGTTATCCCCATTTCCGAAGAAACAGGTCTAACGCTCAATGAATACTGAATTACTTTTTTGCCCTAAGGCAAAACTGCATTGACTGTGTTGACAGTGTCACTTCGAAAAGCTCAACCATCTTGGGTCACTCAGTTCATTGATAAATCTTATGTCTATCAAGTACGAGTGCCCACACAGATTGTATAGGTCAAATTGTTAAAGAACGTTGACTTGGTAAGCGGCTTAACTCGCCGTGTTCCGTGTCGATGGGGCGCAGTATAGGGACTTCAGAGTTTGGCGCAAGTGGTTTCATGAAAAAAATCACACTTTCGATGCCAAATGGTCACTAATCGCTCAAAATCGACATTTTTGTACAAAATGCATGCTGCATATACAAATCTGTACCGATGAGAGTCAGAGGTCAAGGCCCATATGTCGATATGATTTCACTGCAATGACTGTTTTGTGACTGCGAGATTATTGAGTAAAGCACAGAATCCAAAAACCGCACGACTATTTTTTAATCAAAATTGCATGTTAGTCAATTCTCGTACAGCCCAGAGAACACGTGGCCTTGACTAACTCTTTCTTTATACGAAAAAAAGCCCGCTAACGCGGGCTTTCTAGAATAGTTTCTGCAGAAACGGAGATTACATCATCCCGCCCATGCCACCCATGCCGCCCATATCAGGCATTGCAGAGCCATCTTGCTTAGGCGCTTCGGTTACCATTGCTTCAGTGGTAATCATCAGGCCAGCGACAGATGCTGCAAATTGCAGAGCTGAACGCGTTACCTTGGTAGGGTCCAAGATACCCATTTCAATCATATCGCCGTATTCGCCAGTCGCTGCGTTGTAACCGTAGCTACCTTCACCAGCTTTCACGTTGTTAGCAACAACAGAGTCTTCATCACCGGCGTTCAATGCGATTTGACGAATTGGCGATTCCATCGCGCGCAGCGCTACACGAATACCTACATTTTGGTCTTCGTTGTCGCCTTGAAGATCTACGACTTTGTGTGCAGCACGGATTAGTGCAACACCGCCACCGGCAACCACGCCTTCTTCTACAGCTGCTCGTGTTGCGTGCAGTGCATCTTCTACGCGATCTTTCTTCTCTTTCATTTCAACTTCAGTTGCTGCGCCAACTTTGATTACTGCAACGCCGCCTGCCAATTTAGCAACACGCTCTTGCAGTTTCTCTTTGTCGTAATCTGACGTTGCATCTTCGATTTGCTGACGGATTTGAGAAACACGACCTTGGATAGATGCTTCATCACCTGCACCATCAATGATAGTGGTGTTTTCTTTAGTAATAGTAATGCGTTTTGCTTGACCAAGATCTTCCAGCGTTACTTTCTCCAGTTCCATACCGATTTCTTCAGAAATCACAGTACCTGCAGTCAGTGTCGCAATGTCTTGTAGCATTGCTTTACGGCGGTCGCCGAAACCTGGTGCTTTAACAGCAGCGACTTTCACGATGCCACGCATGTTATTCACAACAAGTGTTGCTAATGCTTCACCTTCTACGTCTTCAGCGATAATCAGCAGTGGACGTGAAGATTTCGCAACTGCTTCCAGAGTCGGTAGCAATTCACGGATGTTTGATACTTTCTTGTCAACCAATAGGATGAATGGGCTATCTAAATCAATAGAACCAGACTCTTGGTTGTTAATGAAGTAAGGAGACAGGTAGCCGCGATCAAACTGCATACCTTCTACTACGTCTAGCTCGTCTTGAAGAGATTGACCTTCTTCAACAGTGATAACACCGTCACGACCAACTTTTTCCATTGCTTCTGCAATCAGTTTACCCACTGTCTCATCAGAGTTTGCTGAGATAGTACCAACTTGCGCAATCGCTTTGGTATCTGCACATGGAACAGACAGTGCTTTCAACTCTTCAACAGCAGCGATGACTGCTTTGTCGATACCACGCTTCAGATCCATTGGGTTCATACCCGCTGCAACTGCTTTAAGACCTTCAGTAATGATAGATTGCGCGATAACCGTGGCAGTTGTTGTACCGTCACCAGCAGCATCATTAGCTTGTGACGCCACTTCTTTAACCATTTGTGCGCCCATGTTCTGGAATTTATCTTCCAGTTCAATTTCACGAGCAACAGATACGCCATCTTTAGTAATAACAGGTGCGCCAAACGATTTGTCCAGAACAACGTTACGACCTTTAGGGCCAAGGGTTACTTTCACTGCATTTGCTAGAACGTTTACGCCTTCCAGCATTTTTGTACGTGCATCATTGCCAAACTTAACGTCTTTAGCTGCCATTTCTCTCTTCCTTTATAAATTCTGTTTCTATAGTGAAATAGTAATTACTCAACGATAGCCATGATGTCGTTTTCAGACAGGATCAGGACTTCTTTACCATCAATTTTTTCAGTCTTAGTGCCGTAGCCTTCTGAGAAAATAACAGTGTCGCCAACTTTAACGTCCAAAGGCTGAACAGTGCCGTTCTCAAGGATACGGCCTTTGCCTACTGCTAGCACAACACCGCGAGTCGACTTCTCAGCAGCTGAACCAGTTAAAACAATGCCACCAGCAGATTTTGATTCAACTTCTTGGCGTTCAACGATTACTCGGTCATGTAGTGGACGAATGTTCATTGGTCGTCTCCTGAATTAATGTAGTGATCCATGTATGGAATTAAAAAGGAAACAACAGCGTTCGTCGCTTCCAAAGTACCTTCTAAGTGGGGGTGGGTTATCTCAATCCCAAGGGGGAAAATGCAAATTTTTTCCATTTTTTTGGCCAATATCTTTTGCGACATCACATTCTATCCATTAGGGTAGCCCTGCCTTATAGACAAAGAAGATAGCCAGTCGATTTCGACATTTCCGCTTTTCTTCTCAAAGCGAGAAGAAACTATCCGAGAGTAGTATGAAGGATAAACATGGCCTACTGACAGGGCCCATCGACCAAGTCCTCAAAAACATGACCATTCCTATGGTGTTTGGCCTTGTTGCTATTTTGGCTTTTAGCCTTGTTGATACCTTCTTTATATCCCTTTTAGGTACAGATGCATTAGCAGCGGTTAGTTTCACCTTCCCGATCACGTTTGCCGTGAATTGCATCACTATGGGCATAGGGGTAGGCCTTTCAACTTGTATTGCCCGTTCGCTTGGCAAGCGTGATATAGGTGATGCAGCAAGAATATCCGGACACGGGTTGATTTTGGCGGTGCTACTGGTCATTGTTGCCAGCATCATTGGCCTATCGACTATAGATCCGCTTTTTAGGCTGTTGGGTGCACAAGACCGCTTACTTCCGCTTATCCATGATTACATGAACGTGTGGTATCTCAGTATTCCTTTGCTCGTGATACCTATGGCCGGCAACTCTGCCATACGCGCCACCGGAGACACCAAAACCCCTGCGAAGATTATGATCGTGGCTGGCGTCATCAACGGCCTTCTCGATCCATTACTGATATTTGGTCTCGGCCCTGTCCCCGAGTTAGGCGTACAAGGTGCCGCCATCGCCAGTGCCATTAGCTGGGCAGGGGCGCTCGTATGTTCTTTGTATGTACTAATAAAGAGGGAAAAGCTGCTTGCTCGCCCATCCCCTAGTAAACTCATTCAAGATTGGAAAGACATCCTTGCCATCGGCACGCCCGCCGCGTTATCGAATGCATTGAATCCGATATCCGGCGCCATTCTCATGATGTTATTAGCCGCACAAGGCACGGCTGCAGTTGCCGCTTATGGCGCGGCGCAACGCATAGAATCTCTTCTACTTATTGTTATGATGGCATTGACCTCAACATTAACACCGCTAATGGCACAAAATTTCGGAGCCAGTAACCCATCGAGAGCTTTCGATGCATTGTTCCGAGCCATGCGCTTTTCCATCTTGTTCCAGCTACTCATTTTCATTGCAATGGTGCCATTAAGCGCGCCTATCGCATCTATGTTCAGTCAAGAACCTGCGGTGCAAAACAAACTGTGGCACTACTTGATTGTTGTGCCGGCAAGTTACGGTATGCAAGGAGTAATGATGATGTTGGTCAGTGCGCTCAATGCCATGAAAAAACCAGTGCTGGCTTTCGCGATAAACCTTATGCGTTTATTTGTTTTGCTACTGCCGATGGCGTGGATTGGAAGCCTTTTAGACAACACAGAAGGTATGTTTATCGGTATCGCTGCCGCCAATGGCATCGCGGGTATGATTGCTTATGGCATCGCGTTGTTACTTCGTCGTCGCACTCTGGCAACGCCAGTCCCTACTTCGTAAGTCAACATGACAAACCACAAACCGTTTAATCTTCGAGTTCTCGGGTTCGATGTTGAAGTGTATCAAGCGCGGCGTATAGATCGTGATACTGAGTCCCCGTAAGCCCATCAAGCACTTTACGCTCCCAATCCAACACCCGTGGCACTATCTTTTGATAAAGTTCATTGCCTTGCTGGGTCAATCGAATAAGTGCAGCGCGTTGATCTTTCTCTAGCGTCTCACGCATCACTATGCCACTCGCTTCGAGCCTATTGAGGATGCGCGATACCTTTACCTTATCCATACTCGTTTCTTTGGCTAAGTCTTTCGACAACACCCCATCTCTTGCACCAAGTGAAGCCAATACTCGCCATTCTGAACGGCTGATCCCAAATTCCTTTTGATAAATTTTCGCTAACGCATCTGAGACGTGCATTGCTGTTTTTACTAACTTGTAAGGTAAAAAATCATCCAAAATAAATGCTTGTGCATTCGCCATACGGCTTTCCTTTTTCGTCACATTACAGCCCAAGTAACAACCACAAAAATCACTCGATATTCAGTTGCCACTTTTTAACATTGGGCACTATGCTTAATGTAGTTTCAAATGAAACTATTTACCAGCTCCCTCAAATCACCCACACAGACAACGTGCGGCAGGAGGACAAATGCGAAAGTGGTTTTCGTTCCCTATAAAAGAAGGCGTAACATCGCAACAGGCGCATTGCGATTTACCCGACGGTACCTTTGAACGCGAATGCGGCAAAGAGGGCTTTTTTGGCCCCGCCACGCACATGTACCACCAGCATGCTCCTACTGGTTGGATAGACTGGGAAGGAGACCTCCGCCCACACGCCTTTGACACCAACAACATTGCCGATACGGGTAACAACCCACTCACCGCACCTTTATTGCTCTCTAACTCCAACGTGAAAGTTCGAATCTGGCGCTGCCATCAAAACATGGATTACTTGGTCAGAAATGGGGACGGTGATGATTGCCTGTTTGTTCATGAAGGCGCAGGGTCGTTATATTGTGATTACGGACATCTGACATTTCGAGATGGCGACTACCTCATCATTCCACGCTCGACCAACTGGCGCATCGAACCCAACTCGCCGGTCACGTTATTGATGATCGAAGCCACCAACGGATCCTACATGGGTGCGGAACGCGGGATCGTCGGCGATCATGCCATCTTTGATCCTGCGATGCTCGAACATCCTCGTATGGATGAACGCTTCCTCGCCCAGCAACAAAAAGAAGGCCAATGGGAGGTCTATTTAAAATCACGCAATGCAATGAATCGAATCACCTACCCGTTCAACCCACTCGATGCGGTTGGCTGGAAAGGCGAACTCACCGTATTTAGGCTCAATTGGCGTGATATCCGCCCATTGATGAGTCATCGATATCATCTGCCTCCCTCAGCACACACCACTTTCGTGGCCAACGGATTTATCATTTGCACTTTTGTGCCTCGCCCTATTGAGTCAGACCCCGGCGCATTAAAAGTGCCCTTCTATCACAACAATGATGACTACGATGAAGTGATTTTCTATCACAAGGGCGAGTTCTTCAGCCGCGACAATATTCACCCCGGCATGGTGACACATCACCCTTGTGGTTTTCCGCATGGCCCGCACCCCAAAGCATTTGAAGCTGGCGCCAAAGCAAAGAAAAAGCAAACCGACGAAGTCGCCGTCATGATCGACACACGAATGCCGCTAGATTTGGGTGAAGCAGCTAAACAAACCGAAGTTGACGATTACGTAATGTCTTGGTGCACGCCCCTCGAGGCTAGTCCAACGAAACGGAATAAAGAAATGAAGGAGTAAACAATGAAACTGGCCTCCCTGAAACACCGCCGCGATGGCAAACTCATTTTAGTGTCCCGCGATCTGACTCAAGCCGTTGATGCATCAGACATCGCCTTCACTCTGCAAGATGCCTTAGATGAATGGGATACCCTATCGCCACTGTTGCAAGCACGTTATGACGCATTGAATGCCAACAAAGCATCCGGTCGATTTACATTTCACCCAGTAGACTGCGACTCACCACTGCCCCGCGCCTACCAATGGGCGGATGGCAGCGCCTACGTCAATCACGTGGAATTGGTGCGCAAAGCACGTGGGGCAAGCATGCCTGAGAGTTTCTGGACCGATCCCTTGATGTACCAAGGCATGTCCGACAAATTCCTCGGCCCTCGTGACAATATCGAACTGTGCGACGAAAGCTGGGGATGTGATTTTGAAGCGGAAGTGGCCATCATCACTGATGATGTCAACATGGCAACCTCATCTAGTGAGGCTGGAGAACACATCAAATTACTCATGCTGGTCAACGATATCTCACTAAGAAACCTCATTCCAGGAGAGCTTTCGAAAGGTTTTGGTTTCTTTCAATCCAAGCCCGCTTCGGCATTTTCCCCCGTCGCTGTCACTCCTGACGAATTAGTATCGAACTGGCAAGACAACAAAGTGCACTTGCCATTGTCCGTACATCTTAACGATGAATTATTCGGCGCACCCAATGCAGGCGTCGACATGACGTTTGATTTTGCCGACCTCATCGCGCACGCAGCAAAAAGCCGTCCATTGGGCGCTGGCACCATTATCGGCTCAGGAACTGTGTCAAATATTGACCGTAGCAAAGGCTCTTGTTGCATTGCAGAGCGACGAATGTTGGAAATTCTGGATCTTGGAGCACCCAAAACCTCCTTTCTACTCTATGGTGATAGGGTCGGAATCGAGATGCATGACAAGGAAAGTCGTTCAATCTTCGGACGGATTGAGCAAGAGGTTACCCCTTACGGGATAGCGCAACAAAGATAGCAAGGAAGAGCGAGCTTTGAAGCTTTATGACTACAGTAAATCGTCAGCCTCATACCGCGTTCGTATTGCGCTCAATGTTAAGGGGCTGAGCTACCAGCCCCAATCAGTATCGTTACTCGACGGCGACCAAAAAAGTGATGACTATATGACGATTAATCCCAGTGGGCTGGTTCCCACCTTGGTCGATAATGGTCAAGTCTTGACGCAATCGCTGGCAATCATCGAATACCTAGAAGAGGTATACCCATCCCCTTCGATATTGCCAACAGATAGCGTTGCACGCGCCAAATGTCGAGCTTTAGCACTAGACATTGCCTGTGATATCCATCCTTTGAACAACCTTCGGGTACTCAAACACCTTACTGGCCCAATGGGACACAGTGAAGACGAAAAACTGGACTGGTATTTGCGCTGGCTTCGCATAGGACTGAGCGCAGTAGAAAAGAAGGTGGAACACTCACAAACCGCGTTTTGTTGTGATGATATTCCAACGCTTGCCGATATTTGTCTTATTCCACAGCTGTTTAATGCCCGCCGCTACCATCTCGATTTGACCCCCTACCCAACACTAAAAAAGATAGAACAGCACTGCCAGGCCTTACCCGCCTTTGAGCAGGCGCATCCAGACAATGTTTAGGAGCAAGCATGTCAAATCAGCCTCTGTGGCAACCTAGCGCAACGCGTATCGCGAATGCCAACCTGACAGCGTTAATTAACACGATAAACCGTCAGTACGCGTTGAAAATCACCCATTACGACCAGCTGTATTCATGGTCAATATCAAACAGCGAAGCCTTCTGGAAAACCTTATGGCAATTTGCTGGCGTGGTCGGTGAACAAGGCGAGCGTATCGTCGATAAGCCAGACAAAGACCCCAATAAAAACAGTCGCTGGTTTCCAGATGCCAAATTGAATTTTGCAGAAAATCTGCTGCAATGGGCAAAAGACATACCCGATAAGGACGCCATCATCTTCTCTGGGGAAGATGAGAAAGCCAGTACGATGTCTTGGGCAGAGCTCGTGCGCCAAGTCAGTTGCATTGCCGCCTACCTCAAAACCTGTGGCGTTGAAAAAGGTGATGTGGTGGCAGGCTACCTTCCTAATATCGCAGAAACTGTGGTTGCCATGTTGGCCGCGTCTTCGCTAGGCGCGATTTGGACATCAACGTCGCCGGACTTTGGCACGGACAGCGTGCTAGACCGTTTCGGCCAGACACAGCCCAAAGTGCTGTTTACTACTGATGCCTACCATTACAACGGTAAAACACATGACAACCTAAATAAAGCCCGTGCAGTGCGGGATGGGGTCGACAGTCTCTCCCACATGGTCGTGATCCCTTATGTCGGCGGTACACCGTTAAACAACGACGAGACATGCTGGCGCGCTCTGTTGGCCAAGCCTGCCGAGGCATTAACATTTACACGCGTAGGCTTTAATGATCCGCTCTATGTGCTGTATTCATCCGGTACGACAGGTAAGCCTAAATGCATTATTCACAGCGTCGGCGGCATGCTGCTCAATCATCTGAAAGAGCATCAGCTTCATTCTGATGTGAAAGTGGGTGATCGCGTTTTCTATTTCACCACCTGTGGTTGGATGATGTGGAACTGGATGGCAAGCGCACTGGCGAGTGGCGCGACACTGGTATTGTTCGATGGCTCACCGTTTTACCCTGATGCTGGTGTGCTTTGGCGGTTAACCGATGCACAAAAAGTGACGCTATTCGGCACATCCGCGAAATACCTGGAAGCTCTAGAAAAACAAAACTATTCGCCAATGCGCGAACATTCACTCTCCACCCTGCGCACCCTGTGCTCAACCGGCTCAGTGTTGGGCCCAGAGCAGTTTGATTACGTCTATCAAGACGTCAAAAACGATCTGCAACTGAGCTCAATCGCCGGAGGCACCGACATTTGTGGCTGCTTTGTGTTGGGAAGCCCAATCTCACCGGTATTCCGCGGTCAAAGTCAGGTTCGCGGTTTGGCGCTTGATGTTGAAGTGTTTAATAGCGAAGGAAAGCCTGTTCGCGATGAGAAAGGCGAGCTGGTCTGTTGCAACAGCTTCCCTAACCAACCCGTGGGTTTTTGGCTCGATACCGATGGAGCGCGCTACCACAAAGCTTACTGGGACAAAATTGAAGATATCTGGTTCCATGGCGATTACGTTGAGCTGACTGATGAAGGCGGCATGCTGTTCTTTGGCCGTTCAGATGCCATATTGAACCCTGGTGGCGTGCGCATTGGCACCGCTGAAATCTATCGCCATGTTAATCAGATAGACGAAATCCTCGATTCCGTGGTGATTGGACAAGATTGGCAAAACGATGTCCGCGTCGTACTGTTTGTGAAACTCAAACCCAGTATCGATTTGGATGATGCCCTTGAGCGGAAAATTCGCAACACGATCCGCACCAGTTGCACACCAAGACACGTACCCGCCAAGATCCTATCGATTACCGATATTCCACGCACCAAGTCAGGAAAACTGGCTGAACTTGCCGTTCGCGATGTAGTGCATGGTCGCGCTGTGGCACAGCTGAGTGCCTTAGATAACCCTGAATCGCTAGATCAATATAAAAACAGACCGGAATTATAGCACTAATCTCCGTAAGCCCAAACGCACAAAGCCAACCGTGGGGTTGGCTTTGTTGTTTCTGTCCGCGACTATCCAAGATCAGTTCAAACGATCAGTCTCGTCTTTTTTGCGCTCGTACTCACCTTCAAACGTACTGCCATTTGCAGATTTATCTCGAGGTTGCCCATCATCTCGCTCGCCAAAGGGATCATGACCAAACGGACCTTGTTGCTGAAAGCCACTTTGAAAGCCAGCCACTTTCACGCGACTCATCAATTGCTTTGCCAGCCATGCTCGCGGCCACGGCAATAGAAATGCCATGCCCATCGCATCTGTCATAAAACCGGGCGTCAATAGCAAAACACCCGCAACGGCCAGCATCACACCTTCCACGATTTGCTGTGCAGGCAATTCGCCTTGCTGTAAGCGCTGTTGCACAGAGATCAGTGTTTGCAGCCCCTGACTGCGAACCAAAGACGCGCCCACAATCGCAGTCAACAAAATCAACGCCACTGTTGGCCATAGACCCAACACGCCGCCAACTTGAATAAACAAGGCAATCTCAATAATAGGGACAGTAATGAACATCAAAAGCAAAATAGGAAACACGCGTACACCTCTTTCTCATTCTGAGGGCGACAAACTTCACCGCCATACTAGCATTGCTAAATAACGAATGCTGACGGTTGGAAAAAACTAGATAATGGGTTCAACAAAGCACAGGTGCTTTTTAGGCAATTATCAAAAAAATTAGCGTTAAGGTACAGATTTTAACAGTATCAATACGTTTCGATAGCTCGATAAAACAATGAGAAACAAGCGCAATGAAGATCTAGATCACAGAACTGTGCAATTAGTCTGACTTCGTTTTAATTGGTGATCTTTCTCATGTTTTTACGGCAGTGTAGGAGTAAAATCCATTAGCATAAATCGGATGAAAACTTACACTCATCCAGCCAAAATCTCTGGTGAATGGACTCTACAGCGAACTTTATGGCTATTAATTATCCAAAATAAGTTTCATTTAGGGCCAAACTATGTCACAGACGATTGATCTCGAAAAAAATCTGACTATCCCTCATCTCGCGACCCGTATCGAAGAAGATTTACTCGGTGAACGCCATGTTCCTGCCGATGCGTATTACGGTATTCATACCCTTCGAGCGATCGAGAATTTCAATATTTCACGCACCACTATCTCAGATGTTCCTGAGTTTGTTCGCGGCATGGTATTCACCAAAAAAGCCGCTGCAATGGCCAACAAAGAGCTAGGGGTTATCCCTGCAGATGTAGGTGACTACATCATCAAAGCTTGCGACCTGATGTTGGACACAGGCAAATGCATGGACCAGTTCCCTTCTGATGTATATCAAGGTGGCGCGGGGACCTCGGTCAACATGAACGCCAACGAAGTGATTGCCAACCTTGCGCTAGAACTCATGGGCAAGGAAAAAGGCGACTATGACGTGGTCAATCCAAACGATCACGTCAACAAGAGTCAATCAACCAACTGTGCTTACCCAACGGGTTTTCGTATTGCGGTATACAACAGCATCCTAACGCTGATGGATTCTATCAGCTACCTGCAAAGCGAATTTGAAGGCAAAGCGGAGCAGAATAAGAACATTCTGAAAATGGGTCGCACCCAGCTTCAAGACGCCGTGCCTATGACGGTTGGCCAAGAATTCCGCGCCTTTGCTGTCCTTCTAAAAGAAGAAGTGAAGAACCTGAAGTACACCGCCGAATTGTTGCTAGAAGTTAACCTTGGCGCGACCGCTATCGGCACGGGTCTAAACGCAGCTGCAGGTTACCAACAACTTGCCGTTCAACGTTTGGCTGATGTGACTGGTCTTAACTGCACATCAGCGGAAGATCTGATTGAAGCAACCTCAGATTGCGGTGCCTATGTGATGGTTCACAGTGCACTTAAGCGCCTCGCAGTGAAACTGTCGAAAATCTGTAACGACTTGCGTTTACTGTCTTCTGGCCCTCGTTCTGGTCTTAATGAAATCAACCTGCCAGAAATGCAGGCAGGGTCTTCTATCATGCCAGCGAAAGTTAACCCTGTGATCCCAGAAGTGGTGAATCAGGTGTGCTTTAAAGTCATTGGTAACGACACCACGGTAACCTTCGCAGCAGAAGCGGGTCAGCTTCAGTTGAACGTCATGGAACCTGTAATCGGTCAGGCACTGTTCGAATCTATTGAGATTCTGTCTAACGCCTGTATCAACTTGGGTGAGAAATGCGTTAATGGCATTACCGTGAACAAAGAAGTTTGTGAAAGCTATGTCTTCAACTCCATCGGCATCGTGACTTACCTCAATCCATTTATCGGCCATCACGAAGGTGATATCGTCGGTAAAATCTGTGCTGAAACCGGCAAGAGTGTGCGAGATGTTGTGCTTGAGCGCGGCCTTCTAACGGAAGAGCAGCTCGACGATATCTTCTCTGTCGAAAACTTGATGCATCCGCAATACAAAGCGAAGCGCTATAACTAAGTGTCAAATCATGGGTACTCACAATGAGTACCCATTTTTTTGCTTTAAAGCCCAAAACCGTGGTGATTCACAGGGCTTGATGTAAAGCAAACGAAGAGATTTTTAACGCTGTTATTGCGCCCTAGAAACCATATAAACATCTAGGTTAAAGGCACAAAAGCACGGATTGAAAGTCGCTCCGTTTGTTTTTTCATTTTCATCATTTGAGCAGGAGTTACCCATGGTAGCAGTGGAGTTGTTCGTCGTTCTCGCCTTTATCTATTTAGGTGCGCGGATCGGTGGTATTGGTATCGGTTTAGCCGGTGGCGCGGGCGTTATCGCCCTTTCATTATTTTTGGGCATGCCCACCAGCCAAAGTTACATCCCTATCGACGTTATTTTGATCATTATGTCCGTGATCACAGCCATTGCAGCGATGCAGGTTGCTGGCGGTATGGACTGGTTGGTTGAAAAAGCAGAGAATTTCCTTCGTAAGAATCCAAAGCAAATCACCTTCTATGCGCCGATCGTAACCTATTTAATGACACTAATGGCTGGTACAGGGCACACGGCGTTTTCAACGCTACCTGTTATTGCAGAAGTGGCTAAAGAACAAGGTATTCGTCCATCTCGCCCACTTTCTATCGCTGTGGTGGCATCGCAAATCGCCATCACTGCTTCTCCTATTTCGGCGGCAGTGGTTTTCTTCTCTGGCATCCTTGAGCCTCTTGGTATTGGTTACCTAACGCTACTGGCGATCTGTATTCCTACTACTTTTATTGCTTGTATGGCGGGCGCTTTTGTCGCGAACTTCATGGGCTGCGAACTGAAAGACGATCCTGTTTATCAAGAACGTCTGGCAAAAGGACAGATCAAGCTGCAAGGCACAGAAAAGCGTGTTATCGCGCCGACAGCGAAAAAAGCGACTTACATCTTTTTGGCGGCGATCGTCATTGTAGTGAGCTACGCCGCTGCGATTTCGGGCTCAATTGGCTTGATTGAGAACCCAACACTTGGGCGTAATGAAGCCATCATGACCTTTATGCTGGCAGCCGCTGCACTGATTGTGCTGACCACGGGCATTGATGCGTCGAAAATTGCCGAAGCACCGACCTTCCGCTCGGGGATGACAGCATGTGTGTGTGTACTGGGTGTGGCATGGTTAGGATCAACCTTCGTCAATGCACACGTTGATGGCATCAAAGAAGTGGCAGGCACCTTACTGTCTGAATACCCGTGGATGCTAGCAATGGTTTTGTTCTTTGCTTCCATGTTGCTTTACTCGCAAGGTGCTACCACGGTTGCATTAATGCCTGCCGCACTGGCCATTGGCGTTGCACCATTAACGGCAATCGCTTCTTTCGCCGCCGTTTCTGCGCTGTTTGTATTGCCAACCTACCCAACTTTACTGGCCGCGGTAGAAATGGATGACACTGGTTCAACCCGCATTGGTAACCTGGTGTTCAACCATCCCTTCTTCATTCCGGGTGTCGTCACCATTAGCACCTCGGTTGCGCTAGGCTTTGTGGTTGGTGGCATCATTTTGTAACCAACACCTCACTCGACAAAGGGCTCTTTGGGCCCTTTTTCTTTTTTCACAGTCGATCAAACAACGCCCAACCGCCTAAAATTATTTAACTGACACTTTCTGGAAACGAATTCAGCCTTTTCCGGTCTCAGTGATATAGTTTGTTCCACTCTTAGGTAAACAGTTTCTGATGAAGGCTATGTCGACAATAGGCTCACGATTTATCGCCATTTTTGCGCTTGCGCTAATGAGCGCATTTCCCGCACATGCAGAGTTTTCTCTGTTTAACTCCCCCGCACCCTCGATTGATAGTACGCCGAAATTTGTACCTGTTGATCAAGCGTTCCCCTTCAACTTCACGCAGCAAGGCGATCGTGTTTATCTTGATTGGCAGGTCATGCCTGGGTATTACCTCTATCAAGATAAGTTTGAGGTAAAGGTCAGCGAGGACGCAAAAGTTGGCTCGATGGAGATGCGCCAAGGCCAACCTTACAAAGATGAATTCTTTGGCGACGTCTTGATCTATAAAAAACCATTAACCGTCACGGTGCCAGTTCTTAGCGCCACTGACAGCTCATCGCTAAATGTCACCTACCAAGGCTGTGCCGATGCAGGTTTTTGCTATCCACCAGAAACCGTAAATGTCCCGCTAAGCGCAGTGACTAGTGGTACTTCAACAACAGACAAAACACCCACTGTTACCCAAAACCAATCAGAGAAAACGGCAACACGAATACCATCTTCTGGCTCACAAACGGATGTGAGCAGCTTGGCAGACAACTGGTGGCAGCCTTTGTTGTTTTTAGGTTTAGGCATTGGCCTTGCTTTTACGCCTTGCGTACTACCTATGTATCCAATTCTCACTGGTATCGTGCTAGGTGGCGGTAAGAAAACACATGGTCAGACATTCAAGCTCTCCATGCTTTACGTTCAAGGCATGGCACTGACTTACACCTTATTGGGGTTGGTCGTGGCTTCGGCCGGTTTGCAATTTCAAGCGGCGTTTCAACACCCCTATGTGTTGATGGGACTAAGCGCACTGTTTGTTGTGCTAGCGCTGTCGATGTTCGGTGTATTTAACCTGCAGCTTCCGACGGGTTTGCAAACCAAGCTCAGTGAAATGAGTAACCATCAAAAAGGTGGCAGCAGCGCGGGAGTCTTTGCGATGGGAGCAATTTCCGGACTAATTTGCTCTCCGTGCACCACGGCTCCACTTTCTGGCGCTCTGCTTTATGTCGCGCAAAGTGGCGATCTGCTCACTGGCGCGGTCACGCTTTATGCACTCGCGCTAGGTATGGGTATCCCATTGATTATTGCAGCGATGTTCGGCAACAAGCTGTTACCAAAAGCTGGCGCATGGATGGATAAAGTCAAAACCTTCTTTGGTTTGATACTGCTGGCAGCCCCGATCTTTCTTCTGGAGCGCTTACTGCCGGAAGAAATCAGCATATGGCTATGGGCAGTGTGGCTGCTTGTCTCTTTGGGATGGCTGTATCACATCAGCCGAACACTCCAACCAGGCAAGCTGGCGAGCATCTTAGGTATCATTGCGATTCTGGGGCTCAGCACTGGTGCGGCATACACCTACAACGCATTGTTTGTTAACAGCGTCAAAGCGGACATTCCTGAGGTTAATTTTACGCGCATCACGTCTATCGACGATTTGAATCGCGAGCTGGCCGCGGCTAAACAAGCAGGCAAGCCGGTTATGTTGGATTTCTATGCAGATTGGTGCGTTGCATGTAAGGAATTTGAAAAATACACCTTCCATGATTCAAAGGTGGCACCGCAATTACAAGACATTGTGTTGCTACAAGCGGATGTCACCGCCAACCGACCACAAGACATCAAACTGCTCATATCATTGAATGTGCTTGGGCTACCGACGCTGGATTTTTGGGATGCTGACGGCAATCCAATGCCCGATGCTCGCTTAACCGGTTTTATGGGGCCAGTCCCCTTTCTATCTCACTTAGCGCAAAATCAGCTGATTAATTCTCAGGGTTAATTGCACTCAAACTTGATCCCCCCGACATTGCCTACTGATGACGGGGGATCAAGCTCTTACTTCCCACCTATGCAAATTGATCAATTTCATGCCCAGTGTTAGCTTTTTTGTTAAAGAGGTATTAACGAAATCGCTATGGACGCTCAATACACCATTGTCATCGCTGACGACCACCCCTTGTTTCGCAATGCACTGTTCCAATCAGTGCACATGGCGATCAGTGGTGCGAACCTGCTTGAAGCAGATTCGCTTGATAGTCTTTCTGCGCTTTTAGAAAAAGAACCCGATATTGATTTGCTGCTGCTGGATTTGAAAATGCCCGGCGCCAATGGCATGTCAGGACTTATCCATTTACGGGTGCAATATCCAGAGCTCCCGATCGTGGTCGTATCTGCCAGTGAAGAAGCCAGCGTTGTCCGTCAGGTGAAAGCCAACGGTGCGGTGGGTTTTATTCCTAAATCCAGTGATATGCGAGAGTTGATTAACTCCCTAAATCAAGTGTTAGACGGCGAGCCATGCTTTCCTGAGGGCGTTGATTTTAGTGGTCATAGCGATGAAGAATCGCTAATGGAAAAGGTCGCATCGTTAACACCTCAACAATACAAAGTGTTAGGTATGCTATCTGACGGTCTGCTCAACAAACAAATCGCCTATGAACTCAATGTATCAGAAGCCACCATTAAAGCGCATATGACGGCAATTTTTCGCAAGTTAGGGGTAAAAAATCGCACTCAAGCGGTTATTTTGCTTCAACATAGTTCACCCGATCATTAACCACATTTAACCCCCTCTTTACCAAACAGACAGCAAGCTGAAAGCAAGGTGTGGTATCATCTTCAATCATAGCTTGCCGCTCTGGCTCGCCATCTTTTGACCTTCTCTACTCGACTAGGAGGCCATACTTGCTTAGCGTATTAATCACCCAGTTCGTCGTCCTTTGGGCTGTCATTGACCCCATCGGCTCCGTCCCTGTTTACCTCTCACAAACCAGCCATATGACCAAACAGCAACGACGTGTCGTGGCTGTTAAAGCCGTACTCATTTCAGCGTCCATCCTGCTGTTCTTTCTTATCGCTGGCCAGTTTTTGCTCGAAGCTATGCAAATTCCACTGCCTGCCTTTCAGGCTGCAGGCGGTTTAGTCTTGCTGTTATTTGCCTTAACGATGATTTTTGGCGAGAGCAAACCCGATCAAGAGACCAAAATGAGCAGTGATACGCTCACACGCTCAGACCTGTCAGCTACCGCAGTATATCCGCTAGCCGTACCTTCTATTGCGTCGCCCGGCGCCATGATGGCCATTGTGATGCTCACCGACAATCACCGCTTTGCCCTCGCCGAACAAGCCATGACTGCGGGCATTATGATGCTGGTATTAGTGGTTACCCTGCTGCTGCTGTTAAGCGCCAGTGTGATCCACAAAATCATCGGCCAAGTG
The DNA here is from genome assembly GCF_041439165.1 of Enterovibrio sp. FF113. Lineage (NCBI taxonomy): Bacteria > Pseudomonadati > Pseudomonadota > Gammaproteobacteria > Vibrionales > Vibrionaceae > Enterovibrio > Enterovibrio sp. FF113. The sequence continues at coordinate 52,683 of NZ_JBGONO010000027.1, read as the reverse complement.
GGCGCATCCATCATAAGCCGCGTTATGGGCTTAATCCTTGCAGCCGTTGCAACCAACAATTTGCTACAGGGCATTCTCGATTTTTACACCTTAGCCTAAAGCCTATTAGACCTTTGGCTTAGTTAACATCCCATTAACAAGCCAAAGGTTGATCCCTCGTCACACAATCCCCTATAGCACAATCAGTTACGGACTTATTTCGCTCGACTAAAGTTGCAGTGTTTCCTCCCATCTAGCCTGCTATTGTCGAAACGTAACAATCCGTTAACTCGGCACTTAAGGAGATGGTGATGTCTGAGGAACAGAAAAGAGATAACGCCCAAGCTTACTGGCAAAAAAATGTCAGGCTAATGATCGGCTTATTAGTGGTTTGGTTTGTGGTGTCGTTTGGTTGCGGCATCCTGTTTGTTGATGAGCTTAATCAATTCCGCATCGGCGGCTACAAACTGGGCTTTTGGTTTGCACAACAAGGGTCAATTTATACCTTCTTAGCAATCATTTTTATTTACGCTTTTCAGATGCGCAAACTCGACCGTGAGTTTGGCGTAGAAGACGACGAGTAAGGAGCTGTATCATGGATTTGAAAACCGTTACTTACCTTGTCGTAGGTTTTACGTTTGTGCTCTATATCGCCATCGCGATTTGGGCTCGCGCAGGAACAACGAAAGAGTTTTATGTTGCAGGCGGTGGGGTTAATCCTGTTGCAAACGGCATGGCAACAGCCGCCGACTGGATGTCTGCAGCGTCATTTATCTCAATGGCTGGTCTTATCGGCTTTATGGGATACGGCGGCTCAGTATTCCTGATGGGTTGGACTGGTGGTTACGTTTTGCTGGCTCTACTTCTGGCGCCTTACCTGCGTAAGTTTGGTAAATTTACTGTGCCTGAGTTTATCGGTGAGCGTTTCTATTCAAACACTGCCCGTATTGTGGCCGTTATTTGTTTGATTATTGCTTCTATCACCTACGTTATCGGTCAGATGAAAGGTGTGGGTGTTGCATTTGGTCGCTTCCTTGAAGTGGACTACGAAACTGGCCTGTACATCGGTATGGCGATCGTATTCATGTACGCGGTATTCGGTGGCATGAAAGGCATCACCTATACCCAGATTGCACAGTACTGTGTCCTCATTCTCGCATACACCATTCCTGCTATCTTTATTTCGCTGCAACTTACTGGTCACGCTCTGCCACAAATTGGCTTAGGCAGTACCATGACAGGCACGGATACTTATCTGCTCGATCGGCTTGATCAGGTGGTGAGCGAACTCGGGTTCAGCGAATACACAACATCAGTACGCGGTGACACCCTTAACATGTTCGTCTACACCTTGTCACTGATGATTGGTACCGCAGGTTTGCCACACGTTATCATTCGTTTCTTCACTGTACCTAAAGTACGTGACGCACGTATCTCTGCGGGTTGGGCGCTGTTCTTCATCGCGATTCTCTACACCACTGCGCCAGCTGTTGCTGCAATGGCACGTTTGAATCTGATGGACACTGTGAACCCTGCTCCGGGTCAGCACCTTGTTTATGATGAGCGTCCTGACTGGTTCAAGAACTGGGAGAAAACGGGTCTGCTTGGTTTTGACGACAAAAACAATGACGGCGAAATTAACTACACCTCAAGCGCTGCAACGAACGAGCTGAAAGTTGACCGTGACATCATGGTTCTGGCGAACCCTGAAATCGCACAACTGCCTAACTGGGTGATTGCATTGGTTGCAGCGGGTGGTCTCGCAGCAGCACTGTCTACGGCAGCGGGTCTGCTATTGGCTATCTCTTCCGCGGTGTCTCATGACCTGTTGAAAGGGGTCATGATGCCGAATATATCCGAGAAGAACGAGCTCATGGCTAGCCGGATAGCAATGGCCTTTGCCATCGCCTTTGCCGGTTACCTCGGGCTCAATCCGCCCGGGTTTGCCGCCGGCACGGTGGCGCTCGCCTTCGGTCTAGCAGGCTCCTCTATCTTCCCTGCTCTGATGATGGGTATCTTCTCGAAGACCATCAACAAAGAAGGCGCGATAGCGGGTATGATCGCAGGTATCAGTGTCACCCTGTTCTACGTATTCCAACACAAAGGTATTTTGTTTGTTGCTGACTGGAAGTTCCTGCAAGACTGGGGTAGCAACTGGTTCTTTGGTATTGAGCCAAACGCATTCGGTGCTATCGGCGCGTTGATTAACTTCACTGTCGCTATCGCAGTATCACGCGTAACAGCGGAAACACCACAACACGTGAAAGATCTGGTGGAACACGTGCGCATTCCTGCTGGCGCAGGCGATGCACAGTCACACTAATCTTCTTTATACAGCTGCTAGCAGCCAAGGAAGCGACAAGCTTCTAAAAAGAAGGGCATAAGCATCACGTTAACGCTAAAAAGCCCCTTTATGGGGCTTTTTTTAATGTATGTTGAGCCCATAAGCCCAAGGATGAAAGCGGAAATAGTTACGTATTATGTTAAAAAACAAGCATATAATTGCAGCAATGCTCATTGCTCCTATCTTAGCCATCATCGCGTATTTCGGTGTTGATCTTGCTGTCAGTGAGAAGCCACATGTGGCGAAGGAAGGGCAGTCTTATAAGTTGGTACCAGGCTCAAACTGTCGATATACCAGCGGTATCTGTACATTGGAAAATGGCGACTTCAAGGTCAAGCTGCGATCCGAGCAGCTAACAGACAATGCCTTAGCCATTAAGCTTATTTCTGACTTTCCTCTAGAGGGTGCCAAAATCAGCTTGGTGCAACAAGAAGGGAGAAATGCTACGCCCGTCGACATGACCACGAATAACCAAGATAAAAAACAATGGGTTGCTGATCTTCCCGCACCATCAACAGAAGCAAGTGAAATTCATTTAGTGGTTAAAGCAGACGGTACGCTTTACTACGCAGAAACCCCGGCAGTGTTTGCAGAATATAAAACCCTGTTTACCGAAGACAAATAACGTCAGCGTGCGCTCACTGTCTCTTTGGGTGTAATGCGCCAAAGATAAGTCGGATGTTATTGGCCCACGAGATAATGTTTGGCAGCAGAAATAACCGCTGCCACTCTTCCTTCATGCTCCTGCTCTGAAAGCCAGAACGTCACATCTACCCAGCCATCCGTTCCCATCATTGCCAGTTCGACAACCTGTATTTCCACCGTCAGTGGATCCCAAGCGCCTTCTGCACGAATAAGACCCGCTTCTGTATCTAACCTTGGTATAAAGAATGCTTCCATGTTAATTCGCTTTTGGTTGAAGCAGGGCTCTTAACTTCAAGGGCTTAACCGGTTTTGCGATATAACCAAAACCCAGATCGCGTATCAGCGTTCGAGTATCCACTGTGCGATCCGCGGTAATAATGGCACCGACAAACTCTTCTCCTAACATTTCCCTGCAACGTTGCAATACATCTAACCCTGTTAACGACGGCGCTAAATGATAGTCACTGAGAATGGCATCAGGTCTCAAGCCGCCTTCTAACAAACTGACGACTTCTTCAAGATCTTCTGCAACATCAACTTGGCATCCCCAGCGGGATAACAAGCTTTCCATACCGGAAAGAATGTCCCTTTCATTATCCACACACAGCACACGAACCCCAGACAACGGTTCGGCAATTTTCACCGATTCTTCAGCCACAACCCCAGTGTTACAATACTGAGGCAATGCGGTGTCACGTTGCGCTGTGATCGAAAATACAGTTCCTTCGCCTGGCCATGATCGCAGACCCAGCGGCTGGTTTAGAATACGGCTAATACCGCGCGCGATAGCAAGCCCAAGACCGAGTCCTAGCTCCGCACCTTTACGATCGATACGCGTAAATTCATTAAAGATATCTTGTTGTCTGTCCTGTGGGATACCGGGGCCGTTATCCCATACTTCAATACGGCATTGCGAACCTTGACGACGCACACCCAACAACACACGTCCGTCAGGGTTATAGCGAAAGGCATTGGTAAGAAAGTTTTGCAGTACCCTTCGCAGTAATCGTCGGTCAGAGCGAATCCACAAGCCGGTATGCTGGACGCGAAAATCCACGCCTTGTTGACGCGCTATCATGCCGAACTCAGCCGCGAGCGTAGAAAACACATCATCCAGCTCAAAATGGGTGATCTTGGCTTTCATCTTTCCGGACTCAAGACGCGAAATATCCAGCAAGTCACCAATCAAATCCTCTGCCGCGCCCAACGCACTTTCGATATGAGATGACATTTTCTGTACGTCTTTGTCTTGCGCCATTTCACTGAGCGAAGAAGCAAACAAACGAGCGGCATTCATCGGCTGCATCAGATCATGGCTCACCGCGGCCAACAAACGACTCTTCGATTGCGAGGCGGTCTCAGCCTTGTTGGTGGCGCTGATAAGACGGCGATTGAGAGATTCCAGCGCTTGAGTACGTTCAACGACGCGTGCTTCCAGGGTTTCATTAGATTGTTTTAGCGCTTCTTCTGCGTCGCGAAATGCAGTGATATCGGTGAAACTCATCACAAACCCACCGCCGGGCATTGGGTTACCCTGCACTTCAATCACCCGTCCATCAGGATGAACACGTGATGAGATGTGTGAGGAACCTTGGCGAAGATAAGAGACGCGTTTTTTAACGTGATCTTCAATTTCACCTGGGCCGCATAATCCTCGCTCAGCGTTATATCGCACCACATCAGCAATCGGCCTGCCGACTTGAATCAAATCTGGCGGAAAGTTAAACAATTCGACATAACGCTGATTCCACGCCACCAGCCTCAGTTGTTTATCCACCACAGAAATGCCCTGGCTAATGTGCTCAATTGCACCTTGCAGCAAGCCACGGCTGAAATCGAACAACTCAGAGGCTTCATCCACAATCGTGGCAATTTCTTCCAACTGCATGTTGCGCCCTTGCAGCGCAGAGGTCAGCACGAGTTTGGCGGACGACGCCCCAAACACCCCTGCAAGCACTCGCTCGGTATGACGAATCAATGCTGCGCTGGCTTGCTGCTGCGGCAACAATATTTCACTGCGCTGCTCACCAAAGGCGCGAAACGTTTGACGCATGCGTGTTCGACCGACAAAGCGCGCCGCCAGCATCTCTAGCTCTGCCACGGTCACACGGCTTTGATACAGGCTGGAATCATCGCCCTCTGGTAACGGCGTGCCGACAAAACTCGCGGCTTGCAGGCGTTCGCTCAATGAAGGCCGAGTCGCCATTGAGACCCCAACAAAGCAAAATGTATTAACCATCAAACTCAACACCATGCCCCAATCGACCGGACTCAACGAACGGAAAAAAGGAATATCTGGCGGCGATAGCATCCACAGCACAATGTTGTTATTTTCATCTCCCGCCAACATCCCCGTTTGCATCATCAGCGTCATCAACCACACGATAAAACCTGACAGCAATCCGGCATAAACGCCTTTTTTGTTGGCTTGTCGCCAATATATTCCCGCCACTAATGGCGGTGCAAATTGAGCAATAGCCGCGAAAGAAAGAAAGCCGATGGAAGAGAGAGAAGGCACTTCAAGGATCAGTTGATAGAAACCCCATGCAGCGATGAGCAGCAGGAATATCAAGGCGCGACGCACATTCAGCAACAAGCCAGAAAATTGCGTAAAGTTACGATTAGATACCCGCATTCGGCGCAATAACTGGGGTAACACCAGATCGTTTGACACCATGATCGCCAATGCAATGGTCGACACAATCACCATGCCGCTGGCCGCAGATGCACCGCCCAAGAATGCCAACAGTGCAATGCCTTCGTTACCCATTGAGAGTGGCAATTGGATCACATGCGTATCGGCCGACAAGTGGGGTAAGAAAATTTGCCCAGCGTAAGCCAAAGGCAACACAAACATACCCATGAGAAGAAGATAAAGCGGGAACACCCAGCGCGCAGTATGCAAATCCTGCGCACGTGCATTTTCTACCACCATGGTATGGAACTGGCGTGGCAAACAAATAATGGCAGCCATGGTCAGCAGAGTATGAACTAAGAGCGCGCCCCACTGCGGTTCGCCCACCACATTAGTCTCTTTCAAACTCGGCAATGGCCCTGGTGCGTCGAGCAACATAAACACGGCAAACATGCCCACCACCAAAAACGCCACCAGCTTGACGATAGACTCAAAGGCCACCGCCATCATCATGCCTCGGTGATGCTCCGTAGAGTCAATATGGCGTGTACCAAACAGAACGGTGAACATTGCCAGTGACATACACACTAGCCAAGCGATCTGTCCTTGATTCAACCCTGCACTTTTACCAATGTCCGGCGCAATCACGTCGAGCCCCATGGTAATACCGCGAAGCTGCAACGCGATATACGGCAAGATCCCTAGCACAGCAATCACGGTGACCATCACCGCCAAACCTTGCGATTTCCCATATCGCGCGGCAATAAAGTCAGCAATAGACGTAATGTGCTCGCGTTTAGCGATCAAAATGATCCGAGCGAGGAAGCGCCAACCTATGGTGAAAACCAAAATCGGCGCTAAATAGATAGGAAGGAATGACCAAGGCTGACTGGATGCCTGCCCGACCGTGCCAAAAAAGGTCCACGAGGTACAATACACCGCAATAGAAAGGCTATATATCCATGGGCGCCAGCCTCGAAGCCAACGCGGGCGGCTATCGCCATACCAAGCAATTAAAAACAAAACCCCAAGGTAGGCCAGTGCCACGGGCACCACAATCCATCCAGCCGACATAAATCCTTCCATGACATGCGGTTATCAATCGCTTATTTACCACGACGGCTGCACTGCAACAACGTGCAACCTAATCCCCGTGAGCTACCTCTCCCTGAACCGCGCTAAGACTTTGCACACACGGCACTGTTTTTGGGTTGAGTCATTGGCAACGAGAGAAACAAGACGGGCACACCTAATAGCGCCATGAGGTAAAAGCTATTACCTCCCCACAGCCCGTAAAATTCACCACTGAGCACAGTGAGCACCGCCATCACACCGCCCAGAGGAAGCGCACTGTATAACGCTTGCAACGCCATCACCCTATCCGCTGTTTGCTGCTGGATATATCGCATGGCTGCAATATGCGCGACACCAAAGGTTATCCCATGTAAAGACTGAGCGAAAACAAGCACACTCAGCTCTGTTGACCACCCCGTCAGCAACCAGCGAAGAATCACCGCACATGCCGCGAGACGAAAAAGAGATTGCACTGACCACCCACCGAACAGGCGCTGGCTGAACGCAAACATCAACACTTCCACCCCGACGCCCAAACTCCACAGATAACCGACCCATAAGTCCGAAACGCCCGATTGCGTCCAATGAATCGCGCTGAACGCATAGTAGGTCGCGTGACTGCCTTGAATGAGCGAAACAATGATGAAAAAAGTGATCACACTGCGTGATTTCAACACGTGAAGAATCGGCGGTCTGGCTAAGGGTTGCTGAGTTTCATTTTTTGGCAACGGGTTTGGCGAGAACAAACTCCAGCACCAAGTGATCAACAAAGCAACAGCGGCCATCGGCACAATCACCGATGAGCCAAACGTGTCGACCATGCTGCCCGTAGCCATTGAGCCTACAACAAACGCCAATGACCCCCACAGCCGTGCTTTGCCATAATCCACCAGCTTGCGACGATGATAGTGATTTGCCAACGCATCAGACACAGGAACCGCAGGCCCTATCACACTGTTAATCAGCACAGAAAGCACCGTCAACCAAAGCAAGTTCGGTGTGGCGATAAGGTGGAGAAAACCCACCGTCGCACCTAAAAAAGCCATCCAGCGTGCAGCAGGGAGTAAGTGTTCCGGCAAGTGAAAGCGTGGCGTCACTGTTAGGTTCACCACGAAACGGGTCATGATACCCGCTCCGAGCACTATCCCAATCTCATCTGGGGATAGCCCTAACCAAGCAAGCCATACTGACCAAAAAGGCAGATACACGCCGAAGGCGAAGAAAAAAGTCCCGTAATAAATAGAAAGCCAATGGAATGGCGAGGGACGATGAAGTTTCAAACTGGCGGATCCTTCTACCAAGGTTCAAAGAGTGGCTATTCTGACAGCGAAGCAAAAAAACTGATATACCCGAGTCACCTCAGAAATGTGACGAAGCCGCATAGACTAAAGTCGGCTGGCAAGCGTACGGGTGGTGAGACACACTGAGATATACATCGCGTGCCGTCTTTCCTATGCAAAGGAGTTGCCATGCCAGAACCATTTGATACCAACTCTCCGCCGTTTGATCGCTTGAATGTTAAACAGGCCAAGCATCTGCTTTCAGCACTCGATGTGGCGTACTATCGCCGTGGTGACACCCTGATTGATATTGGCGATAAAAACAGTGCGCTGAACATAGTGATCAAGGGGCGAGTGCAGGAAGTGAACCCTGAGACCAAAGAGATACAGGCACAATACATCAAAGATGACTTGTTCGACGCCCGCGCCTTGTTACTGGGCTATTCCCATCACTGCTATCGCGCAGTGGAAGACACGCTGTGTTACGTCTTGCCCAAAGCGGTTTTTGTTGCTCTATACGAAGAAAACCAAGCCTTCGCCGATTATTTCAATACCAGCTTCAGTCAACGAAAGCGCCTGCTAGAAAAAGCTCAACAGCAGCAAAATCTTGCTGAATTTATCCTGACGAAGGTGGATGAAAGTAATATCCAGCCCATCTTAACTCTCGATCACGATACGTCTATTCATGACGCCACACGGCAGATGCACAAGCAGCAACAAGATTGTGCGTTAGTCGCCATGAAAGGTAAATCGCACGATGTGGGCATTATCACGCGCACCAATTTACTCCATGCACTTGTCGAGGACGGTTGCTCACAGCAACACCCTGTTGGAGAGGTCGCGACAGCGCCAGTTATCAGCGTCGAAGTCGGCGAGTTTCTATTTAACGTCATGATTTTAATGACTCGAGATCGCGTAAAACGCGTCAGAGTCACTGAAAATGGCGGGACCGTGGGCATGCTAGACATGACGCAGGTATTAAGCCTGTTCTCGACCCACTCTCACGTTTTGACACTGCAAATCAACCGCGCCCATACCATCGAGGAACTGGCGCTGGCGGCTAACAATCAGCAGCAGTTAGTGGAAACCCTCACCAATAACGGCATTCACACTCAGTTTGTGATGGAGCTTATCTCTGCGGTCAACGAACAAATCATCGAAAAAGCCTTTCGTCTTACCATGCCTGAAGCTTTCTATGATAAATGCTGCCTATTTGTCATGGGCTCGGAAGGGCGAGGTGAGCAAGTGCTCAAGACCGATCAGGACAACGGCTTGGTCATCGCTGACGATGCCGATTGGCCAGATGTGCAACACTACATGGAGAGATTTAGCGAAGTACTCAGCAGACTCGGCTACCCACCCTGCCCGGGCAATGTCATGGTAAACAACCCCCGCTGGGTCAAAACGCAAGCTGAATGGCAAAAAGATATCCTATCACTGTGTCAGATATCCGATGAAGGCAGCTTAATGGACTTGGCCATCATCGCCGATAGCCATGCTGTCGCGGGCAATAAAGCCTTGCTCGACCCCGTATCGGCGCTGTTACGTGAAACGTTAAAAGGCAACATGCTGGCATTGAATACCTTTGTGCGCCCTTGCCTTGCTTTTCGTGTGCCATTGACTTTATTTGGCGGCCTTAAAACTGACAAAGAAGGGCTGGATGTTAAAAAAGGCGGGATATTTCCGCTGGTTCATGGCGTGCGCACAATGGCGCTCGAAAATGGGCTCACAGAAACCAACACCTTTGATCGCCTCAATGCACTGGTGAAATGCAACGCAATGGATCAGGAAAATGCGAATAACCTGACCGAAGCGCTCAAGCTTTTCGTTAAAACCAGATTGCGGCAGCAACTCGATAATGATGCGACGACCACTGGCAATCAACTGGATGTGACGCTATTGCCTCGCACCGAGCGAGACTTGCTGCGTGACTGCCTAAGCGTGGTGAAAAAATTCAAAGAACGGCTCGCGACGCATTATCAGGTCAGAGACTGATATGAACCTGTTGTCGAGATACTGGCACCGCTACCAATGGCGAAATACGCCTTACGCGCATTTGTTTGCCACCCCGACTGGTGAAGAAGTCGTTTCCCTTGATTGTGAAACCACCAGCCTCGACCCGCACAAAGCCGAACTTGTAACCATTGCTGCCACTAAAATTCGCGGCAACATGATTATCACCAGCGATCCCCTCACGCTCTCGCTACGCGCACCATCGTCACTCAATGCACAATCCGTCAAAATCCACGGTATCCGTCATCAGGATTTGAACAACGGATTATCTGAAAAAGACGCCATGCTGCATCTGATTGATTTCATCGAAAATCGCCCGATCGTCGGCTATTACATTCAGTACGATAAAGCGATCCTCGATCGGTACGCAAAACGGCTATTAGGCTTCAAACTGCCAAACGCTACCATCGAGGTGAGTGACATATACCGCAAAAAACTCGAACACATTCTTCCCAACGCCTACTACGATTTAAGTATGGAGGCGATAGGACACCATCTCGATTTACCACTGTCTGGTCGGCATGATGCACTTGATGATGCCATCAGCGCAGCCTTGATATACGTACGTTTAAAGTATGGCGACGTGCCAATACCCAGATCAGCTTGAACCTCACGCAACTAGGCGCATTTAAGTGAGATCAATGCCTCAGTGTTAGGCTCGCAAGCTCACAAATCTCAGAGAAAACACACGCGTCATCCTAAAGTCTAATTGTCGAGAACCCTCATCTGACCGACCTTAATGTAACAAGACCGCAATACCGTACCCTATTCTTATATGATGCGGTCGCCAAATCAGGATGCCTGAAGGCATCACGCAGGAACACAAGGAGAAAGATAATGAGTGAGGTTCACCTGCACCCGGTCATGCCGGAGATTGAAGCAAACGCGCACGTAAACAACGACGGCTACCGTGAAATGTATCAGCAGTCTGTTGTTAACCCAGAAGGATTCTGGCGCGAGCACGGCAAAATCGTTGACTGGATCAAGCCTTTTACCAAGGTGAAACACACCTCTTTTGATACTGGCCATGTCGACATCAAGTGGTTTGAAGATGGCACACTCAACGTTTCTGCTAACTGTATCGACCGCCACCTTGAATCAAAAGGCGACCAAGTCGCGCTGATTTGGGAAGGTGACGATCCAACTGACGACAAAACACTGACCTATAGCGAGCTTCATACTGAAGTGTGTAAGTTCGCTAACGCATTGAAAGGCCAAGGCGTTCGCAAAGGCGATGTCGTGTGTCTTTACATGCCAATGGTACTTGAAGCGGCTATTGCCATGCTGGCTTGTACCCGTATCGGCGCTGTTCACACCATCGTATTTGGTGGCTTCTCTCCAGAAGCACTGGCTGGCCGCATTGTTGATTCAAACGCAAAAGTCGTGATCACCGCCGACGAAGGTGTTCGTGGTGGGCGTGCTGTACCGTTGAAACAAAACGTCGATGCTGCAATGGCTAACCCTGCAGTAACGTGTGTTGAAAAAGTGGTGGTTTACCAGCGCACAGGCAATAACGTTGAGTGGCATTCTGACCGCGACGTATGGTGGCATGAAGCTACCGCCGTGGTATCGGACAACTGTGAACCAGAAGAGATGAGTGCAGAAGATCCGCTGTTCATCCTTTATACATCAGGTTCAACAGGCACACCAAAAGGTGTTCTTCACACCACCGGTGGCTACTTGGTTTATGCCACCATGACATTCAAATATGTCTTTGATTACCAAGAAGGCGAAGTCTTCTGGTGTACGGCAGATGTTGGCTGGATCACCGGTCACAGCTACCTGATCTATGGTCCGCTGGCAAACGGCGCCAAGACCATTTTGTTTGAAGGTGTACCTAACTACCCATCAACCGCTCGCATGAGCGAAGTCGTCGATAAGCATCAGGTCAACATCTTGTATACCGCACCAACTGCAATCCGCGCACTGATGGCGAAAGGCAACGAAGCCGTCGAAGGCACCAAGCGTGATTCACTGCGTGTCATGGGTTCGGTGGGCGAACCGATTAACCCAGAAGCGTGGGAGTGGTATTACAAAACCATCGGCGACAGCAAATGCCCGATCGTTGATACCTGGTGGCAAACTGAAACTGGCGGTATTTTGATTTCACCACTGCCAGGTGCAACCGCCCTGAAACCGGGCTCTGCAACCCGCCCATTCTTCGGCGTGCAACCTGCTCTAGTCGACAACATGGGTAACATCGTAGAAGGTGCAGCCGAAGGTAACTTGGTCATGTTGGATTCTTGGCCAGGCCAAATGCGTACCGTCTTTGGTGACCATGAGCGCTTCGAGCAAACCTATTTCTCAACCTTCAAAGGCATGTACTTTACCGGTGACGGTGCACGTCGCGATGAAGACGGTTACTACTGGATCACGGGCCGTGTTGATGACGTATTGAACGTATCGGGCCACCGTATGGGTACAGCTGAAATCGAATCCGCACTGGTCGCTTTCGACAAAATTGCCGAAGCCGCGATTGTAGGTGTACCGCATGACATCAAAGGTCAGGCTATCTATGCGTACATCACGCTCAACTCTGGTGAAGTGCCAAGTGCTGAACTGACCAAGGAAGTGAAAAACTGGGTACGTAAGGAAATTGGTCCTATCGCGACACCAGATTTCATCCATTGGACAGATGCATTGCCAAAAACGCGTTCAGGTAAAATCATGCGCCGAATTCTGCGTAAGATTGCAACGGGCGATACCGGTACGCTGGGTGATACTTCTACACTGGCCGATCCGGGCGTGGTTGATAAACTCATCGCTGAGAAGTCTAGCGTGGTTTAATTAATGTTCACTTAAGTCGATGAAAAGGCCGCATTGCGGCCTTTTCTTTTTCCTCTGTTTTAAACGCAAAACCAATATTCATCACCACAAATATCAACAATGCGCATATTTCTTGATGGGATCGAGATAACATTTTTCATTTCAAAAGTGATTAAATCGTGAACTATCGCGTCTTAATCCCAGTCATAAACCCGTAATCTATAACGCTGAAAGTCTTAACATGTCTGATTAGACCAGTATTTTGCTGCCATTTGCGGTGATTTCTCTATAATTGGCAGTTAGTGAATGGTCGGAGTGCCATTTATTGGCTCTCGCATCACGCGATGTTGAAAAGCAGAAGTTACGCTCTTTTCGCCACAAGAACAGGAACAAAGCGATCAATATGACGACAAATCGCAAAGTTTTACTACTTAATGGCCCCAACCTCAATATGCTGGGTGTTAGGGAGCCAGGACACTATGGACAGAAAACGTTAGATCAAATTGTCGCCGATCTGACTTCGCTTGCTGCACAACTCAACCTCCAGCTTGATCACCTCCAATCAAACGCGGAATACGCGCTGATTGAGAGAATTCATCAAGCCATGGGAAACGTTGATTACATCATTATCAACCCTGCTGCTTTTACACATACAAGCGTGGCGCTTCGCGATGCCATCCTTGCAGTAGGTATCCCATTCATTGAAGTGCACCTGTCCAACGTCCACGCACGCGAACCTTTTCGCCACCACTCTTACTTTTCTGATAAAGCAGAAGGCGTAATTTGTGGCCTAGGCGCAGACGGATATGAATTTGCACTGAAGGCAGCGGCGCGCCGCCTGCAGTCAGACGCCAACTGACAACAAATTTGAAGAGATGAGACAACATGGATATTCGTAAAATCAAAAAACTGATTGAGCTGGTTGAAGAATCAGGTATCGCTGAACTGGAAATTTCTGAGGGTGAAGAATCAGTGCGCATCAGCCGCGCGGTTCCTGCTTCTGCTCAACCTACCCAAATGTATGCTGCACCAATGGCCGCTCCAGCGCCTGCGCCAGTCGCTGCCGCGCCAGTTGCCGAAACACCTGCTGCTGCACCGGTTGAATCTGGTCATAAAGTACTTTCGCCAATGGTAGGTACGTTCTACCGTTCACCAAGCCCAGAAGCGCAATCATTCGTTGAAATCGGCCAGTCTGTGAACGTTGGTGACACACTGTGCATTGTTGAAGCCATGAAAATGATGAACCAGATCCAATCTGATAAAGCAGGTGTGGTGAAAGCGATTTTGTGCGTAGACGGTCAAATCGTTGAATTTGATGAGCCACTGATCATCATCGAGTAATCGAGGACAGTTATGTTAGATAAAATTGTCATCGCTAACCGCGGTGAGATCGCACTTCGTATCCTGCGTGCATGTAAAGAGCTAGGCATCAAAACCGTTGCCGTTCACTCTACCGCTGACCGCGATCTGAAGCATGTATTGCTGGCTGACGAATCCATTTGTATTGGTCCCGCATCAAGCTTTGAAAGCTACCTAAACATTCCTCGCATCATCAGCGCGGCAGAAGTTACCGGCGCTGTGGCTATCCACCCTGGCTATGGTTTCCTGTCTGAAAACGCAGATTTTGCTGAGCAAGTAGAGCAATCTGGCTTTATTTTCGTTGGCCCTCGCGCAGAAACAATTCGCCTAATGGGCGATAAAGTTTCTGCTATCAACGCAATGAAAAAAGCAGGCGTCCCATGCGTGCCGGGTTCAGATGGACCATTGGACAACGACGAAGCGAAAAACAAAGCCTTTGCTAAGCGTATCGGCTACCCCGTGATCATCAAAGCTTCTGGTGGCGGTGGTGGTCGTGGCATGCGAGTGGTTCGTTCAGAACAAGAGCTGACCGAATCCATCGCAATGACCCGCGCAGAAGCAAAAGCCGCATTCAATAACGATGTGGTTTACATGGAGAAATTCCTAGAGAACCCACGTCACATTGAAGTTCAAGTCTTGGCTGACGGTCAAGGCGGTGCGATTCACCTTGGCGAGCGTGATTGCTCAATGCAGCGCCGTCACCAAAAAGTGGTTGAAGAAGCGCCAGCGCCAGGTATCACTGCTGAAATGCGCCGTTACATCGGTGAGCGTTGCTGCCGAGCGTGTCTTGAAATTGGTTATCGCGGCGCAGGTACATTTGAATTCCTGTATGAAAACGGCGAGTTCTATTTTATCGAAATGAACACCCGTATTCAGGTTGAGCACCCTGTTACCGAAATGGTGACTGGCATCGACCTTATCAAAGAGCAACTGCGCATTGCCGCCGGTCAGCCTTTGTCTTTCACACAAGATGACATCGTTATCCGTGGCCATGCGATTGAATGTCGCATCAATGCGGAAGACCCTGTTCGTTTCTTGCCAAGCCCAGGTAAAATCACGCGCTTTCATGCGCCTGGTGGTATGGGTGTTCGTTGGGAGTCGCACGTCTACTCTGGGTATACCGTGCCACCTCATTACGATTCAATGATCGGTAAGCTGATTTGTTTCGGTGAGAACCGCGACGTGGCCATCGCTCGCATGCGTAATGCGCTAAGCGAAACCATTATCGACGGCATCAAAACAAACATCCCGCTTCAGCTAGAAATCATGAAAGACGAAAACTTCCAGCACGGTGGCGCTAATATCCACTATCTGGAAAAGAAACTGGGTATACACAAGTAATCATCCCGTTTAGTTTTCTGTAAAAGGCTGCGACTTTCGCAGCCTTTTTTGTTTCTTTAACCACTTCAATGCACTGCAATAGCTGTCACATTCTCCCTTCTTTTGCCACAATACGCGCCTTCTCAACACACTGTATGAATACAAACAGACACCTAAGTCTGTTTCGGAGGCTTCTAATGAAGACACTTAGCAGCCGCTACCACCAAGCGCACAAAGAAGCAAAGTGGTCCATCGGACTCGCTGTTGCCTATTTCCTATGGTGGTACGGGTTTGCCTATGGTCTTGCCCCTGAAGGCATTGAACTGGCTCCCCCAACACTCTATTTCGGATTGCCACTGTGGTTTTTGATGGCCTGTGTCATTGGCCCTGTGCTGTTTACACTCTTATGCGCTGCCATGGTGAAGTTTTTGTTTAAAGATATGTCACTCGACATCGAGCAGGATAGTTCCCATGAATAGTCAGCTTGTTATTCCCATGGCGCTGTACCTGGTCGCAGTATTCGCATTGGCGATCTACGCACGCAAGAAAGGTGAACAGAGCAAAGGCTTTCTCAATGAATACCTGCTGGGTAATCGCAGCATGGGGGGATTCGTTCTCGCCATGACGCTCGCAGCAACCTACGCCAGTGCCAGTTCATTTATAGGCGGCCCTGGTGCAGCCTATAAAATGGGGCTGGGTTGGGTATTACTCGCGATGATCCAACTCCCAGCTGCATGGTTAACGCTCGGCGTGCTCGGCAAAAAATTTGCTATTGAGTCACGCCGTCATAACGCGCTGACGCTCAATGACATGCTGTACGCGCGCTATAAAAGTCGCGCTGTGGTCATTTTTGCCTCTTTCGCGCTTTTACTGGCATTTTTCGGCACGATGGTGGTGCAGTTTGTGGGTGGCGCACGCCTACTACAAACTGTCACAGGGCTTTCATACACCCATGGATTAATGCTGTTTGCCTTTACCGTCGGTCTTTACACCACCATTGGTGGTTTCCGCGCAGTGGTGATGACTGATACGGTACAGGGCGTAATGATGATCATCGGCACTATCGCTCTGCTCGTCGGCATTATTCATGCTGGTGGTAGTTTGGGTGAAATGATCACCGAACTTCATACCATTGACCCTGCCTTGGTCACGCCTTATGGACCAGATGCGTTTCTCACCGAACCCTTCATGCTGAGTTTTTGGGTACTGGTTTGCTTTGGGGTGATCGGTCTGCCTCACGCTGCCGTACGCTGTATGTCTTACAAGTCCAGTTCGTCATTGCACAAAGGGATGGTAATAAGCACGGCGATGGTGGCTTTTTTGATGCTAGGGATGCATTTGGCTGGCGCATTGGGTCGCGCGATTGTGCCCGATATCGCCAATCCGGATCAGATCATGCCCACCCTCATGATGACCGTGCTACCGCCAGTGGTCGCCGGTGTTTTCCTTGCCGGCCCCATGGCGGCGATTATGTCGACCATTGATTCCCAGCTGATCCAAGCGTCAGCGACCTTGCTTAAAGATTTATACCTCAACTACATCAACCCCAAGGCGGCTGATGCGCCAGAGACAGAAAGCAAATTGCCAACACTGTCTCTTTGGGTAACGGGTATTTTCTCGCTGCTTGTGTTTGTGGCGGCCACCAATCCGCCCGATATGATCATCTGGCTCAACTTGCTGGCCTTTGGCGGCATGCAGGCCGTCTTCCTGTGGCCACTTGTGCTCGGGCTTTACTGGGAAAAAGCCACCGCACGCGGTGCGTTGGCCTCAATGTTAACGGGACTTGGCAGCTACGCCGCGTTTTCCACTTTCAAACCGGACATGGCTGGCGTTCACGCTATCGTTCCCGCCTTAACCGTAAGCCTTATCGCCTTCGTGCTGGTTAGCTTATTGCAGCATCAGCGTATTAAGCCCGCTCTCGCCTGATACCTCCACATGCTCTCTCCTCGGACAGCCTCGGCTGTCCGTTTTTTTACGCTTTCTTACCAATGCCCCCACTCCCCCCTATGCGAGCTGCCTACTTTTTATGCTAGAATCCGCCCCCTAAAACCGTAGTGAAACAAAAAGCGAATTAGCCATGCCTTGGATTCAAATCAAACTTAACGCAACAGCGGAAACGGCAGAAGCCATCGGTGACATGCTGATGGACGACGCTGGCGCCCTGTCCGTGACTTTCCTTGATGCCAAAGACACGCCTGTCTTTGAACCTATGCCGGGCGAAACACGCCTATGGGGTGAGACTGACATCGTGGCACTTTACGATGCGGAAACCGACATGGATGCGGTGATGAGCATACTGAAAGCAAGCCCGCTGCTTGTTGAAGGCTTTGCTCATAAAATTGAACAACTGGAAGACAAAGACTGGGAACGCGCTTGGATGGACAACTTCAAGCCAATGCGTTTTGGTCAGCGTCTATGGGTTTGTCCAAGTTGGTGCGATGCACCCGACCCAGATGCCGTTAACATCATGCTAGATCCGGGCCTCGCTTTCGGCACGGGCACCCACCCAACCACATCATTGTGCCTTGAGTGGCTTGATGGACTCGATCTTAACGGCAAAACCGTGATCGATTTTGGTTGTGGCTCGGGCATTCTTTCACTGGCAGCGCTGCTGTTGGGCGCAAAGAAAGTGATTGGTATCGATATCGATCCACAAGCGCTACAAGCCTCAAAAGATAATGCAGAGCGCAATGGCGTTTCTGACCGCCTTGAATTGTTCCTACCAAAAGATCAGCCTGAGAATCTGCAAGCCGAAGTCGTAGTAGCAAACATTCTGGCTGGTCCACTTCGCGAGCTTTCTCCCGTCATCAAAAGTCTGATGGCCCCACAGGGTAAATTGGCGATGTCTGGCGTTTTAGAAGCGCAAGCAGAGTCGGTTGCCGATTGTTATCGCGATGAACTCGCTGTTAACGAGATTATCGTGAAAGAAGAGTGGTGTCGTATCACTGCCGAGAAAGCCTAACCTGGTGATAATCGAACAAATTTTATACTAAAAATTTGAATTCACTGGCTTTTTAGAAAATCAATACAGAACGCTCAAATATTGGCCTTTTCAGACTGGGAAAAAATGCGTAAAATGCGCGCCCTTGCTGACATTGAAGATACTACCTTGCAGATCGGACCGTACAAGCTGGAAAACACACTTATCGTCGCACCCATGGCTGGTGTAACGGATAGGCCATTCCGCGAACTCTGTTTGCGCCACGGCGCTGGCATGGCGGTTAGCGAAATGATGTCTTCCAATCCGGCGATGTGGCACACAGCCAAATCGAAAAACCGGATGGTTCATCTCGATGAAAAGGGGATCCGTTCTGTTCAAATTGCTGGTGCTGAACCAGCATTGATGGCAGATGCCGCGCGTTACTGTGTTGAGAATGGCGCTCAAATCGTCGATATCAACATGGGTTGCCCGGCAAAAAAGGTCAATAAGAAACTGGCCGGTTCAGCATTGCTGACCCGACCTGACATCATTGAGCAAATCCTGAAAGCAGTCGTGTCTGCAGTTGACGTTCCCGTCACACTGAAAACACGGACAGGATGGGATCCGGAGAACAAAAATTGTCTCCAGATTGCCAGAATGGCCGAAGATTGCGGCATACAAGCATTGGCCCTCCACGGTCGAACACGCGCTTGCATGTACAAAGGAGAGGCTGAGTACGACAGCATAAGAGCGGTCAAAGAGGCAATATCCATCCCCGTTATCGCCAACGGAGATATCGATTCCCCTCAGAAAGCCAAACAAGTGCTGGAATACACAGGTGTAGATGCCTTAATGATTGGTCGCTCTGCACAAGGGCGTCCTTGGATTTTTAGAGAAATCCAACACTACCTTGCCACCGGTGAAGAGCTTGCTGCTCCGCCGATGGAAGAGGTCGAAGCAATTTTGTTGGGTCATGTTCAAGAGCTTCACCAGTTTTATGGTGATCTCAAAGGGCTACGTATCGCACGTAAACACGTGGGGTGGTACCTGAAAGAACATGATCTGATTGGCGATTTTCGCCGGACTTTCAACGCAATCGAAGATGCCCACCAGCAGATCGATGCGCTGCAAGATTATTTCGTAAACGTTGCATAAAATACGAGAAGAGCTGACAGAGTATGTTCGAACAAAACCTGACTTCAGAAGCATTGACAGTGACTACTGTGACTTCACAAGATCAAATCACCCAGAAGCCACTGCGTGACTCAGTAAAAGCCTCCCTGAAAAACTACCTAGCGCAGTTGAATGGCCAGGAAGTCAATGACCTGTACGAGCTGGTACTGGCAGAAGTTGAGCAACCACTGCTGGACACCATCATGCAATACACTCGCGGTAACCAAACCCGCGCTGCAACCATGATGGGTATCAACCGCGGTACTCTGCGTAAGAAACTGAAAAAGTATGGCATGAACTAAGGTTCAGCTAACTTAACGGTTTTCAGTAGAAGCCAGACTGCAAAGTCTGGCTTTTGCGTTTTTATCCCCAACAAACAATACCCTCAAGCGACACTCACACTGCACCTCACTTCGCCTTCGTTATATACTCCCTGCTGACTTTGCTGTTTTATTCGCATCTAGCGAAAGTTTTTTCAGGAGATAAACATGGGTCAGGCTGATGCCTCAAACAACACTGCCACACAGAACAAGCCGGGTATCTTACATATCTGTCTTTCCACTGGTTGGGGTGGCCTCGAAATGTATCCTGCCCGCATGGGTAAAGAGTTTATCGACAAAGGCTATCGTGTGTTTGGGCTGGCATCTGAGAACTCCCGTGTTGCTAATGCAATGAAAGACGCAGGCATGGATGTGTTCACCGTACCGAAAAAATCCTCCCTATTCGGCCCAACACTCTTTGCGCTCAACAAGTGGCTCAAAGCCAACAACGTCCAAATTGTGCATTGTCATAAGTCGGGCGATATCCTGATCTCCGCGCTTTTGAGCCGATTGACCCGTCGCTACACCGTGTTCACTGAGCACATGGGCGTCAAACGTCCGAAGAAAGACATCTATCACCGCTGGGTGTATCAGCATGTCGATCAGGTGCTTTCTATCAGTAACGAAACGTATCAGCGCAACATCAAAGCCTTACCAGTAGCTGAGTGCAAAATAGAGCGCCTTTGGCTTGGCACTTACATCGAAGAGAAAACCTTTGAAGAGGCAACCCGACCGCACTTGTTGGCTGACGAGTATGGCCTTTCACATGACACCCTATTTATTGGTTCGGTAGGCCGTATCTGCGATGGGAAAGGACAAACCGATCTGCTGGCAGGGTTCGAGTTAATGGCGAATGATTACCCGAATGCGCATTTGGTTTTAATTGGCGGCCTGAACCCTGATGAAGGTGCCGATGAAGCCTTCTCGAAACTATTGCAGGAACAAGCCCATGCCTCTGCTTTCTCTGATCGCATTCACCTTGCAGGCTATCGCAAAAACGTACCGACGCTGCTAGAAGAGATTCAGATAGTATGTCTGCCTTACTGGAATGAAGCATTTGGGCTGACGGCGATTGAAGCCATGGCGCAGCATTGTGCGCTAGTGGTGTCAAACACTGGTGCACTGCCAGAGATTCTGGAAGAGACGGGTGTGTACTGCACGCCTCAGGATGCAGCGTCTATTGCGGATGGACTGAGATACTACCTGGACGATGATGCGCAGCGCGAAACCAATGCGACCAATGCCTATCATCGCGCGTTTCAGCACTTTTCCATGCAAGGTCATGCAGACAAGCTTGAAGCGATATATCTGGATGGAGCAGCGAGGTTATCATCGCCAAAAAGATGATCGACCTGACGTTAATACCCTCAAATCACAGCCAATAAAAAAGCGCCTAAAAGGCGCTTTTTTATTGAAATAATGTCGAGATTACAGGTATTCACACAAGTAAGCTGATGTTTGCGTGATTTGAACCTGAAATGATGACTCGCCTGGTACTTCAAAGCTGTCACCCGCGCCGTAGGTTTCCCATTCAATGCGACCCGGAAGTTTTACCGTAAGCTCACCTTTCACAACAGTCATACGTTCTGGCGCTGCAGTACCGAAGGTGTATTCACCAACTTCCATCACACCCATACTGACTGGGCCTTTGTTCTCAAATCCAATCGACTTTACATGCCCATCGAAATATTCGTTAACCTTTAACATCTCAATCCTTATCCATTGAAACTGTTTATCCTTTTCGTTGCCTTGACGCTATCACACTCTCCTAAGCTTCACTAACACTATTTTTTGACCCAAATTGGTCCGCATGAAGAGTTGCGGCGTATTGCGTTTTTCATACACAAATAGCGGCAGATTTTGTGCCAGGCTTAACACGATAACCATTTCATCCATCAAGGAGAGCAAGATGTCACAAATTCATTTTCAAGGACAACCCATCCCTCTGGCAGGCGATTTACCGCAGATCGGAGCCCCAGCTCCAGGCTTTACATTAGCGGCACAAGACTTATCTGATCTGACACTCGAAAGCCTACGTGGCAATAAAGTGGTATTGAATATTTTCCCAAGCATTGATACTCCGACATGCGCAAATAGCGTGCGTGCTTTCAATGAAAAAGCGGCGTCCTTGAACAATACCAAAGTGGTGTGTGTGTCGGCCGACCTCCCTTTTGCAGCAAGTCGTTTTTGCGAGTTGGAAGGACTGAATAATGTTCAGCACGCCTCAATTTTCCGCAGTCCAACCTTTACCACGGACTACGGCGTTGCCTTAGCGGCGGGGCCAATGGTCGGGCTTGCTGCTCGCGCTGTTGTGGTTATCAACGAAGGTGGCGTGGTGAAACATGTCGAGTTGGTTGACGAAGTAACCAACGAACCTGACTATGATGCTGCGCTGGCTGCTTTGGCGTAACGTACACTTACCGTATAAGGAGGCGCGGCTTCCTTATACGGATTTAATTCAATTATACGTTCGTTTCTAGTGCCCCCAGAATCGAGCAATGACTCGCATTGTCATCAGCATGACCACAACATGCATCGTTAATTTTCTTCAATGCGACGCGAATTTGGGTGAGTTCTGCAATTTTTTGGTCAATTTCATCCAGCTTCTTTTGCGTAATGCCTTTCACTTCCGCGCAACTGTGCTGACTGGCTTCTAGTCGGATTTCGAGCATTTCCTGAATGTCGTCTAGGGTTAGCCCCAAACGCTTCGCTTTCATAATAAAATGAACACGTGAGAGCGCATCTTCATTGTAGAGACGGTATCCGCTCTCGCTTCTTGATGTCGGTTTTAATAGCCCAACTTTTTCGTAAAAGCGCAACGTATCGCCGGAAACCCCAGCCTGCTTAGCAAGCTGGCCTATCTGCAACATCTTCATTTATTCACCTCTACGCATTTTTGTGACAAAACCACAAAAGCAATCGATTGCGTCTGTTATTTAGGTTAGAATGTGCGCCGAATCACTCAACGTTCTGCCGTATATCGGGTGTTTGGCAAAGTAGCTTTCATACAGACATTTTCCCAAATATCCTATCCCCACAGTTAAAGAGATGGTAGCAATGGAAAACGCTCGCCCTATTCGTCGCGCATTGATTAGCGTATCTGATAAAACTGGCATTGTTGAATTTGCCAAAACTCTCTCACAAAAAGGCGTCGATATTCTATCGACCGGCGGTACCGCTCGCCTACTGGCAGAGCAAGGTCTAAACGTCACTGAAGTGTCAGATTACACCGGTTTTCCAGAAATGATGGATGGTCGTGTTAAAACGCTGCACCCGAAAGTTCACGGTGGCATTCTTGGCCGTCGCGATACCGATGACGCCATCATGGAAACACATGATATTGCACCTATCGACATGGTTGTCGTCAATCTTTACCCATTTGCAGAAACTGTCGCAAAAGAAGGTTGCACGCTGGAAGATGCGGTAGAAAACATCGATATCGGTGGCCCGACGATGGTTCGCTCAGCGGCGAAGAATCACAAAGATGTCGCCATCGTGGTTAATGCGTCTGATTACGACCGCGTTCTGGCAGAAATGTCATCGAATGACGGCTCTCTAACGCTCAACACCCGTTTCGATTTGGCCATTTCTGCTTTTGAACACACGGCAGCCTATGACGGCATGATCGCCAACTACTTCGGCACCATGGTTCCTTCTTATGGTGACAACAAAGAAGGTGATGAGGAATCGAAATTCCCACGCACCTTCAATCAGCAGTTCATCAAAAAACAAGACATGCGCTACGGCGAGAATAGCCACCAAGCAGCCGCTTTCTACACCGAAGCCACCCCAGAAGAAGCGTCAGTGTCTACTGCGACTCAGCTTCAAGGCAAAGCACTGTCTTACAACAATATCGCAGACACAGATGCAGCACTTGAGTGTGTGAAAGAATTTGTTGAGCCAGCATGCGTTATCGTTAAACACGCAAACCCATGCGGTGTAGCACTGGGTGATAACCTGCTAGAAGCCTACGACCGTGCTTACAAAACTGACCCAACATCGGCATTTGGCGGCATTATTGCGTTTAACCGTGAACTGGATGCTGAAACCGCACAAGCAATTGTTGACCGTCAGTTTGTAGAAGTCATCATTGCACCAAGCGTGTCACAAGCAGCGGCTGATGTAATAAGCACCAAGAAAAACTTGCGCTTGCTGGTATGTGGAGCTTGGAGCACACAGACCACTGGCTTTGACGTTAAGCGTGTGAATGGCGGTCTGCTGGTTCAAGATCGTGACCAAGGCATGGTGTCGTCTGGTGATCTGACGGTCGTATCAAAACGCCAACCTTCTGAAGAAGAGTTGCGTGATGCCTTGTTCTGCTGGAAAGTAGCGAAATACGTGAAATCTAACGCGATTGTTTACGCCAAAGGCAACATGACCATCGGTGTGGGTGCAGGCCAAATGAGCCGCGTTTACTCAGCAAAAATTGCGAGTATTAAAGCCGCTGACGAGAACCTCGAAGTAGCAGGCAGTGTCATGGCATCTGATGCTTTCTTCCCGTTCCGCGATGGCATTGATGCAGCCGCAGAAGCCGGGATTACCTGCGTGATTCAGCCTGGCGGCTCAATGCGTGATGACGAAGTTATTGCTGCTGCAGATGAGCACGGCATGGCGATGGTATTCACTGGCATGCGCCACTTCCGTCACTAATATTTTTCAACGGCCCGGTTCTGCCGGGCTGATGTTATACAAGGATTGAAAATGGACGTATTGGTAATTGGCAACGGTGGCCGCGAGCACGCGCTTGCGTGGAAAGCGGCGCAATCAGCTCATGTAGGTACTGTGTTTGTTGCGCCCGGCAACGCTGGCACAGCATTGGAGCCAAAGCTTGAGAACGTCGCCATTGGCGTTGAAGACATTCCAGCACTCATTGCGTTTGCAAAAGACAAAAATATCGGCCTAACCATCGTAGGTCCTGAAGGACCATTGGTGATCGGCGTGGTTGATGCATTCCGTGCAGAAGAGTTGCCAATTTTTGGCCCAACCGCCGCGGCTGCACAACTAGAAGGTTCAAAAGCCTTCACCAAAGATTTCCTTGCTCGCCATCAGATCCCAACAGCTGAATATCAAAACTTCACTGAAATTGAGCCTGCTCTTGCCTATGTCCGTGAGAAAGGCGCTCCCATTGTTGTCAAAGCTGACGGCCTCGCAGCAGGTAAAGGCGTGATTGTTGCCATGACATTGGAAGAAGCTGAAACCGCTATCCGTGACATGCTGGCAGGTAATGCATTTGGGG
Organism: Enterovibrio sp. FF113; assembly: GCF_041439165.1. Lineage (NCBI taxonomy): Bacteria > Pseudomonadati > Pseudomonadota > Gammaproteobacteria > Vibrionales > Vibrionaceae > Enterovibrio > Enterovibrio sp. FF113. Next base: position 27,619 of record NZ_JBGONO010000027.1, on the reverse strand, counting down.
AAGCGGGTCACCGCGTGGTGGTAGAAGAATTCCTCGATGGTGAGGAAGCGAGCTTCATCGTGATGGTAGACGGCAAAAACGTCCTGCCAATGGCCACCAGCCAAGATCACAAGCGTGTGGGTAACGGCGATACGGGTCCAAATACCGGCGGCATGGGCGCTTACAGTCCAGCACCCGTTGTTACTGCAGAGATCCACGATCGTGTAATGAACGACGTCATCTTCCCAACCGTGCGCGGCATGGCAGCCGAAGGCAATGACTACACGGGCTTCTTATACGCGGGCCTGATGATCATGGCCGACGGCACGCCAAAAGTGATTGAATACAACTGTCGCTTTGGTGACCCTGAAACCCAGCCAATGATGGTGCGTCTGCAGTCCGATTTGGTTGAGCTTTGCCAAGCAGCGATTGCAGGTAAACTTGATACTGTTGAGTCTAAATGGGACCCACGAGCATCTATCGGTGTGGTACTGGCTGCGGGAGGCTACCCAGCGTCATACAACAACGGTGACGTGATCTCAGGTTTGCCAACAGAAGAATTGGATGCGGCGAAAGTCTTCCATGCAGGCACCGCAGAGAAAGACGGTAATGTGGTGACCGCGGGTGGTCGCGTACTGTGTGCCACGGCAATGGGTGAAACCGTGTCTGAGGCACAGCAGCGTGCTTATGCACTGGCATCACAAATTAGCTGGGACGGCATGTTCCACCGTGATGACATTGGTTACCGAGCAATTGCTCGCGAGCAAAACCAATAATCCGAAACCATCGTTTAAAACACAAAAACGCGCCTTTGAGCGCGTTTTTTTATGCCTTGCCGTTTGAACGATACCCCAGGCAACCTGTCAATCAGGCGCTAAACGTCAGTCCGCTATAAATCGGGGCGCTCGATGCAATCAGCGCTGTCATTGTCCAGCGCGATAATGGCATCAACCGTATTCATTTTACGTCCAACTTTGCCCATCGCGGCAATAAAATTATCTTCTTGGTTGAGTCGCTGCAAAATGAAGCTTGGCACAGCAGCGTTGAACGACAGCGCTTTCTCCTCGTCAGTAAAGCACTCTTCCAAAATGCCTTTACTCCAATACCCTTGAAAAAACTGATGGCCGCTTTTATTTAGCTCTCTGGCTTGACTCAGCGCCTGTTCGGCTTGCTGGTAGTAACGTACAAGGTCCGTCGTGCGCAATGGCCGCATATCGCCATCTAGACGATTCTGTTGATAGACAGCCTGACCTTCAGAGTCATAGCGAATCAAAAAAGACTGTTGCGTTAATTTACCGTCAATCAAGACTTCGCCATCACGCTGAATTTCACGGACAATACCCTTGCGCCAGCGATATTCGGTGCTGTATTGGCCGTAATCGCCCATCAAAATACGTTCTGACAAGGTTTCTGGAAATCCCAAGCGTTCATCCAACCAATAAATACTGGTCGCATCACCTTGAATCATTGCGGTTTGAGTTTGTACAGGAGGCTTTGCACTCTCAGTCGAGCTGCAGCCCGCCAAAGAGAGAATAAGAAATGAAACGAGAGGTGTTACTGCTGAACGCATAAATATCCGCCAAAACATGAGAATGCTTTGGCGGAGTATAACTTACTTCACAGCGTCTTTAAGCGCTTTGCCCGCTACAAACGCAGGAACGTTTGCTGCAGCAATTTGGATTTCTTGGCCAGTTTGTGGGTTACGACCAGTGCGCGCTGCACGGTGATTAACTTTAAACGTACCGAAACCGATCAGTTGAACCTGGTCACCGTCTTTCAGTGCACCTTCGATGCCTGCTAGCGTTGCTTCAAGTGCTGCTTTTGCTTGTGCTTTAGACAAGTCTGCTTTCTCAGCAATCAGGTCGATCAAGTTGGTCTTGTTCATTAGGTCTTCCCTTCTTTAGATTTTCTTGAGACAAGGCAACTCTAATTCAAAAGAAGCCCGACTGGCAAAGGTTTGTAGCGCTACAAGTGACTGTCTGCAGAGTCTTTAACCACAAACTGAGCGCATCCTCACAAAATATTGGGTATATTCCTATCCGAACACTTGTATTTACTGCGCTAAGACCCGATCTTTGACGCTACTTTAATCCTGTTTTATTACTATTACGCTGGAAAATAATGATCCTGCTTATGATGTATGTGGCACTGTCCATTGGTGTCTCATTTATTTGTTCTGTACTCGAAGCTGTACTTTTGAGTATCACTCCCAGTTACCTAGCCCAGATGCGACAACAAGGTCATCCTGCTGCCGCTCGTCTGCAAGTACTCAAAGACGACATTGATCGCCCACTAGCCTCTATCCTAACGCTCAATACGATTGCCCACACCGTCGGCGCTGCCGCCTCAGGCGCACAAGCGACAAAAGTATTCGGTGATGCATGGTTAGGTGTATTTTCCGCCGTGCTGACATTGGCAATTCTATTGCTGTCAGAAATCGTACCGAAAACCATTGGTGCAACCTATTGGCGCCAAATGGCACCCAAAGCAGCCACTGTCCTACGCTGGATGGTATGGGCGCTGACTCCTATTGTATGGGCTTCAGAGCAACTGACGCGTCGCTTATCGCGCGGTAAAGAACAACCAAAGCTGCGTGATGAAATCTCAGCGATGGCCTTGCTGGCAAAAGAGAACGGCGAACTGGAGGATGATGAGTCCACCATGCTGACCAACTTGCTGGCACTGCGTGACGTACCCGTCACCAAACTGATGACGCCGCGTCCGGTACTCTTCCGCGTCGACGCCAAAATGACGATCGAAGAGTTCTTGCGTGAACATCACGATACGCCATTTTCTCGCCCTTTGGTCTACGTTGAGCAGCGCGACAACATCATGGGCTTTGTTCACCGCTTGGAACTGTTCTCAGCTGGCCAACACGGCAAAGGTCAGCAACCACTGGGAAGCTTAATGCGCCCTATTCCTGTGGTTCACGATTCAACGCATGTACCGAAAGCGTTTGACCGCTTAATGGCACAGCGTTCGCAGCTGGCGTTGATTGTTGATGAATACGGTGACGTGCAAGGCATCATCACGCTGGAAGACATTTTTGAGCACTTGATGGGCAAAGATATTGTCGATGAAGCAGATACCACCACCAACATGCAAGAGCTTGCTCATGAGCGCTGGGCAGACTGGAAAGAAACGCATGGTGTGATTGAAAGCAAAGATGACGATGCAGAAGACGAGAAAAAAGCGTCTGCGTCTAGCAAAGTCACCGTGGGTACTGAAAGTGCTGCCGATGCAGACCATTCACCATCGGATAACTCTGATACAAAAAAAGATGGCGATAAGCCATCTCGGTAAGCATTACAGTGGTAACAATTATCGCTAAATAAAAAACGGGCCGCTGGCCCGTTTTTTTATTGCTGTTACAGTGACAAACCGAGGTTGCTGATACCGTCTTCACGAATTTCGTTACGAATACCGCGAATCATCTCAACGTCACGCTCGTCTGCTTCTTTCAATGCACGGAAAATAGCCCACTGCACATCCCACTCGTCACAGACTGACTCAATTTCTTTTTGGTTGGCATTGGTCACTTCAACACCCGTTTGCGCTTCTTCCAATTGCGCGACACCGGACACTGACAGCTGGCTCACTTTGAGCACGGATTCCAACATCAAATCACGATCCAGCAAGGTATGAATCAAAGTCGACATGGCTACGCACACATCAATGGCGGGGTAAGTCAGATAAATATCATGATCATCCATACCCGGGATCAGCTCTTCCAGTTTTTCAAGCTGGTTTTCGAAGTTTATCTTGGCCGCTTTTACGGTCAGGATTTCCCACACTGCATCCAGCAAACTACGAAAAGCCTGCGGTTCAGCAAAGTCCGTTTGCTGGCAAAACGCCGCATAATTGGGATACATGCGCTCCACCAGCGCCGCCATAAAAGTGATATGCTGCCAAGGTTCGAGTTTTTCGAGTCGCAGCTGGATCGGGTTCTGTAACATGGTCTGCCGTCTACTTATGGCACAGCATGAGCTGGCCGAAAAGGAATGTGGGCTAAGTTTACTTTATATACCCAAGTAGAAAAAGGAACAGATTTGAACCAACTTTACCTCTGCTCTGAATACCAGAAGCTTTATCTCTCTTTGATCGAGCAAGCCGATCTGCCCGACCTGGCTGTCACATCAAAAATAGAAGACGCCAATATTGTCTTGGCAGACCCACCTAAGCTCGCCCAGCAAATAGAAAAAGCCCAGAACCTCGAATGGCTACAATCCACCTATGCAGGCTGTGATGCGTTATTAGCACAAAATAAACGGGATTATCTGCTGACCAATGTGCGGGGGATATTTGGTCCACTCATGTCGGAATATGTGTTCGGTCAACTATTAACCCTCACCCGTCATCTTGCACACTATCGCGATGCACAATCACAAAAGCAGTGGTCAGTGCTGCCTTACCAAAGCCTAATCAACAGAAAGATGGTGATACTGGGTACAGGCTCCATTGGTGCACACGTTGCCGCAACCGCTAAACACTTCGGTATGCAAGTCACAGGTGTCAGTAGAAGCGGCAAGCTTGCCACTTCCTTTGATACCGTGGTCACGACCGCACAGCTAACCTCCCAATTGTCAGACGCTGACGTGGTGGTTTCCACCCTTCCTTCTACGCCAGAAACAAAAGGACTGCTCAGCCATCCAACGCTGTCTGCGTGCAATGGGGCAATATTATTCAATGTTGGGCGTGGTCCCGTATTGGAAGAAAGTGCGCTAATAGACGCGATAGAACACAAACATATTCGTCATGCCGTGTTGGATGTTTTTGCCAATGAGCCGCTAGACAGCACCCATCCTTTTTGGACGCACCCTGACATTACGGTGACACCGCATATCTCTGCCATCAGTTTTCCCGACCAAGTCTTCGCGATTTTTGCGGATAACTATCAACGCTGGCATCAAGGGAGTGCGCTTCAGTACACGGTTGATTTTGATTTGGGCTATTAATGAAAGATATCCCATTGACCATGCTGCTGGATGAGGTAAAACAATGCACGCAATGCGCGGAGCATTTACCCCTTGGACCACGCCCCGTTGTTCAGGCAGCATCAGCAGCAAAGCTATTGATTATTGGGCAAGCGCCGGGAACTCGCGTGCATGAAACGGGCATACCGTGGAACGACCCTAGCGGCGATCGTCTGCGAGATTGGTTGAAAATAGATAAAACCGTGTTTTACGATCCCACTCAAATCGCAATTATGCCAATGGGGTTTTGTTATCCAGGGCGCGGCACGTCTGGCGATCTGCCACCTCGACCTGAGTGCGCGCCAAAGTGGCATGATGCGATCAGGCAGTATTTACCTCATGTTTCGCTAACGCTTCTGATTGGCGACTACGCTCAACGCCGTTATCTCAGCCCAAAACCAAGAACCTTGACCCAAACCGTGCAAGCCAACCCACAATGGGCTCCGGACTTTATTGCGCTTCCTCACCCTTCCCCCCGCAATAACCTGTGGCTGAAAAAGAACCCTTGGTTTGAGGAAACGATTCTGCCCAATCTGCAAAATCGTATGGATCAGCTTTTTGATTAATTTACACCTTTTCCCTGATCCGAATATTCACCACCAACACATGATGAGTTTAATTAATTGAATTTATTGGACTTTATCATCGCGTACAGCTTTGTTAGTAATTTCCCTAGCGAACCTATAAACAGCCCTCTGCAGACATTTTATTCAACATACAAAATAAAATGCAATGTACAGCTTTAGGCTAAACGATCTGCTTTTTGGTTTCTAATTTTTCAAGCCAAAACAGCGATAGCCACTAAGACCTTGAATTAAAATATTATTTTCTCCCTGTGCAGCTTATCGAGGAATTTCCCCAGTGAACCTTGTACACGATGACATATGTGCGGCGATTCATGTGGCGAGAAATAAAAAAATGGCCAGCGTCAACGCTGGCCATTTTCAATATCATCGAGCTGATGCGTGATAATCGATTACTTGTGATATTGCTTTGAAAGATCGTGCACCGCTTCGACAAACACACCCGCGTTTTCTGGTGGAACATCGAGGTGAATACCGTGACCAAGGTTAAACACGTGACCCGTACCGCCACCAAACCCTTCCAAAATAGTTGCCACTTCTTGGCGAATACGCTCAGGTGATGCATACAGCATGGAAGGATCCATATTGCCTTGCAGCGCCACTTTGTCACCAATGCGACGCTTGGCTTCCGCGATATCAATGGTCCAGTCCAGACCCACGCCATCACAGCCAGTTGCTGCGATTTTCTCCAGCCACATGCCACCATTTTTGGTAAACAAGGTAACAGGCACACGCCGACCATCGTTTTCACGGATCAGGCCATCAACGATTTTGTGCATGTACTGCAGCGAGAAATCGTTATAGTCACGCGGTGTCAGAACACCACCCCATGTATCAAAGACCATCACAGATTGGGCACCCGCTTTGATCTGCGCGTTAAGGTACTCAATCACACTGTCCGCCAGCTTATCCAAAAGCAAGTGCAGCGTTTGAGGATCGGCGTACATCATCTTTTTGATTTTGGTGAAGGCTTTCGAGCTGCCGCCTTCGACCATGTAGGTGGCCAGTGTCCATGGGCTTCCAGAGAAACCGATCAATGGCACATCACCGTTCAACCCTTTTCGACAAGCACGTACTGCATTCATTACATATTGCAGTTCACCTTCCGGATCAGGAAGACCGATTTTTTCGACATCAGCTTTGCAGGTAATTGGGCGTTCAAACTTTGGACCTTCACCGGTCTCAAAGTACAAACCAAGTCCCATTGCATCTGGGATAGTCAAAATGTCTGAAAATAGAATAGCAGCATCAAGAGGGAAGCGACGCAACGGTTGCAGAGTAACTTCACACGCCAGTTCTGCATTTTTACACAATGACATAAAGTCGCCAGCTTCCGCACGCGTCGCCTTGTACTCTGGCAAATAACGGCCAGCCTGACGCATCATCCATACCGGCGTGTAATCGACCGGCTCTTTCAACAGAGCGCGCAAATAGCGATCATTCTTTAGTTCTGTCATTGTTCACATCCTGAAAGTTGAGTGGCGCTATTGTATCACCCTCTCCGAGCAACAAAAGCTGCCCTTTGTGGAGGCGATCATAAATATTATCTCCAAGGATGCAGGATATTTGCCGAAGGTTTAAACACATGTTAAAAATTTGCTTCTAATAACAAAAAGTCTGACAGACAGTACCCATAAATATCGCATCTTACTCCCGCCCCCTACGGCGGGTTTTTTTTGCCTATTTGGGTACGCTTTCGTAGGTTTGATTGGTGTAATGACGTGATAGTCCGGCTTTTTTTATGCGTCGATGCACCGTTGAACGGTCGACGCCAAGAACGCGAGCGCTTTCAGATATATTCCATTCGCACGCTTGTAACACAGTCAATATATCGTCTTCGTGACACCCTATACCCGTTGAGTTTGTTTTGCCCGCCATAGCGGATGCTTTACTCCCCCCCTGACGAACATCCTCCGGTAAGTGTTCGGGGAAAATCTCACTCCCCGAACAAAACGCGAGTGCAAAGCGCACAGCGTTGTCCAACTCTCGAATGTTTCCTGGCCACAAATGACGGAGAAGCATGCTTTGTGCTGAATTACTGATCATGACCGGTTTTGGTGCTGATTTTTCAATCAACTTGGTGCTCAACCAAACAATATCATCTCGCGCTCGTAGCGGCGGAATACTCAGCCGAGCACCACTGATTCGGTAGAACAAATCTTCACGAAAACGACCGCTTTTCACCAACTGCGTCAAATCCTGATGAGTGGCCGCTAATACACGAAGCGTCACTGGAATAGCCTTTGTGGCGCCAACAGGAAGCACTTCATTTTCAGCTAACACTCTCAACAACCTTGCTTGCAGTGCGAGTGGCATATCTCCAATTTCATCTAAAAACAGCGTGCCCCCGCTGGCGCGCTCAATCAGTCCCTTTTTCCCTTTTCCTCTTGCGCCAGTAAACGCGCCCTCTGCATAGCCAAACAATTCACTTTCAATCAATGACTCAGGAATAGCAGCACAATTGATGGCGACAAAATGACCTTTGCGCTGCGGACTGGTTTCATGAACAGCGCGTGCCAGATACTCTTTACCACATCCGGTTTCTCCCTGAAGGAGCAAGGGCAATGGCGACATCGCCAGCTGAGACGCCTTTTGCGCTAATACTCCCATTGCAGCATCACCGCAATAAAGTTTGGCGAGCGATTCGCTAACAATACGACGCTTATGATGTCCGATTGGCGGTTGCTGAGGCGCTAATGCATGAGCAAACCACAGCTCTCCCGTACAGGTGCTGATCAATCTCTCTTCGCTCGGTAACGCGCGACTAAGGGTAGGTAGTTCATTGATTTCAATATCGAAGTATTCCGAAATCTTCGAACCCAATAGCGCCGATGTGTGCTGCCAGTGCGAGCCTTTTACTCGTGCCAGCAGTCGTTGAGCACTGTGTGTCATACCAATGATCTCCCCACCGCTATTGACCGCAACAGCGCATTCAGGATCTACATCAAGAAACGCTGGCGACTGGCTAAGTCGCACAATCCATTCACGCCGAAACGTGTTCATTAACGCGGCCATTTCGATGCGGCGCGTACATGACTGGACAAGACTCAGCGCCAATGCCTGACTGGCTTTGAGCTCAGGACTTTTCAGTGCAGAAATATCTAACACCGCAGCAAGCGAACCATCAACGTCATAAATAGGTGCTGCCGTACAGGAAAGCGGCGCATGCGTAGCATCAAAATGATCGGTTTGATGAACGGTAATGGCTTCACCCGTATAAATGCATGAACCCACGCCACAAGTACCCGCCCTTTGTTCTGACCATTCCGCGCCTAAGTACAAACCCGATTTTTGAAGCTCCCATGTCAATGATGCATCACCTTGGTAATCTACTGTTACGCCTTCAGCATCGGTCAGTAGCAAGACGTATCCATGCTGAGCAATCTGACGATACAGTTCGTCTAACCCATACCGGGCAGTGCGCAACAATTTGTCGAGACGCTCCTGATGCAGCTTTAACTCTGCATGAGGAACGATATAGGCTTCTTGCAATATCAATGGATCAAGCTGGTAATCCGACACACAACGCTGCCATGATTGCGCTATCACCGTATCCCGAGCGCTAGCAATACCCTCTGCAACACTCTGAACTTCTTTAATATGATCATTGACCTGATTAACGACTGCCATGAGACGACTCCTTTCACTCTTTGAAAGTATGAACCTCATTCAAAAAAATTCGCCGTACTCCCTCAACGTTCTGCCTTCAACTTTCTTGGCCTCGCGACTCCAAGACACCGTTGAATTTTTGGTACAACTCGCCAATTCAACATGCCACACCTGTTGCACACGCCACACCGCTCATCCACACCTCAATCCACCAGCAATCATCTATTACATCTAAATACAGCGACTTATACAGACCTTCCCGTATGGCATGTTTCTTGGATTATGCATTTCATCATTCTTTGCATGACGAGAGTCTTGTGGCCAACCCAATGACTGTGGGCATCATTGCTAACCCCGTTTCCGCTCGCGACATTCGCCGAATCATCGCGCATGCGGCCAACCTACAAATTACTGACCGTGCCAATATGGTGCTACGGATATTGGCGGGGCTTCATCACGCTGGCATCGATAACGTTGTCATGATGCCGGAGCGGGCGGGGTTAGGCGTACATATTCAACGCGGCTTAAAACAAGCCCAATACGCTGACCACACCCGTTTTCCAACGCTTAGCTGGCTTGATATGCCCATCACAGGAACCGCGCAAGACACGGTCTGTGCTGCGCATTTAATGCGACAACAAGATGTATCAGCCATTGTGGTGCTGGGCGGAGACGGTACACACCGTTTAGTCGTCCGTGAGTGCGGGAATATCCCGATCGCTGGCGTATCCAGCGGCACTAACAATGCATTTCCTCCCCTGCAAGAACCGACTATCACAGGGTTAGCAACAGGCCTTGCGATCAGCGGAAAAATCCCGGCGTCACTTGCTTTTCGTGGTAACAAATTGCTTGAAGTACGCGTGAACGAACGTCGAGATATCGCATTGGTTGATGTCGCAGTGGTACGCGAGCAATTTACTGGTGCACTCGCCGTTTGGCGGGCTGAGAGCCTGCGAGAATTGTTCGTCACATTCGGGCGGACAGATGGCATTGGTTTGTCCTCTATCGCTGGCCTGCTCAATCCGGTGTCCCGCGATCAACCTATCGGTTTACACGTTCGCTTTGCACACAACACGCCTGCTGCTTTTTCGCTGTCTGCTCCATTGGCACCGGGGTTAATGGCAAAGCTACCCATCCAATCGGTCGACACATTGTCGCCAAACGCCACGCTTTCACTATCCACAACATCGGGTTCTCTCGCATTGGATGGCGAACGAGAGCTGCCTTTTAGCGCATCCGATTCCGTGAGTATCACCTTACATCTAGATGCCTTTCACACCATTGATGTCGAGCAATGCATGGCTTTTGCTGCACGACATGGCCTTTTTATTCAACGTGACGGGCACAAGCCCGTATCAACCTCACAAGGAGAACACCATGAGTGACAATCCCTTCCCACTATCGCGTAAGCAACTGCTTGAAGCGTACAAAATGATGAAAACCATCCGCGATTTTGAAGAACGCTTACATGTGGACTTTGCTCGCGGAGATATCCCCGGCTTTGTGCACTTGTATGCGGGAGAAGAAGCCACCGCAGTCGGCATTATGATGCATCTCAATAACAACGACCGTATCGCCTCAACACACCGAGGTCACGGACACTGCATCGCCAAAGGTGTGGATGTTCACGCCATGATGGCGGAGATCTACGGCAAGCAAACGGGAGCTTGCTGTGGCAAAGGTGGCTCAATGCACATTGCTGATTTATCCAAAGGCATGATGGGCGCCAATGGCATTTTAGGGGCAGGCTCTCCATTAGTTTGTGGCGCGGCCTTAGCTGCCAAACAGCTGGGCCATACCGGTGTGGGAATTAGCTTCACGGGAGATGGAGCCTCCAACCAAGGAACCTTTTTAGAAAGCTTAAACCTTGCCGCTGTTTGGGAGCTGCCCGTTATTTTCGTCGTGGAAAACAATGGCTATGCCGAGTCCACAGCCGCGGAATGGGCGGTTTCCTGCGATTCCTATGTCGACCGTGCGACAGGGTTTGGCTTACCCGGCATGACGGTGGATGGCACGGACTTTTTTGCGGTTTATGAAGCTGCAGGTGAAGTGATCAGACGAGCACGACAAGGTGGTGGACCGTCACTTTTGGAGTGCAAAATGGTGCGATTTTTCGGTCACTTCGAAGGCGATGCACAGACTTATCGCGCAGACGGCGAAGTGGAAGATATCCGCGGCAACAAAGATTGCTTGAAAATTCTTCGCCATCGCGTGGAAGAAAGTGGGCTTATCGCCACCCGCGAATTCGACCAAATCGATCAAGAAGTCAAAGCGCTCATTGAAGATGCGGTACAAGCAGCCATTGCCGCACCCTCACCTGCCCCGTCAGCCCTGCTGAATGATGTTTACGTCAGCTACTAATTCAAGGAAGGACAATATTATGGCCAGACAATTATCGATGAAAGATGCCATCAATGAAGCCATTGATCAGGAAATGAGCCGAGATCCCACCGTCTTTATGATGGGTGAAGACATCGTTGGTGGAACCGGCGCTCCCGGAGAAGATGATGCGTGGGGCGGCGTATTGGGTGTTACGAAAGGGCTGTATGCCAAACACCCTAACCAACTTATTGACACCCCTTTATCTGAAAGCGCCTACGTGGGGGCCGCCATTGGTGCGGCAACCTGTGGTTTACGCCCCATCGCAGAACTGATGTTTATTGATTTTATGGGTGTGTGTTTCGACCAGATATTTAATCAGGCAGCGAAATTTCGCTATATGTTTGGTGGTAAAGCCGAAACCCCAGTGGTTATCCGTGCTATGTGCGGTGCCGGGTTTCGTGCTGCCGGACAACACAGTCAAATGCTGACACCGTTGTTTACCCACATTCCAGGATTGAAAGTCGTTTGCCCATCCAATGCCTATGACACGAAGGGCTTACTCATCCAAGCTATTCGAGACAACGATCCCGTTATCTTCCTTGAACACAAAAACCTGTATGCCACCGAGTGCGACGTACCAGAGACGAGTTATGCCATACCTTTTGGTGAAGCCAATGTCATTCGCGAAGGCGGTGATGTCACCTTAGTGACATACGGACAAATGGTGAATCGGGCGCTCAGTGCTGCCGAACAGTTAGCCACGTCAGGCATTCAATGTGAAGTCATAGACTTGCGTACGCTGTCCCCATTAGATCTTGATACCGTATTGGAAAGTGTCGAAAACACGGGGAGATTGGTTTGCATTGATGAAGCCCACCCACGCTGCTCCATCGCTGCCGATATTTCGGCGCAAGTCGCTCAGGCTGCATTTTCACACCTTAAAGCGCCTATTCGCATGGTCACCGCTCCGCACACGCCTGTCCCTTTTTCACCTAGCTTGGAGGACGCGTTCATTCCATCAGTAGACGCGATTGTCGACGCAGTGAATACCATCGCTGGAGGACAATCATGAGTTCAAAGATAGTTGCGCTCGTCATGCCCAAATGGGGGCTTTCAATGAAGGAAGGCACACTCACGGAATGGCATGTCAACGAAGGCGATACCATCGAGGTTGGACAAATCATCATGGATGTCGAAACGGATAAAATCGCGAGTGAAGTAGAAGCGCCAGATCCGGGCTTGTTTCGACGCAAAGTGGCACAAGAAGGCGATGTATATTCGGTACAAGCCCTGTTAGGGGTACTTGCACCCGAAGAGGTATCGGAGTCTGAAATCGATGACTACGTTGCGACGTTTGTTCAACCAGATACCAACGATGAAGACGCGCAAGAGCAAGCATCAGCCTATGCCTTTACTGACACCGCGATAGGCAAAATTCGTTACACCTACCTAAATCAAGATGCAGAAGGCACGCCCTTCATGTTAATCCACGGTTTTGGTGGTGATCTCGATAACTGGCTATTCAATATCGATGCACTCAGCAACGTCGCGCCCGTGATAGCGCTCGATTTGCCTGCTCATGGTCAATCCGTGATACCGAATTTCGCATTAACCTTAGCCGATCTCACGCAAACGGTTGTGGACTTGCTTGATCGGCTTAATGTACCTAAAACACATTTGGTCGGACATTCAATGGGGGGCTTCATCTGTAGTGAGATAGCAAGACAGCACCCAGAAAAAGTGCAGTCACTGACCATGATTGCGAGCGCGGGACTTGGGAAAACGATCAATGGCGATTACATACAAGGCTTTATTGATGCTAACAATCGTCGTGAGCTCAAGCCTGTGCTCCAATTGCTATTTGCTGACAGTCGTTTGGTGACACGCAGCTTGGTTGACGATGTACTCAAATATAAACGCTTAGATGGCGTTAATACGGCATTGGCTTACCTTGCTAACGAGTTATTCCCCTCTCACATCCAACAGCACGCTGCTTCTCTATCCCTGCCATTACCAACACTGGTGATATGGGGGGACAAAGATGCGGTGATCCCTGCATCGGATGCCAATACTTTGCCGGATGCTGAGTGTCATGTTCTTGAGAATGCTGGACACATGGTGCAAATGGAGAAAGCCAATGAGGTTAATACGATAATTTTGGCGCACAGCGCCAATCAATAAGCGCCTGTTAATCAGCGAGCGCCGATCAAATAAGGGATGCTTAGCATCCCTTATTGTCAGCAATGCCATCCAGCTGACATCGAAAGCTTCATCTATTGATTAACGAAGAGCTCTTACTTCTTCAATCAGCCGACGTGCGATTGTCCCTTCCGGTGCCACCAGCGGTAGTGCATCTACGTCAAACCAACTCGCGTCCGTCAGTTCTTCATAATCTGGATTAATATCGCCTGTCGCATAGTCAGCCACAAAGCCCATCATTAAATTCGAAGGGAACGCCCAAGGTTGGCTATCAAAGTAGCGAATGTTCGCCACCTCTATGCCGGTTTCCTCTTTGACTTCGCGTGCCACACATTGCTCTAGCGTTTCACCGGCTTCAACAAACCCCGCTATCACTGTGTACATGCCGTTTTTATGGCGAGGATGTTGTGCTAGCAAAATTTCACCGCCACGCCTAACAGCAACAATCACACAGGGTGATATACGCGGATAATGTACCGTATGGCACTGATCACAGACCATGGCAGGGTGCGCAGCATCAAAGTGATTAACGCCTCCGCATTTGCAGCAAAATCCCTGAGAATGACACATATAGTCGAGCTGTATCGCTCGCCCCGCCATATTAAACAAAGCTGGACTCAGATGCAGTTGGCAACGAAGGCTGTCGAACTCATCAGAAGAAAAAGCGTGACTATCCACCGTAAAGTGGACTTCTCTTCCGTCAAACGTACCGATGACATAGCTAGATACTGCCATTTTCTCAAGCTTGGATATGGTGATTAACGGCAAGCTGTGATCAGGTAACCATAACTTTCCGTCGTTTGCACAACACAGATACACAAGATCATTTTGGTCAGACATAACGCAGTTTAGATCCTTGCTAACAGTGAAAATTTGAGGCACTCTAAATTTAATTACCTGATGTTAGTCAATTGACGGCCTGAATGATATGGCTCTAATCCTATAAAAGCGCTCAGGTGCGCTGATCATGAGGAACGTGGTCATGCTTAGTAAACTCGAAAAAGCACAGCAACAGTGGGGTGGTTACAGCGATGTGATCGACTACTGGTTAACACTAAGACAAGAACTACTTGTGGAATATTCTAAGGTCGCCGGGCTGTCAGGCGTTAACAAGAATTGTCTTCCTACAGAAGAGGCGTTAAACCACTTCTGTGAAGCGCTGGTAGATTATATATCTGCTGGTCACTTCAAAATTTATGACATGGTGATGAGTCGTTGGCAGTCAACGGGTTTCTCCACGAATACTGAGATCGACACGCTTTATGCGCGCATCGTTGAAACCACAGAGCCACTGTTAACCTTTAACGACAAATACAGCGCGTTTGTGTTGGATGAAGATAACTTCTCCCGCTTTGATAGCGATATTTCACGTGTTGGTGAAATCATGGAATTGCGCTTTGAACAGGAAGATATGCTAATCCAGTTAATTGCGGATAGCCTGTCTATTCCGCCCGGTGCTTAGCGTTATTTTATAGCGACATTTTACTTCGGCTGTTGGTGTTTGCCACCAGCCGGCGTTTTTTCATCGCATCTCAATAGAGCCCCCTTGAGCAATCTCTCGCATTCTTCTATTCTCATTTTTTCTACAAAGCACTCTCCTCACGTTCCTCTAACGCAATCCCACTAGAAATGATTAACACTCTGTCATGAGAATATACAGCACAGCTGTAAATGGCTTATATACGCCAGTTATGCAAACGCTCGATGAGATCACTAGAAACAAAAAAGGCACCCCGAAGGGTGCCTTTTCAATTCAAGTCAGCAAAAGCTTAGTCGTCGTTTAGACCGGCATTCAGCAGAGCTGCAAGATCCTGTGATGCTTGTTCAGCATCCATTTGCGGTGCAACAGGTGCATCTACTACTTGACGACGTGCTTGACGCGTCTTGTGGTAAGCAAAACCAGTACCCGCTGGGATCAGGCGACCAACGATAACGTTCTCTTTCAGACCACGTAGCTCATCACGCTTACCAGATACCGCTGCTTCTGTAAGAACGCGAGTGGTTTCCTGGAACGAAGCTGCAGAGATAAACGACTCGGTAGCCAACGACGCTTTGGTAATACCAAGTAGATCACGCGTGAATCCAACCATTTGTTTGCCTTCAGCTTCAAGCTGACGGTTTGCAATGGTCACACGGGAGAATTCTACTTGCTCACCTTCTAGGAACTCAGAGTCACCAGATTTCGTGATAGTTACCTTGCGCAGCATCTGACGAACGATCGTCTCAATGTGCTTATCGTTAATCTTAACGCCTTGCAGACGGTAAACGTCTTGCACTTCGTTAGTGATGAACTCAGTTACCGCACGTACACCACGAAGACGCAGGATATCGTGTGGTGCTTCTGGGCCATCAGCGATTACATCACCAATTTCGACTTTTTCACCTTCAAATACGTTCAACTGACGCCATTTCGGAATCATTTCTTCGTACGGGCTACCATCGGTCGGGGTGATAATCAGACGACGCTTACCTTTGGTTTCTTTACCGAAGGATACCGCACCTGTGATTTCAGCCAGAATCGCAGGCTCTTTCGGCTTACGGGCTTCAAACAGGTCAGCTACGCGTGGCAGACCACCGGTGATATCTTTCGTACCGCTCGCAGCTTGCGGGATACGTGACAAGATTTCACCGATACCAACGGTTGCTCCATCTTCTAACTGGACAATTGCTTTACCAGGCAAGAAGTATTGAGCAGGCATGTCGGTACCTGGGATCATGATATCGTTGCCAGCAGCATCGCAAAGTCTGACGGTAGGACGCATGTCTTTACCAGCAGATGTGCGCTCAGCAGCATCCAAGATCACCATTGAAGATAGACCTGTCAGCTCGTCAGTTTGACGTTGAACTGTCACGCCATCAATCATATCAAGGAACTGGATACGACCTTCCACTTCCGTGATGATCGGCATTGTGTGCGGATCCCAATTTGCTACGATTTCACCCGTAGTAACTGCGTCACCATCTGCTTTCGTCAAGATAGTACCGTAAGAAAGCTTGTAGCTTTCTTTCGTACGTCCAAACTCATCAACGATAGTCAATTCAGAAGCACGAGAGGTAATAACCAGCTTGCCAGAGTTGTTAATAACAAACTTGGCATTGTGAAGGTGCAACGAACCGTTGTTCTTCACTTGGATACTATTCTCTGCAGCCGCACGAGATGCCGCACCACCGATGTGGAACGTACGCATTGTAAGCTGTGTACCAGGCTCACCGATTGACTGAGCAGCGATAACACCGACTGCTTCACCATGGTTCACAATGTGACCACGAGCCAAATCACGACCGTAACAGTTTGCACAGCAACCGAAGTCAGTTTGACAACTAACGACCGAACGCACTTTGATTTGGTCTACAGAGTTCTGCTCCAAAATGTCACACCATTTCTCATCGAGAAGGGTGTTACGTGGTGCAAGAACTTCTTCTGTACCAGGTTTAAGTACGTCTTCAGCAACAACACGACCCAGAACACGCTCACGCAATGCTTCTTTAACGTCGCCGCCTTCGATAACTGCCATCATGTGAATACCTTCGCTGGTACCACAGTCAGTTTCAGTGATGACTACGTCTTGTGCAACATCAACCAAACGGCGAGTCAGATAACCTGAGTTCGCAGTTTTAAGTGCTGTATCCGCCAGACCCTTACGAGCACCGTGAGTAGAGATGAAGTACTGGAGTACGTTCAGACCTTCACGGAAGTTCGCGGTGATTGGCGTTTCAATGATAGAGCCATCTGGTTTCGCCATCAGACCACGCATACCCGCCAACTGACGGATCTGAGCAGCCGAACCACGAGCACCTGAATCGGCCATCATGTATACGCTGTTGAACGACTTCTGATCTTCTTTTTCGCCATCACGGTTGATAACGGTATCAAAAGACAAGTTATCCATCATCGCTTTAGCAACTTGTTCGTTCGCTGCAGCCCAGATATCGATAACTTTGTTGTAACGTTCGCCTGCGGTTACCAGACCAGACTGGAACTGCTCTTGAATTTCAGCAACTTCAGCTTCTGCTGCTTCGATCAGGTCGTATTTCGCCTGTGGGATAACCATGTCATCGATGCCAACAGATACACCAGATAGTGCCGCATATGCGAAACCGGTGTACATGATTTGGTCAGCGAAAATAACAGTGTCTTTCAGACCCAGCTTACGGTAACAAGTGTTCAGCAAGTTAGAGATCTGCTTTTTACCTAGCGCTTGGTTAACGATGTCGTATGGCATGCCTTCAGGCACGATTTGCCACAACATTGCACGACCAACGGTGGTGTCACGCAGTTCTACTGACTCGGTGCGGTTACCCATCTCGTCAAACAGCACTTCTTTCAAGCGTACTTTTACGCGAGCGTGCAGTTCTGCGTTGCCAGTACGGTATGCTTTTTCAGCTTCCGCAGGGCCAGACAGGTAAAGGCCTTCGCCTTTTGCGTTAATTCTGTCGCGGGTCATGTAATACAGACCCAATACAACGTCCTGAGAAGGTACGATGATTGGATCACCGGACGCAGGAGACAGGATGTTGTTGGTCGACATCATCAGAGCACGTGCTTCAAGTTGCGCTTCCAAAGTCAACGGTACGTGTACCGCCATTTGGTCACCATCGAAATCGGCGTTATATGCCGCACAAACGAGTGGGTGCAACTGGATCGCTTTACCTTCGATCAACACAGGTTCAAACGCTTGGATACCCAAACGGTGAAGTGTTGGTGCACGGTTCAACAGTACTGGGTGTTCACGGATGACTTCATCCAAGATATCCCAAACGACTGCTTCTTCGCGCTCAACCATTTTCTTAGCCGCTTTGATGGTAGTCGCAAGACCACGTGCTTCAAGCTTGCCGTAGATGAATGGTTTGAACAGCTCTAGTGCCATCTTCTTAGGAAGACCACACTGGTGCAGACGAAGGTATGGACCTACGGTGATAACCGAACGGCCAGAGTAGTCTACACGTTTACCAAGCAAGTTCTGACGGAAACGACCTTGCTTACCTTTGATCATATCAGCCAAAGATTTCAGTGGACGCTTGTTCGAACCAGTAATGGCACGACCGCGACGACCGTTATCTAGCAGAGCATCAACTGACTCTTGCAGCATACGCTTTTCGTTACGTACGATGATGTCAGGAGCAGCCAGATCAAGTAGGCGTTTCAGACGGTTGTTACGGTTGATCACACGACGGTAGAGATCATTCAGATCTGAAGTCGCGAAACGACCGCCATCCAGTGGTACCAGAGGACGTAGATCCGGTGGCAGAACTGGAAGTACAGTCAGGATCATCCACTCAGGGTTGTTTCCAGACTGCAGGAATGCTTCAACAAGCTTAAGGCGCTTGGTGATTTTCTTACGCTTAGTTTCAGAGTTGGTTTCTTCCAGCTCTTCGCGCATCAGTTCAGTTTCAGCTTGCAGGTCCATGTTCGCCAGCAATGCTTTCACCGCTTCGGCACCCATACGAGCGTCGAATTCATCACCCCATTGCTCCAGCGCGTCAAGATACTGTTCTTCAGACAGCATTTGGCTACGCTCAAGATCGGTCATGCCTGGTTCGATCACAACGTATGATTCGAAGTACAGAACACGCTCGATGTCACGCAATGGCATGTCCATCAGCAAACCGATACGAGACGGTAGTGATTTCAGGAACCAGATGTGGGCAACAGGAGAAGCCAACTCAATGTGACCCATACGCTCACGGCGTACTTTGGTCTGAGTAACTTCAACACCACATTTTTCACAGATCACACCACGGTGCTTAAGGCGTTTGTATTTACCGCAAAGACATTCGTAGTCTTTTACCGGGCCAAAGATACGTGCACAGAATAGGCCGTCACGCTCAGGCTTAAAGGTACGGTAGTTAATGGTTTCTGGCTTTTTCACTTCACCGAAAGACCATGAACGAATCATGTCTGGTGAAGCTAGACCGATTTTGATTGCATCAAATTCTTCGGTCTTATGCTGTGCTTTCAGAAACTTAAGTAAGTCTTTCACATTTGGCTCCTGTGAGGAGTTGACCCAGAAAGGCGCTGACAGGCAGCGCCTTCATATTGATACCGGAAATAGCGATTAAGCCTTGGCTTATTCGTCTTCCAGCTCGATGTTGATACCCAACGAGCGGATTTCTTTCAACAATACGTTGAAAGATTCCGGCATACCCGGCTCCATGCGGTGATCGCCGTCGACGATGTTTTTATACATCTTCGTACGACCGTTCACGTCATCCGACTTAACAGTCAGCATTTCTTGGAGGGTATATGCTGCGCCGTATGCTTCAAGCGCCCACACTTCCATCTCACCGAAACGCTGGCCACCGAACTGAGCTTTACCACCCAGCGGCTGCTGAGTAACTAGGCTGTAAGAACCGGTAGAACGGGCGTGCATCTTGTCATCAACCAAGTGGTTCAGTTTCAGCATGTACATGTAACCAACAGTTACAGGACGCTCAAACTTCTCACCAGTACGGCCGTCAAATAGGTTCAGCTGGCCAGATTCTGGCAGATCACCCAGTTTCAACAGTTCTTTGATTGAAGACTCAGGCGCACCATCGAACACTGGAGTCGCGATCGGTAGACCGGCACGCAGGTTCTGGATCAGTGTACGCACTTCATCATCAGACAGAGCGCTGATATCGACTTGCTGACGTGTTTCACCCAGGCTGTAAACCTTCTGCAGGAACTCGCGGAATTTCGCCAGTTCTTGCTGCTCTTTGAGCATCTTGTTGATCTTGTTACCGATACCTTTCGCCGCTAGGCCAAGGTGGGTTTCAAGGATCTGACCGATGTTCATACGAGACGGTACACCCAGTGGGTTCAATACGATGTCTACTGGTTCACCATCTTCATCGTACGGCATGTCTTCAACAGGGTTGATCTTAGAGATAACACCCTTGTTACCGTGGCGACCTGCCATCTTGTCACCAGGTTGAATGCGACGTTTAACAGCCAGGTATACCTTAACAATTTTAAGGACGCCCGGTGCCAGATCGTCACCCTGAGTGATCTTGCGACGTTTGGTGTCAAACTTCTTATCGAAGTCAGATTTCAGTTCGTCGTACTGCTCAGCCAATTGCTCAAGCTGAGTTTGCAGCGCTTCGTCGTCAATAGTCTGAGTCAGCATGCTCTGGCGATCCATGTTCGCCAGTTTTTCTTGGCTGTAGCCTGCTTGCGCAAGTACACCACGAACACGTGCTACCAGACCACCTTCCAGAATAGAGAACTCTTCTGTCAGATCTTTCTTGGCTTCTTTTAGCTGCATTTCTTCGATTTCGAGCGCACGCTTGTCTTTCTCAACGCCATCACGGGTAAACACTTGTACGTCAATGATCGTACCAGATACACCGTTTGGAACGCGCAGAGAAGAGTCTTTAACGTCAGACGCTTTCTCACCGAAGATCGCACGTAGCAGTTTTTCTTCTGGTGTCAGCTGCGTTTCGCCTTTAGGCGTCACTTTACCTACCAGAATATCGCCACCTTTCACTTCCGCACCGATGTATACAACACCAGATTCGTCAAGTTTAGACAGCGCAGCTTCACCCACGTTAGGGATATCAGCAGTGATTTCTTCGCTACCCAGTTTAGTATCGCGCGCCACACAAGAAAGCTCTTGGATGTGGATAGTAGTCAGGCGGTCTTCCTGTACTACACGCTCAGAAACAAGGATGGAATCCTCGAAGTTGTAACCGTTCCAAGGCATGAACGCGATACGCATGTTCTGGCCAAGAGCAAGTTCACCCAGATCCGTCGAAGGACCATCAGCCAACACGTCACCACGTGCAACTGGCTCACCAGGCATCACGGTAGGACGCTGGTTGATACAGGTGTTCTGGTTAGAACGGGTGTACTTCGTCAGGTTATAGATGTCGATACCAGCTTCACCTGAAACCAGCTCTTCTTCATTAACCTTGATAACGATACGCGATGCGTCAACCGACTGAACCATACCGCCACGTTTAGCAACGGCAGTTACACCGGAGTCAACCGCTACTGCACGCTCAATACCAGTACCTACTAGCGGCTTATCAGCACGCAAAGTTGGAACTGCCTGACGTTGCATGTTCGCACCCATAAGTGCACGGTTAGCATCATCGTGCTCTAGGAATGGGATCAGAGATGCAGCAACCGATACAATCTGGTTGGTCGCGACGTCCATGTACTGGACATGGTCACGAGGGTGCAAACCTGAATCACCTTTCTGGCGAGCAGTGATCAATTCTTCACCGAATGAACCATCATCGTTTAGCACGGCGTTTGCCTGTGCAATAACAAATTGGCCTTCTTCGATAGCAGAAAGATAATCAATTTGGTCCGTCACTTTACCGTCAACAACTTTACGGTAAGGCGTTTCCAGGAAGCCGTACGGGTTAGTACGTGCATACGCTGAAAGCGAGTTGATCAGACCGATGTTTGGACCTTCAGGCGTTTCGATAGGACATAGGCGACCGTAGTGGGTTGCGTGTACATCTCGAACTTCAAAGCCTGCGCGCTCACGCGTCAGACCGCCTGGACCCAATGCAGAGATACGACGCTTGTGCGTCACTTCTGACAACGGGTTATTCTGGTCCATAAACTGTGACAGCTGAGAAGAACCGAAGAACTCTTTAACTGCCGCAGAGATAGGCTTAGCGTTGATCAGATCTTGAGGCATGATTGCATCAAGGTCACCAAGGCTTAGGCGCTCTTTAACCGCACGTTCAACACGTACCAGACCTACACGGAACTGGTTCTCTGCCATTTCACCAACAGAACGAATGCGACGGTTGCCCAGGTGGTCAATATCGTCCACCTCACCGATACCATTACGGATATCGATCAGCTTGCGCATCACTTGGATGATGTCATCGTGGCTCAGTACGCCAGAACCGGTCATTTCTTCACGGTTTAGAGAACTGTTGAACTTCATACGGCCTACCGCAGACAGATCGTAACGATCTTCTGAGAAGAACAGGCTATTGAACAACTGCTCTGCTGCTTCACGCGTTGGTGGCTCACCAGGACGCATCATGCGGTAGATTTCAACCAATGCGCTCAGGCGATCAGACGTGCTGTCGATACGCAGGGTATCTGACATGTACGGACCGTTATCCAAGTCATTGGTGAACAAAGTTTCGATCTTCTTGTAACCAGCTTGAGAAAGAAGCGCTAGGGTTTCTAGGCTCAGTTCTTGGTTAGCAGGTGCAATGATCTCGCCAGTTTCCTCGTTAACGTAATCGCGTGCAGAAACTTTGCCCACAATGTACTCAACAGGAACTTCAATTTTTTCTACGCCATCTTTTTCAAGCTGACGAATGTGGCGCGCGGTAATACGGCGGCCTTGTTCAATGTATACCTTGCCGTTAGCTTCGATATCAAAGCTTGCGGTCTCGCCACGCAGACGATCCGGTACCAGTTCCATCACCAGAGACTTGCCTTGGACTTCGAAAACAATTTTATCGAAGAACAAATCAAGAATTTGCTCGGTGGTGTATTCCAATGCACGCAGAATGATCGATGCAGGTAGCTTACGACGACGGTCGATACGAACGTAGACGGCATCCTTAGGATCAAACTCAAAGTCCAACCACGAACCGCGGTATGGAATGATACGTGCGTTGTACAGCACTTTACCTGAGGAATGGGTTTTACCCTTATCGCTGTCGAAGAAGACGCCCGGGCTACGATGCAGCTGGGATACGATAACCCTCTCAGTACCGTTAATTACAAAGGTACCATTGTCCGTCATGAGTGGAATTTCACCCATGTAGACTTCTTGCTCTTTAATGTCTTTTACGGTGCCAGCAGGTGCATCTCTGTCAAACATCACCAGGCGTAATTTAACGCGCAGTGGTGCAGAGTAAGTTACGCCGCGGATCTGACATTCTTTAACATCGAATACTGGCTCTCCAAGGCGATAGCTAACGTATTGCAGTTCGGAATTGCCATTGTAACTCTGAATCGGAAAGACAGAGCGAAAAGCCGCTTCAAGACCGTATTGACCTTCTGGATCCTGCTCGATAAATTTTTCGAAAGAATCTAGCTGGATAGACAGCAAGTATGGCACGTCCAGAACTTGAGGACGCTTACCAAAATCCTTACGGATACGCTTTTTCTCGGTATAAGAGTAAACCATAGGGTTCCTCAGCTCGCTGATAAGTGACCCAAACTGTCCAGACTGAGGGACAGTAACTAAACAACCAACCGTTTACTGTAGGAGCATCAGAGGGTTAATCTGATACTTTTTTTGCATGGAAAGTAGTGACTAAACGGGGTGCAAAATTCACTACTGCCCTACAGCGCAAAAAGGCCGGTGGCTATTTAGCCACCAGCCATTAGCCATTTCAGGCTAAGAAGCTAAGCAATAATTACTTAACTTCAACAGAAGCACCAGCTTCTTCTAGCTGTGCTTTAAGAGCGTCAGCTTCTTCTTTAGAAACTGCTTCTTTCAACGGAGCTGGAGCACCGTCAACAACAGCTTTAGCTTCTTTCAGACCTAGGCCAGTTGCGCCACGTACTGCTTTGATAACAGCAACTTTGTTAGGACCACAAGAAGTCAGGATTACGTCGAATTCAGTTTGCTCTTCTGCTGCTTCTGCAACAGCGCCGCCTGCAACTACTGCAGCAGCAGCAGTAACACCGAATTTCTCTTCCATAGCTTCAATAAGCTCAACAACTTGCATTACAGACATTTCTGCAACTGCGTCTAGGATTTGCTCGTTAGTGATAGACATAACAATTCTCTTTAAAGTCAACAATTAGTTTAAATAGCAATCGGTAAAAAGCAATGCAATTATGCAGCTTCTTTCTGATCGCGAACGGCCGCGATAGTGCGAACCAGCTTGCCAGCAGACGCTTCTTTCATGCACATCATCAGACGTGCAATAGCTTCGTCGTATGTTGGCAGCGTTGCTAGAACGTCAGCATCAGTGATAGAGCCTTCGAATGCAGCAGCTTTGATCTCGAATTTCTTGTTCTCTTTAGCGAAGTCTTTGAAAAGACGCGCCGCAGCACCTGGGTGCTCATTAGAGAACGCAATCAGTGTTGGACCAACAAACGTGTCTTGCAGACACGCATAGTCAGTACCTTCAACTGCACGACGAGCCAAGGTATTACGAACAACTCTCATGTAAACGCCAGCTTCACGAGCTTGTTTACGTAGAGAAGTCATTGCGCCTACCGCTACACCGCGAGAATCAGCTACAACTGCAGAAAGGGCACCACTGGCAGCTTCGTTGACTTCAGCAACAATTGCTTTTTTGTCTTGAAGATTTAATGCCATTTGGATTTGCTCCTGGATTATATATACACCACTCGCTACTTCACAGTAGGAGAGTAATTACGGCGCAGATCCAAGAAAGAATATATCTATCATGTTCTGGCACCGTCTACGTAGGTAAGCATTAAGTCTTAGTGAAAACACCAGACGCCTACGGTCTTGGACGAAGCCCAGCAAGCCGGACTCAGCCATAAATTTGAAGCGAAGGATTATACAGCAACCCTTCGCTTCAAGCAATTAGTTTGCGCTTGCTTCCAGAGTGTTCTGGTCAACCGCAACACCTGCACCCATAGTGGTAGAGATGCTTACTTTCTTAACGAAAGTACCTTTCGCTGAAGAAGGCTTCGCTTTCTTCAGAGCTACCAACAATGCTTCAAGGTTACCCTTAAGTTTGTCAGTATCGAAATCAACCTTACCAATAGTGGTGTGGATGATACCGTTCTTGTCGTTACGGTAACGAACCTGACCTGCTTTAGCGTTCTTAACCGCTTGAGCAACGTTAGGGGTTACAGTACCAACTTTCGGGTTTGGCATCAGACCGCGTGGGCCCAAGATAGTACCAAGTTGACCAACAACGCGCATTGCATCAGGTGATGCGATAACTACGTCGAAGTTCATCTCGCCTTTCTTGATTTGGTCAGCCAGATCTTCCATACCAATGATGTCAGCGCCTGCTTCTTTTGCAGCTTCAGCGTTAGCACCTTGGGTGAATACCGCTACGCGGATATCACGACCAGTACCGTGTGGCAACACAGTTGCGCCACGAACGTTTTGGTCTGATTTACGTGCATCGATGCCCAGGTTTACTGCAACATCAACACTTTCTACGAATTTAGCAGTAGCAAGTTCTTTCAAAAGAGCAACAGCTTCGTTGATGTCATACTCACGAGTAACATCAACTTTGTCGCGGATAACGCGCATGCGTTTAGTCAATTTAGCCATTGTCTTAACCCTCTACTACCAGACCCATTGAACGAGCAGTACCAGCAATTGAGCGTTTCATCGCTTCAATGTCTGCACCAGTCATGTCTTTCGCTTTAGTTTCAGCGATTTCCTGAACCTGAGCGTCAGTAATAGTACCAACTTTCTCAGTGTTAGGACGGCCTGAACCAGACTTGATGCCAGCTGCTTTCTTAAGAAGAACTGCAGCAGGTGGCGTCTTCATTTCGAAAGTGAAAGAACGGTCGCTGTATACAGAGATAACAACTGGAGTAGGAAGGCCTTTCTCCATAGATTCTGTACGTGCGTTAAACGCTTTACAGAATTCCATGATGTTAACGCCGTGTTGACCAAGAGCTGGACCAACTGGTGGACTTGGGTTAGCCATACCCGCTGCAACTTGCAGCTTGATGTAAGCTTCTACTTTTTTAGCCATTACTAAATACCTAAATTTGGGTTCAAACGTCTGTTTTTTTGCAAACAGACTCCCCGTTTAACAAAAGGGCGCGAAATTGTATTCAAATTTCGCGCCCCTAGCAATACTTTCCGAGCAAAAAACGATCAGCTTTTTTCGACTTGACTGAATTCTAGCTCTACAGGTGTTGCACGGCCGAAGATAGAAACAGAAACCTTCACACGACTCTTCTCGTAATCGACTTCTTCTACGACGCCATTGAAGTCCGCAAACGGGCCTTCAGTAACACGCACAACTTCACCTGCTTCGTACACAGTCTTGTGCACAGGTGACTCGCCAGCTTTCTCAAGACGATTCAAGATAGCGTCAGCTTCTTTATCTGTGATAGACGCAGGGCGATCCGGCGTACCACCAATAAAGCCCATTACACGTGGCACGCTACGCACCAAGTGCCATGACTCATCATTCATAATCATCTGAACGAGAACATAACCTGGGAAAAACTTTCGTTCACTCTTGCGACGCTGTCCTGCGCGCATCTCAACAACTTCCTCGGTAGGGACAAGTATCTCACCGAAGAAATCTTCCATTTCGTGAATCTTGATATATTCATTCAATGACTTAGATACACGGCCTTCAAAACCGGAAAAAGCCTGAACAACATACCAACGTTTTTTAGGAGCTTCGCTCATGTAGTTAACCTCACACGCCAGTGAATAGGCGGACCAGACGGACCATTATACCGTCGATGCCCCACAGGATGAGCGCCATGACGACAGTGACAGCCAGAACGATGAGAGTGGTCTGTAACGTTTCTTGGCGAGTTGGCCAGACAACTTTACGCACTTCCATACGCGACTCACGTGCAAAGGTGATCGCCGTTTTGCCTTTACCTGTTAGAGCAGCAACACCACCGGCGGCTGCAACAAGTACAACTACAGCTGCAGCTCGTAGCACGACAGACATATCGCCGTACACGCTATTTCCAACTACCGCAGTCGCCAATAAGGCAAAAACCACAACCCATTTTAGGGCATCCATTGACCCGGTTGGGGCTTCAGCATTCGCTTTCATACATTCTACCTGTAACTAGTCTATTTCATCGACGACAACAACCTCGCGTTAGCGAGGTGAAAAGAATAAAGGAAACCTAAACGTACTTACTTCGTCGCTTATTTTCTTATCCTAAAACGTATATCACTGCGACCAATCGGCGAAAAAAAGTTCAATCCAAAGATTTGGTGCAGAAAAAGGGCATCAAATGATGCCCTTTTTGCTAGTGTGTCGTCAAATCTTATTCGATGATTTTAGCAACAACACCTGCACCAACTGTACGACCACCTTCGCGGATTGCGAAGCGTA
>NZ_JBGONO010000026.1:44654-81791 GCF_041439165.1 Enterovibrio sp. FF113 | reverse complement strand
TATGTCTATCAAGTACGAGTGCCCACACAGATTGTATAGGTCAAATTGTTAAAGAGCTTGCTCAGGCTTGCTGAGCGGAGAGAGATTTAAACTCAACTCCATTTTTGAGTCAAGCACTTTTGCTTTCCTCACGTTAGCTGCGAACTTTGCCGTGCCAACAGGGAGCGCATTATAGGGAGAGAATTCGTATTGGCAATACCTTTCCAGTTAAAAAAACGCTTTTTCTCTAAAAAATCGCTCAACCGTTCAAAAGATCATCAAAGTGATAAAAAAACAGCCCAGACGGGCTGTATTTGGGTCGTATGTATTCGCTTAAGTTTTTTATCGTTACCGCTATCGCGTTTTTAAATACCCTGGCACATCAGCAATACTATCTAATACTACCGTTGCCAATGCTTCACCATCTTCAGTGAGCGACTTACCAGTGCGTACAAGAATTTTAGTTTCCACCCCCGCAGCACTTGCAGCTTTCATATCATCCGCTTTATCACCAATCATTACTGAATGAGTCATATCGATACCAAGGTGCTCTTGCGCGGATAAAAACATACCAGGCTTTGGTTTTCTGCAATCACAGTCTTTTTTGTACTTATCATCACCATGCTCAGGATGATGTGGACAGTAGTAGATGCCGTCAAATTCGACACCTTGATCTTCAAAATTCCAATCCATCCATTCGGTCAGAGAGATAAAATCATCTTCACTATAGTAACCGCGAGCAATGCCAGATTGGTTTGTTACCAATACGAGCAAATAGCCCATTTCTTTGAACACTCGGCATGCATCGAAAACGCCTTCAATATATTCAAAGTCATCGACCTTGCTAATGTAACCATGATCGACATTAATTACGCCGTCTCTATCAATAAATACCGCTGGTTTGGCCAATGCTCTGCCCTCTATTATGCTGAGTGCGCGATTATGACACGCAATTCGCTCATCATCTATTGTCTAGCCGCTGCCCAAGCTAACTATGGTAAAGTCTGTGTTAAAAGAATCAGAGATAAATACTATGAATTACTCACTTACGCCTGTGGGTCACATTCAGTCCCCTTTCAAAGAAAAGTTCGCCGTACCTCGCCAACCCGGTCTTGCACCTAGTGCAACCGCATCTATCGCACTTTGTGGAGAAGCGAATCAAGATGATGCCGTTCGTGGGCTCGAGCAATTTTCACATATATGGTTACTTTTCTTATTCGACCAAAATTTAGCGAAAGGCTGGACACCGACAGTTCGCCCACCACGTCTTGGTGGCAATGAACGAGTTGGCGTTTTCGCCAGCCGTGCGACCTTTCGCCCTAACGGTGTTGGTATGTCCGTTGTCCCCATCACTGGCATTAGAAAGATAGGACGTCAGGTCATTATCGATATTGGCAGTTGTGACCTAGTGGATGGCACACCTGTCGTCGACATCAAGCCTTATATTCCCTATTCCGATTCGATCACTGAGGCAAAAGGCGGATATGCGGCGGAAATACCTGACACGCTCGAAGTTACCTTCAGTGACGACGCTAGAAATCTACTTTTAAAACAAAACGACGGCGCGCACAAAATTCAAGTGATTCAAGAAGTACTCGCTCAGGATCCTCGCCCCGCATATAAAAAGGGGAAATCGGACGACAAGGAGTACGCCGTCCATCTCTTCGACTTAAACATCAAGTTTACCGTTGATGAACCGCTAATCACTGTGAGTACCATAGAAGCCTTTGGCGATTAAGGCTCTCACTGGTAATATGGCGCCCTTATACCTTCCATACTGTAAATAGATAAACGGATAGCTTAGATGCGTACCAGTAAATACCTTCTTTCTACGTTGAAGGAAACACCAAACGACGCCGAAGTAATCAGCCACCAGCTGATGCTACGCGCAGGAATGATCCGCAAACTGGCTTCAGGTCTATATACCTGGCTACCAACCGGCTTGCGCGTTCTTCAAAAGGTTGAAAACATCGTTCGTCAAGAAATCAATAACGCCGGTGCGATTGAAATATTGATGCCTGTTGTTCAACCCTTTGAACTTTGGGAAGAGACAGGTCGTTCTGAAAAAATGGGGCCAGAGCTTCTTCGATTCAGTGATCGTCACGAGCGTCCGTTTGTTCTGAGCCCGACGGCGGAAGAAGTGGTCACTAGCCTTGTTCGTAACGAAGTGAACTCTTACAAGCAGCTGCCATTGAACCTGTATCAAATTCAGACCAAATTCCGTGACGAAGTTCGTCCACGTTTTGGTGTGATGCGTGCACGTGAATTCTCAATGATGGATGCATACAGCTTCGACATCGATAAAGAAGGTCTAGAAAAATCTTACGAAGCTATGCATGTCGCTTACTGCGCTGCATTTGATCGCATGGGCTTGGATTACCGCCCAGTGCTCGCGGATACCGGTGCAATTGGTGGTTCTGCGTCACACGAGTTCCATGTACTGGCAAACAGTGGCGAAGACACTATCGCATTCTCAACGGAATCTGATTATGCAGCCAACGTTGAAATGGCCGAAGCCGTTGCTCCTGCTGGTGAGCGTGCTGCGCCAACTCAGGAAATGACGCTGGTTGACACCCCTGAAGCGAAAACCATCGCGCAGTTGGTTGAGCAATTTGATCTGCAGGTTGAGAAAACAGTTAAAACACTGTTTGTTAAAGCCTCTGATGCCGTTGACGCAGATATCGTAGCCTTGCTCGTTCGTGGTGATCATGAACTGAACGAACTCAAAGCCGAAAAATTGGCTCAAATTGCAGCCCCGCTTGAGTTTGCCACTGAAGAAGAAATTCGTGCTGTCGTCAATGCCGGTCCTGGCTCGCTAGGTCCAGTGAACCTGACTGTTCCATTCATTGTTGACCGCAGCGTGGCAGCGATGAGTGATTTTGGCGCAGGTGCAAACATCGATGATAAACACTACTTCGGCATTAACTGGGGTCGTGATGTAGAACTTGGCGAAGTGGCTGATATTCGCAATGTCGTTGAAGGCGACCCAAGTCCTTGTGGCCAAGGTACCATTTTGCTGAAACGCGGCATTGAAGTCGGTCATATTTTCCAATTAGGCACCAACTACTCTGAGAAAATGAACTGCGGCGTATTGGGCACTGATGGCAAGAATGTGATTCTTGAGATGGGTTGCTACGGCATCGGTGTATCTCGTGTTGTTGCGGCAGCCGTCGAGCAAAACCACGATGACAATGGCATCATCTGGCCAGACGCAATTGCGCCATTTACCGTTGCTATCGTTCCAATGAATATGCACAAATCTGAGCGGGTTAAAGAAGCGGCAGAGAAATTATATGCTGACCTAACGGCTGCCGGTATTGAAGTATTGTTCGACGATCGCAAAGAACGCCCAGGCGTGATGTTTTCTGATATGGAATTGATGGGCATGCCTCACACCATTATTATCGGCGAACGCAGCATGGAAAACGGTGTGTTTGAATACAAACACCGTCGTGATGGCGAAAAAATGCCTGTCGAAATTGAAAATATGGTTGAGTACATCAAAGCGAAACTGGCTTAAGTTCTCCCCGTATCGAAGAGCGCCTCCTTATGGGAGGCGTTTTTTTTAACAAGGATCTTAAATCCTTGTTTGAGCTTTGTTTAAGTCACTTTTTTAAACGATGTTTTCTGAGAATGTCACGTGGTTTCTGCCTGTTTCTTTCGAACGATACAATGCTTCATCTGCTCTCTTGAAATAGGCTTCAACCCTTGCCACTTCTTCACCCGCTTCTATGAATGTAGCGCCAAAACTCATGGTCACTGCAATCAGCTTCTCTTCATAAACAAAGTCATGGTGCTCAATGGCAGACCTAATTCGCTCAAGCACTTTCACCGCATTACAATCATCTTTCACCGAGAACAAAAGAAGAAACTCTTCTCCTCCTATTCGCCCAAGCCGATCATAAGGACGTAGTTCCTGAGTCAGCAAGTCGCCGAGTTGACGTAAGATCGCATCTCCCGCTGGGTGACCATATTTGTCATTAATACGTTTAAACCAATCAATATCACACACCGCAAAACAGAGATTTTCTTTAGCGCGATGAGCTCGTGAAAAATCTTCACGTATCCGCTCAAACAGAACGCGTCGATTGAGGAGCCCCGTCAACTCATCAAAACTCGCGAGATGATCGAGCCTAGTCATGGCATCGACTAAACGCGATTGAAGCTCAAGTGTACGCTTACCGACTTCTACTCGGGCTTTCAGCACTTGGGTATTGAAGGGTTTAGAAATGTAATCATTGGCCCCTTTGTTCAAACCTTGCACAATGTGCTCTGCACTATCTCGAGCCGTACAAAGAATAATATAAGGAGGGTTAGCCGTATCAATTTGACGAATTTTCTCGCAAAGCTCAATGCCACTGTAACTGGGCATCTCCCAATCAAGAAGAAGTAGTGAAGGCGGATCTGCTTGCATCATCACCTCCAACGCTTCCAAACCGTCGTAGGCAACCACCGTTTTGATTCCCCATTTTATCAGCAGCATTTCAACCAACTTGGCCGTTGCTTTGTCATCATCAGCAATTAATGCTGTTAAAGGAGGAGTCATGAATTCGCCAAAGAAATAAAAAGTGAACAGAAATATACCATTTACTGTTCTCTTTCTTCGATGGCATTGATACGCCATGCCGTCTCTTTTGGCGCTTGATCACAATCAATTCAAAAAGTTAGTTGAATAGGCGTAGGTAAAATCGAGTATGGCTCAAATACAACTTTTCTAAGTCATACTGAAAATTGACCCATACGACAGTCCAAGTAGAGTGTTAACACAATGGCATCAAAGACTGATTCAAAAGCACCGCAGAAAAAAATCGCGCTCTTATTGAGCGGAGGTGGGGCTCGCGCGGCTTATCAGGTGGGTGTGATGAAAGCAATTTCAGAATGGTACCCGCGCGTTCACGCCAGTCCTTTCACCATATACTGTGGAACGTCAGCTGGGGCGCTCAATGCAACCTCTCTTGCTTGTCATACGTCATGTTTCCGACTAGGCGTCAAAAAACTGTCTTGGCTTTGGTCAAATCTTCACACAAGGCACGTATTTCAAAGCTCTTTCCAAGGCATGCTACTTCACTTAGGTCGACAGGCTTTTGCCCGCACGCAAGCACGTTATCATGATGCGCCGCCATTTGGCTTACTTGATAATCGCCCATTACGTAACCTGCTTAATAATGTCATTAATTTTAGCAAGATAGAACACCAGATACTGGCGGGAAACCTCCACGGATTAGCGGTCACCGCATCAAACTACCACACCAGTAAATCCGTCACGTTTTACCAAGGACACGCTGACATACCGGTTTGGCGTCGATCTCGTGCTATCGGAATAAAAAGTCAAATCAATACCGAGCATCTTCTGGCATCATCCGCGATTCCGATCGTTTTTCCCGCATCCAAGATTGGTCACAGTTTTTATGGCGACGGTTCCGTTCACCAAATTGCTCCGCTCCGTCCCGCGCTTAAAATGGGTGCTGAGAAGGTGCTTATTATTGATCTTGCCCCTCAAGCACCCACCACTCACAGCAGTATTGCTCCTGCTCCCGGTTTGGCTATGCTCGGCGGGCATCTGATGGATGCAATATTCGCCGACACCCTTTCGGCAGACCTTGAGCACTTGGATCGTATGAACAACCTCGCCTTGGCCGTGGATAAAAGTAAAGCCGATAATTTGGCACTACGGCAAGTTGATGCCCTTCACCTCTCCCCCTCATCACCCTTTGAACCATTAGTTGAACGGTACTATTGTCATATG
This sequence comes from Enterovibrio sp. FF113, assembly GCF_041439165.1. Lineage (NCBI taxonomy): Bacteria > Pseudomonadati > Pseudomonadota > Gammaproteobacteria > Vibrionales > Vibrionaceae > Enterovibrio > Enterovibrio sp. FF113. The sequence goes on along the minus strand of NZ_JBGONO010000026.1, from coordinate 76,066 downwards.
CCTCTAGCAGTACGCAGCCTAATGAGAATTTTGGGCATAAGTCCTTCTGAAGATGCAGCAATTACTAGTTATCTGTTATTTGAACCGAAATATATCAACCACTTAATTGACATGGGCTACCAAGATGCTCAAAATCGTCGATCCGATTTAGTGAGCTTTCTATCAAGTGAATAGCCAGATAAAATAACGGACGAGCAGTTGCGCACCAATAACCTGGAACGCTTTTTGCTTCTATTGATTAAAGCATGAACGGTCATGGTTATTGGTTTCTGAGGCAGTTTCGATGAGTACGCAACTGGAACAACTCAAAAAAGCAGCAATACAGTCTCGCCGAGTACCTCTTGGTGCGGATCAGCGTCTAATGGTGCTGCAGAAGCTTCAGGGTCGGCTTGAAATCGATAAATTGTTTGAAGTGTTTACCAGGGAACTGGAAAAGCAAATCGACATCAATCGTTTAATATGGGAACACGATGACATCTCTCATATTGTTCGACGTGGCGGCTCTTCTGATTTTCGACAAACTTTTTCTATCAAATTTGCTCAATCGCCGTTGGGAATGCTTCAATACAGTACACCTTATCAACTAGACAACGATGAAATTAGTTTGATTCATACCTATCATCGTCTTCTCGCTGGCCCTCTTAGCAATGCAATCGAATATAGTCGCGTTCGAAATCTCGCGATGTTGGATAGTCTCACTGGCCTAAACAATCGAACCAGCTTTGAGCAAGATCTCCGCCAATCTGTCGCACTGACGGAAAGAAAAAATCACGGTTTGATCTTGATGATTTTCGATATGGATAACTTTAAGCAAGTTAATGACACCTATGGACACCTTGATGGTGACAAAGTATTACGCCGATTTTCACTGTTATTGAAAGAAGCCATACGAGCCTCTGATCGATGCTATCGCTTAGGTGGGGATGAGTTTGCAGTTTTGCTATCACCCGCAACTCGCGAGTCGGCACAACTGGTTAACGACCGCCTTAAAACGCTACTTTCCCATGACACTCTTCTCACCGCGCATTCTATCTCCAGCTCTGTGGGCTGCTCAGCTTATCGTCAAGGCGATAACGTCACCTCTATGTTTGAACGAGCTGACCGCAGTATGTACCGCAATAAAGCAAGTCGCCGCCGATAACATCATTTCGCCCCCTCAATGATTAAGACTCCATCCTAGCTTCCTTTTACGGTATATTTCACTCAAAGTCTTTCCAAGGAGTAGCAATGAAAGTCTACGATTGTTGTGATTTAATCCGCCAACGTTACGCGGAAATTGGTAGTGGTGATCAAGGTTATATTCCTAACGCTATCGCTTGTGCCGTGAAAACATTAAATGCAATCGCATCTGACGAATCGGTACCAGAAGAAGCTCGCGAGCAAGCCGCATTCGCCGCTGCAAATCTTCTGATCAGTGACCATAAGGATGCGTAATGGATCTGACACGATTTGAAACCATGGACACTGTAATGCTCATGAGCATTGTGAATATGAAACTACGCGATGAATTTCCATCACTAAGTGAATTGGCAAAGTACTTTGATATCGATACTGTTGCATTGCAAACAAAACTCGCCGGTGCCGGTTTTGAATACATTCCTGAGCAAAATCAGTTTCGTTAATTTACGCTAAACGATTAACAAGCCAATAAAAAAACGGAAGCCTAGGCTTCCGTTTTCGCTCTTTTTAATAATTACGCAAAAGACATCCAAATCACCGCTATCACCAGCGCAGGGCAGACAAATTTCACATAGGTTGGCCAGATTTTCCAAAAAATCCCATCTTCAATGTTGTCATAACCTTGACGTAATTCTTGAAGTTTTTCACTACGCTTCCAAACCCAACCACCGTAAAGGCAAAACAGTAACGCGGCAAAAGGCTGAAAATATTGAGTGGCAATGTTTGCAACCAAACCGAACATGCTGCCGAAGTTAAACACAATCACCACACTAAACAGCGCAATCAATCCCCCAAGGAACCAACTCGCCACTGAACGCTTCGTTCCCAAGCGTTCATTCATTAGAGATACAGGGCATTCCAACATAGAGATCGATGATGTGAGCGCTGCTATTGTCATCAACACAAAAAATATCAATGCGATGAACGCACCTCCTGCACCTAACCCTTCAAACAACATAGGCAATACATCAAACACTAATGTGGATGAACTTAGCAATTCGCCCTTCGCATCATATATTTCGACGCCTTGCTGCATTGCCGCAAACATGGCAGGAAGAATAACTAAGCCAGCAATAACAGCAACAGCGGTATCCACTAGCGTGACATTAAGTGCCATTTTGGGGAGGTTTTCTTTACGGCTCAAATAAGAGCCATAAATCAGCATTGAGCAACCGCCAATCGTCAGTGAGAAGAAACCTTGTCCCATGGCTGCAAGTATCAAATCACGATCCATCACCTTGGAGAAATCAGGGATCAGATAGTGCGCAAGACCTTGAGTTGCTCCCGGCAATGTCATGACATAAACAAACAATATGCCAAACAAGACAAACAACGCAGGCATCAACCGAGTGGACCACTTCTCTATGCCCTCTTTCACACCTGCTTGAACAATTAAAATGGTGAGGAGATAAAAAATTGCCGCGCCAAACAAGTTTCGTTCAACAGAGAAACCTTTTAGCCAGAGAGAAGCCTCATGCATACCGACGATATCTGCGCCTGCAGCCAGCATGAACGACACTAACCACCCTCCAACAATGCTATAAAATGCAAGCACGAGACATGGAACCATCAGGCCAATCAAGCCAACACTGCCACCGAGTGTTTTGGAAAGCGGCGAACGGCCTAGCTTACGCATGCTGTCAATGGGGTTTGCTTGACCATGGCGTCCAATTGCCATTTCAACAACCAACATTGGGTATGCCACAACAAGGATCATAAAAAGATAAACCAGCAAGAACGCTCCACCGCCATTACTTGCTGCTTGAGTAGGAAAGCCCCAAATGTTACCTAACCCGACAGCAGCACCTGCTGCGGCGAGCACAAAACCTATTCTTGAGCTGAAATGCTCACGTCCTGCAGCCATTGCTTTAACCTCGCACAATGTATCAGTGAGCTAGTACAATAGTAAATTCTAGTTTTTATAGCAATAGCAGCAAATTCGATCGAACAAAAAACGCACTGACCACACAAAAAATTGCGAGAAAGCTCGATACCAGAGCATCATCAACGTGCAAGATCCTCTGATATCGACAAATAAAAAAGCCACAACATAACGCTGTGGCTTTTCATAAGGATCCGGTGTGCCTATTTCATCTGTGAGAAATACGCTGCAAGGTTTTCCATGTCCGCGTCACTCAGCATTGTGGCCTGTGGTGCCATCACCATAGATTGCCCGCCTTTACGCTCGCCACTCTTGTAAGCTTTCAAGGCTGAGACAATATACTGCGCATTCTGACCAGCTAGATTCGGGTAGCCTGGAATCATAGCAATACCATTTGCACCATGACACGCAGCACACACTGCAGCCTTCGCTTTGCCCGCTGCTGCATCACCTGCTGCAAATGATGGTGTCGCTAGCATTAAAGTAACCAGACCTAAAGGTAGTAGTTTTTTCATCGCTTCCTCGCTTTATTGTTTTCCAGTTTGCATAAATTCTTGCACGTGGAATCCATTCACGCACTGTATGGATGGTGTTTGTGCCAGACAAGCTCACATTCCTGTCCATCGAACCCTTCACAGACAAACAAATCAGCAACAGCAGCAAGCTGCTCACCGTAAAATATCAACGGGGTTCTTCTACGCTGCCAAGTGGGCACACCATATTCCTGAAAAAGCTTTTTAAGCTTTCGCTTACCTTGCCTTCCCAATGGATGAGCAAATAAGCCTTCCGGATTAAAACTGACCGTAACAGCTTCACTCTCACTGGGCAGTCGAAGCATTAAGCCATTTAAATCTTCACGCTCGATCAATGACAATTCACCGATACTGTCAGGCAAAGCTGCAGCACAATTTAGTGCTAACGTGTGCTGCCAAGCAGAAACATCTTCAGCGTTTATCACACAATATAAACTTTGCTGAAAACGCCTTACCTGCCAATTACCGAGCTGCACTAAAGGATTTGCATCCTCACCTGCATTGATAACGGAATTGAACACTTCGCTGAGTTGAACTTGGGACAAGTTGAGACCTGCCGTCTGTTTCAGCCATCGCCTCAACAGCGACGATTGCATTCGAGAAGAATAAGCGCTTAACAATGCCAGTGACATCCCGCCATCTGGTTGCTGAAGACGCACATCATGTTCAGCTAGCAACTCATCCAACAATGCTTCTTGCGCTGCGCACAATTTGGCAGTTCGGTTGATCGCCCGAACAAACCCTGGCCACCTTTCTCTCGCCTGAGGAAGCCATGCTTGTCTGATAAAATTACGATCAAAACGGCAATCCAGATTACTTTCATCCTCAATCCACGCTAATCCCTGTTTATTTGCGTACTTTTCGATATCTTGACGCATTACGGTCAATAGTGGTCGCAACAAATGGGCATGACCGAGCGGCCTAATCTCTGGCATCGCTGCCAGCCCTGCGGGGCCACTGCCACGTTTCAATGCCAATAAAAACGTTTCAGCTTGATCGTCTGCATGCTGCCCTGTCAACACCAAGGCTTCGGGTTCGACAACTGATGCAATGGCCGAATATCGAGCCTCTCGGGCTGCTTTTTCTAGGCTTTCACCACGCTTATCGAAATCAACATGCAAGCCCTTGAAATCTAAACCGACCTCAACAGACCAACCTTCGCATTGTGCCAGCCAAGCATCGGCATTTTCACTGAGTCCGTGGTGCACGTGAATCACAAGGTAACGATGTTGAGGATGAATATCACGGTAGGTAGAGAGTAGGTCCAGCATGACACGCGAATCTACCCCACCACTGAATGCCAAGACGATTTGGCGAGGCGTGAGTGCATAAGCATCTAGGACATTTTCAAACTGGGAGAACAGCATAAGTGCCTCAAAGACATTGAATTGTCGTCATAATAGCATCCGAATGAAAAAAAGGGCCATTAGGCCCTTTTTTGATATTCTCGTATTTTCGCTCGCTTTCGCGATTGCCAATCAGCAGTAACCGTAGCTTAGTAAGCGTTGGTAACGTCGCTCACGCAAGGCATCCGTGTCCAGTTGGTCAAGCTCTTCTAATTGCTTGACCAAAAGTGCTTTGATGTTGTCAGCGGTAAACGCTGAATTTCGATGCGCACCGCCCATTGGCTCTTCAATGATGTTATCAATCAAGCCAAGCTCTTTCAGACGCGGTGCTGTCATACCCATCGCTTCTGCTGCTTGTGGTGCTTTGTTTGAATCGCGCCATAAGATCGATGCACAACCTTCTGGGGAAATAACCGAATAGGTTGAGTATTGCAGCATGTTGACGAAATCGCCCACGCCGATAGCCAATGCACCACCAGAGCCGCCTTCACCTACCACATTACAGATAACTGGCACACTAAGGCCTGACATTTCTTTCAGGTTGCGGGCAATGGCTTCTGACTGGCCTCGCTCTTCAGCGCCAACACCAGGGTATGCACCTGCGGTATCAATAAAGGTAATGATTGGCATGTTGAAACGCTCAGCCATCTTCATCAAACGTAAAGCCTTGCGGTAGCCTTCAGGCTTTGGCATGCCAAAATTACGGATGACTTTCTCACGTGTTTCACGGCCTTTTTGGTGACCAATAATCATCACTGGACGACCATCAATACGCGCCATGCCACCAACAATGGCTTTGTCATCGGCATAAGCACGATCGCCCGCCAATTCTTCAAATTCGGTGAAGATCAGATCGGCGTAATCCAAGGTGTATGGACGACGTGGATGACGCGCCAATTGCGCGACTTGCCAAGCACCTAAGTCACTGAAGATTTTTTTCGTCAATTCAGCGCTTTTTGTCTCCAATTGCTCGATTTCTTTATCAAGATTGACAGCCTCAGGATCGTCACCGCGTTTGGACACTACACGCAGGGCTTCAATTTTTGCTTCCAATTCAGCAATTGGCTGTTCAAATTCAAGGAAATTAAGACTCATAGAGAAAGAATCCTGTTCAGGTAATTAAGTTGCCCCGTCGTACACGACAGGACAAACGTATCAGTCAAATTCCAGCTCGACCTGTTTATCGCCGAGCAGCGTTTTTAAATCATCGATCAACTTGTCATCAGGCGTAATCCGCCATTCTGTACCTAAGACTAACTTCGCACGTGCATCGTCACGCTGATAATAAAGGTTCACAGGCACGGTGCCAGCGCGATAAGGTTCTAGGATTTCGCTAAATCGTTCAAAAAATTTGTTATCAATTTGCCTGTCAGTCACAGAGATAGCAAGACTGCGCAGGTACTTTTCGCGCGCTTGAGAGAGATCAAGCACTTCTCGTGCCGACATTTTAAGGCCACCGTTGAAGTCATCAAAGCTGACCTGTCCGGATATGACCAAAATTCGGTCTTTTTCAATGAAATCTAAGTACTTTTCTAATACATCTGAGAACAGCATCACTTCCATGCGTCCCGACCTATCATCCAAAGTTAGGATCCCGATGCGCGATCCACGCTTTGTGGTCATCACTCGGGCGGCTATCACTAATCCAGCAACGGTAGAAACAACATCACGCTTTGTTGCATGAGCATCTTCCAAACGCCAAGTAATATAGTGTTTTAGCTCTTTCACATAGCTGTTGATTGGGTGACCCGTTAAATACAACCCTAGCGTTTCACGCTCACCTTCAAGCCATACTTTTTCTGGCCAGTGTGGTACGTTCGCATACTTGTGTTCGACTTCCTCGGGTTCATCTGTCAACACACCAAACATATCAGCCTGACCAAACGATTCTGCTTGGTGATGCTGGCTTGCTGACTTAATCGCGTCATTCAGTGATGCCATCATCGCTGCGCGATGCGGACCTAATCGGTCCATTGCACCCGATTGAATCAATTTCTCTATCACGCGTTTGTTTACTTTTTTGGTATCTATACGCGCACAGAAATCGAATAAGTCACGGAAGTAGCCGCCTTTTTCACGCGCTTCAATGATGTTTTCAATAGGCGCTTCACCTGCACCTTTAATCGCGCCAATGCCGTAAACAATTTCACCTTTATCGTTTACATTGAAGCGATACAATCCAGCATTCACATCCGGTGGCAGCATGGTCAACTTCATGCGGCGACATTCTTCCACCAAGCCGACAATCTTGTCGGTGTTATCCATATCCGCAGTCATTACCGCAGCCATGAACTCCGCAGGATAGTGAGTTTTGAGCCATAGTGTTTGGTATGAAACAAGTGCATATGCCGCTGAGTGCGATTTGTTAAAGCCGTAACCTGCGAACTTTTCGACCAAGTCGAAGATCTTCATCGCCAACTCGCCGTCGACGCCGTTCTTTATCGCTCCGTCTTCAAACGTTGCCCGCTGCTTGGCCATTTCTTCTGGCTTTTTCTTACCCATAGCACGACGAAGCATGTCTGCCCCGCCAAGGGTATAGCCAGACAGTACCTGAGCGATTTGCATGACCTGCTCTTGGTACAAAATAATGCCGTAGGTTGGCTCAAGAATTTCTTTTAGCGAATCGTGTTGCCACTTTTCATCTGGATATGACACGACTTCTCGACCGCGCTTTCGATCGATAAAGTTATCTACCATGCCTGATTGCAATGGACCCGGACGGAACAGCGCCACCAGTGCGATCATATCTTCAAAGCAATCTGGTTGAAGACGTTTAATGAGATCTTTCATGCCGCGAGATTCCAACTGGAATACCGCGGTGGTTTCAGAGTTTTGTAAAAGTCGGAATGACGCCATGTCATCCATTGGGATCGCTTCAATGCGTATTGGCTCTTCACCTTCGGCTTGAAGGCGAGGGTTGACCATTTTAAGCGCCCAATCGATGATGGTCAGTGTACGTAAACCCAAGAAGTCAAATTTGACTAAGCCAGCGGTTTCTACATCATTTTTATCAAACTGGGTAACGGGAAAGTGACCTTCACTATCACAGTATAGCGGCGCAAAATCGGTAATCGTGGTGGGTGATATAACAACACCACCAGCGTGTTTACCTGCATTTCGGATACTACCTTCAAGGATTCGACACGTATCAATCAGCTCACGAACTTCTTCATCAGCTTCATAAAGATCGCCCAGTTGTGGCTCGACATCAAACGCCTTCGCCAGCGTCATGCCAGGATCCGGTGGCACCATTTTTGAAATACGATCAACGAAACCGTAAGGATGACCAAGTACTCGCCCCACATCACGGATAACCGCTTTTGCTGCCATGGTACCGAAAGTAATGATCTGTGATACGGCATCTCGACCATAGATTTCCGCTACGTGGTCAATAACCTTATCTCGTTTGTCCATGCAAAAGTCGATATCGAAATCGGGCATGGATACTCGTTCAGGGTTAAGGAAACGCTCGAACAGCAAATCAAATTCCAGTGGATCGAGATCAGTGATTTTTAGTGCATACGCCACCAGTGAACCTGCACCCGACCCTCGCCCAGGTCCTACCGGAATATCATTGTCTTTCGACCACTGGATGAATTCCATCACAATAAGGAAGTAGCCTGGAAACCCCATTTGGTTGATTACCTGCAGCTCGATATCTAATCGCTCGTCATATTCAGGACGGAGCTTCGCTCGTTCTTGCGGGTCAGGGAACAAAAGTTCAAGACGCTCTTCAAGGCCTTCTTGCGATTTTTTCACCAGAAACTCCCCTATCTCCAAGCCTTCGGTAGGGAAGTTTGGCAGGAAGTATTCATTCAAACGCACAGTCACATTGCAGCGTTTGGCGATTTCGACAGTATTGGCGAGTGCTTCCGGAATATCGTGGAATAACTCACACATTTCGTCTTCAGTGCGAAGGTATTGCTGTGGACTGTAGTTTTTTGGGCGACGTGGATCTTCGAGCGTAAAGCCATCATGGATCGCAACGCGAACCTCATGAGCATCAAACAGATCAGCCGAAAGGAAGCAGACTTCGTTGGTCGCAACCACAGGCAGGTCGAGTTCAGAGGCCAGATCCAAAGCAAAATGCAGGTAAGCTTCTTCGTCAGGGCGACCTGTTCGGGTAAGCTCGATGTAATACGCATCTGGAAAGTGAGTCTGGTAAAACGCTGCACACTGTTTAGCTAGCGCCATATTGCCTTTTAGCAATGCTTTACCCAGATCACCTCGCCGTCCGCCGGACAACAAGATCAGCCCTTCTTTTAACTCCAACAGCCATTCAAGATCTATGACTGGCTGATGCTGAACATGACCGCGCAGATAGGCTTTTGATATCAGTAAGGTCAGGTTTTTATAGCCAATGTTATCTGCTGCAAGCACCGTTAATTGACAAAGATCATCACCAAATGCATCAGATTGGACTTTGAAATCAGCGCCAATAATAGGCTTAACACCATTGCTTTGCGCTGTGTTGTAGAACTTCACCAGACCACATAGGTTCGTAAAGTCAGTCAATGCCATCGCGGGCATGCCAAGTTCGCCAACTTTCTTTACCAAAGGCGGCACTTTGCCAAGGCCGTCAACCATGGAATAGTCACTGTGAACACGAAGGTGGATAAAACGTGGGTCTGACATAGTACTCGTACGTTACTGATTGATGGTTAGATAGGATAGTAAAGGGGAGCGACACTCCCCTTTACGTATTATGCAATGCCTAACGCTTTCTTGACAGGTTTAAAGCTCTTACGGTGCTCTGCGATGGCACCATGCGCATCAAGTGCTTCAAAATGTGCCTTGGTTGGATAACCTTTGTGCTTGGCGAAACCGTATTGCGGATATTGAGCATCCAGCACTTCCATTTCACGGTCACGCATGACTTTTGCAAGAATCGATGCAGCGCTGATTTCAGCCACTCGCAAATCCCCTTTAACAACGGCTTGACCTGGCATAGTTAATCCAGCAGGCACGCGATTACCATCGATCAATACAAAGTCTGGCTGAACCGACAGACCCGCTACTGCACGCTCCATCGCTAACATGGTAGCAGCGAGAATGTTGATGTCGTCAATTTCATCTGCCTCGGCTCGCCCCAAAGACCACGCTAACGCTTTTTCTTTGATGATCTCAAACAGCGCTTCGCGCTTCTTCTCGGTTAGCTTTTTGGAGTCCGTCAGCCCTTCAATGGGGTTGTTTGGGTCAAGAATCACCGCGGCCGTCACAACGGCGCCGACTAACGGCCCTCGGCCCACTTCATCAACACCAGCAATGAGTTTGGCTTCAGGATAAACAAAAGGTTCGAAATCCATGGATTAACGCCCTATCAGATTAAGTACGGCACGAGCTGAAGCTTTGTCTGCATCGCAACGAATCACTTCATGTAAACGTGTGAACTCAGCCATCAGCGCATCATTATCGTTATCAAGGTAACGAGAGACCTCTGTTGCCAATGCCTCAGGCGTACAATCTTCCAACAACCTTTCAGGCACCAACTCTCGTCCCGCGAGAATATTCGGCAAAGAGACAAATTCGGTTTTTACTAAGCGTCTTGCGATCCATGCGGTGATGGCATTCACTTTGTACCCGACGACCATGGGCCGCTTAACCAACATGCATTCAAGTGCGACCGTACCGGAAGCCAGAAGTACCGCATCTGATGCGGCAATGACGTGACGAGCAGTATCATCGACCAGAGTAAAGTCGAGCTCAGGCGCGGTTTCTTTCCATGCCTGTTCAAACTGTGCGCGACGGGTTTCATTTACCAGTGCAACGGCAAATCCCAAATGGGGATATTTCGCTTTAAGCAACTGACAGGTTTTGATAAACGTCGGGGCAAGCATTTTCATTTCACCACCACGACTTCCAGGCAAAACGCCCAAATACGTTTTGTCATTATCGAGGCCGAGCAAGGCTCTAGCAGCCGCTTTATCACTAACTAAGGGAATGTCGTCCGCCATGGTATGACCAACGAAATCACACGGCACATCAAATTTATCGTAAAACGCTTTTTCGAACGGAAGAAGCGCCAACACCAAATCAGTGGCTGCCGCAATTTTGAAAATACGTTTTTGACGCCAAGCCCAAACACTGGGACTGACATAATGGACGGTTTTAATACCAGTATCTTTGAGCGGTTTTTCAAGGCGAAGGTTGAAGTCTGGTGCGTCAATGCCGACAAACACGTCGGGCGGATCCGCAACGAAGAAGTCGACTAACGCATGCTTGATTTTCAATAGACGAGGCAAACGACCCAGCACTTCCACAATGCCCATTACCGCCAGTTCTTCCATATCAAACAATGTCTCGCATCCTAAAGCCTTCATCCGAGGCCCACCGATACCGACAAACTCTGCATCTGGATATTGCGCTTTAACCGCTTTGATAAAGCCAGCACCTAAAATATCGCCGGAGATTTCCCCGGCGACAATTCCAATTCGTAACGGCTTTGTTGCAACAACCATTAGCGAATGATACCTCGGCTTGAGTTATCAAAGAATTCAACAAACAGTTGAAGTGCTTCTTCGTCTTTCGCCATTTCCGCTATTTGCTTTTTCGCTTCTTCCAGCGTTTTGCCAGATCGGTAAACTTCTTTGTATACCGCACGAATCGCTTTTATTGCGTTCTTGTCAAAGCCACGACGTTTGAGGCCTTCAACGTTAATACCAAATGGTGCACAGTGGTTACCTTGCGCCATAACGTAAGGAGGGACGTCTTTGACAACAATAGAACCACCACCAAGCATACTGTGGCTGCCAATTGTGCAAAACTGATGAATGGCAGTCATACCGCCAACAATAGCAAAATCACCCACAGTAACGTGGCCCGCTAGGGTTGCATTGTTAGCAAAGATACAGCGATCGCCAATCACGCAATCGTGAGCAACGTGTGCGTTAATCATGAATAAGTTATCGCTACCCACTTGGGTGTGACCGCCATCTTGAACGGTACCTCGGTGCATGGTCACGCTTTCACGAATCGTGTTGCGATCGCCAATTTCCAATGTGGTCGGCTCACCTGCGTATTTAAGATCTTGACACTCTTCACCGATAGAGGCGAATTGGAAGATCTTATTATCTTGGCCAATTTTTGTCGGACCTTTGATAACTACATGAGTTTTTACTTCGGTGCCTTCACCGATTTCCACACCAGTACCGATGAAGCAAAACGCACCAATTTTAACATTAGCGCCTAGGGTTACCCCTTCTTCAACCACTGCGGTTGGATGAATTTGTGCAGATTCATGGATCACTGTTAAAACTCTCTTCTGGCACACTTCAGGTCTGCAGAACAGACAACCTTACCATCTACTTTTGCAACGCCAGTGAAGGCAGCAATGCCACGACGCTCTTTAATGAACTCAACTTCCAATACCATTTGATCGCCAGGCGTCACTGGTGCACGGAACTTGGCATTATCAATACTAGCAAAGTAGTAAAGCTCATTTTCCTTTGGGTTTCCGAATGTTTTGAACGCCAACAAACCCGTAGCTTGCGCCATGGCCTCGAGGATCAATACACCTGGGAAGATAGGAAGTTGAGGGAAATGCCCCGTGAATTGAGGTTCGTTAACCGATACATTCTTGATAGCATGAAGGTATTTACCTTCCTCAAAATCAATAACGCGATCAATAAGAAGAAATGGGTAACGATGCGGCAGCAGTTCTCTAATTTCGTTAATCGTCAGCACGTTGTTTTCGCGAATCAAAGTAATATTCCCGTATGAAAAGCTTATTATTTGTCGTTGAGAACGGAAAATGGCCTACACTGCAGACTACGGCGAAATTGAGCATTTTCTCAATGTGCAGCAAGCCACCAGAGTAGGCCATCTAAGACAGCGTTTACTTGCTATCTTCTAATTGTTTTTCAACGGCTTTTAGTCGTTTATGCAAGTCTTCGATCTTCATAACGCGCGCAGTTGTTTTACGCCAATCGCGGTTAGCTTGAAGTGGAATGCCCGAAGAATACATACCAGGCTCAGTGATAGGTCTCATCACCATCCCCATACCAGTGATCGTGACGCCATCTGTAATTTCAATGTGACCATTTATTACGCAGGCACCGCCAATAATGCAGTGCTTGCCAATTTGGGTGCTCCCCGCAATGACGGTTGCACCTGCAATGGCGGTATTTTCACCGATCTCGACATTATGCGCGATCTGACAAAGATTGTCGATAATCACACCATCAGCGATCACGGTGTCATCCAGTGCACCACGGTCAATAGTAGTACATGCACCAATTTCGACACGATCACCAATGACAACACGTCCAACTTGTGGGATTTTCACCCATTGCCCGTTGTCATTGGCATAACCAAAGCCGTCAGAGCCAATCACAGTGCTTGACTGTACCAAACACGATTCACCTAGCTGAACATTGTGATAAACGCTGACATTTGCCCAAAGGCGAGTATTCGCACCCAGTTTAGTGTTCTTACCCACAAAACAGCCTGCACCGATCTGAACATGATCACCCAGTTCGACACCGTCTTCAATCACAGCGTTGTGACCAATTGACACGCCCTCGCCCAACGTTGCTGTGGGCGAAACGTAGGCACTCGGCGCGATATCCGTCGCACAGCGAGGGGTGCTATCGAGCAATTGTGCTGTCAGCGCGTAGCCCAAATACGGGTCTTTAATTACCAGCACATTGCCATTGCAATAAGCGAGGTCGGCTTCCTTGACCATCACTGCACTTGCTTGACACTGTGCGAGGTGCTTACGGTACTTACTACTAGATAAAAACGTGATTTGTCCTTCACTCGCTTTATCCATTCCCGAAATTGAACGAATGATGACATCGCCGTCACCATGAAGTTCTGCACCCAGTTTTTCCGCTAATTCAGCGAGCGTAATAGAAGCCATTTTCTACCTTACTTATTTGACTGCTTTCAGTACTTTCTCTGACAAGTCATCTTTCGGGCTTGCATAAAGAACTGCCTGGCGATCTAGCACCATGTCATAGCCCTCTTTTTTCGCAAGACTCGTGATGGTCTTTTGCAGTTTTTCTACCAGTTTACGTTGTTCTTCTGAGCTGCGTTTGCGCTCGTCTTCTTTCAGATTACTGACCTTAAGTTTATAGTCAGAATCAAGAGATTGCAGTTGACGCTGAAGCTTAGTTCGCTCGCTATCACTCATTAGCTCGCCATTACGCTTCAGTTTTTCAATGCCTTTTTTCAGTTGGTCTTCCAAACGCTCAACGGTAGCAATGCGGTCTTTAAATTCTTTACGCAGCTTTTCGCTCACATTGCTTTGTTTGGCCATTTGAGCAAGCACTGGACCCGTCGCTACGTAACCAATTTTTTGCGCAGCCTCTGCCGCTGTAGCAAACATAGAAGCACTGAAGATGGCAAGGCTCAGGCCTGCCGCTTTGATAATAGGTTTCAAACTTTTCTCCTAGTCTTGAAAATCAGAACGTTTGGCCAATCGTAAAGGTGAAGAACTCCTCGTCATCACCTTCATAACTCTTAATGGGTTTTGACAGCGAGAACACTAATGGTCCCATTGGTGATCGCCATTGGAGTGCCGCACCGTAAGACGCACGATAGTTGCCCGGATCGCTATAGTCGTAAATGTATTCTTGTCCGCTGATCACTCTCGCGTTATCGAGATCGTACTCGGTATCCCATACCGATGCGGCATCAACAAAAACGCTGGTGCGAATCGAGTTTCGCACTTCTGGGGACACAAACGGTGTAGGTACGATCAACTCCATACTCGCCAACGCAATGGCATTACCACCCACAGAATCGTTGCTGCCTACAAGAGCTGGGTTATTCCCTGCACCTTGATCGTATACAGCTTTCGGGCCAGCCGTGTTAGAGCGGAATCCACGTAGTGTCGAGTAACCACCCGCATAGAAGTTTTCATAAAACGGCAGTAAGTAATCATTTTCATCGTTCTTACCGTAACCATTGCCGTAACCGAGTCGACCACGCATAAGCAACGTAAAGCTATGGGATTCAGTAAGCGGAATATATTGCCTCACATCGTATTGCGTTTTGAAGTACTGGGTGTCAGAGCCTGGTACTGTCATGCGAAACGATGCACGCTGATAATTACCAGCCGTTGGGAAGAAGCCTCGGTTAAGGTTATTGCGACTCCAGCTTACCGACCAATCAAAGTCATCGACTTCCAATCCACCGTTATCGGTCACATTGTCTTCCATCGAATCGAGGAACTTCTGGATTTGGTAATAACCACCCAAGTTTTCAATCTGACGATGTGTATAGCCAAGAGAAAAGTCGAAATAATTCAGCTCATTAAAAGGGAAACCCCAGGTGAGACTGGTGCCATAACTTTTATCGGTATAATCCACGATGTTTGCATCAGACGCTTCAAACTCGTTAAAGAATATCTTTCCGCCAAGACTGATACCATCAAGCGTCCAATATGGGTCGCGATAATCCAACGTCAGGTTTTTCTGATAATCATTCACCATGGCATTAATACCAAAGCGATTACCCGTACCTGCAAAGTTGTCTTGTTGCAGACCAGCTTGGAAGCTAATACCTGATTCCGTGCCGTAACCAATACCAAAGTTAACGCTGCCTGAGTTGGTTTCTTTAACGAAATACTCTACATCGACCTGATCATCAGTACCTGGTACTCGCGTTGTACGCACATCAACGGTTTCGAAAAAACCCAGTCTATTGAGTCGCTCTTTACTGGTTTCAACCGATTTGGCGTTTAACCAAGAGCCTTCCATTTGACGCATTTCACGACGTAATACTTCGTCACGCGTAATTTGGTTGCCCGAAAACTTGATATTACGGACATAGACACGTTTACCCGGTTCAACGTTAACATTTAATGCGACGCTGTTTTCATCATCATTAAATTCTGGAATCGTCGCCACCTGCGGGTAGGCATAACCCTGCTCTCCAAGCTTGCGCTTTATCTCGTCTTCCAGGCGAGTGACTTTCTCACCGCTGTAGACTTCACCATCCTTGAAAGGGACAAGCGATTCAAATGAAGCGCTGTCTTTACCACCACGCACATTCACGCCGGACACGATATACGGTTCACCCTCATCAATGTTCAAGGTGATGTAGACGCCTTTCTTATCTGGGGAGATAGAAACGTTGGTCGATTCGACACGGAACTTTAGGTAACCACGGTTAAGATAGAACGAACGCAGACTTTCCAAGTCCCCTGCGAGCGCTTGCTTTTGATATTGTTCATTGGCAAGGAAATTCCACCAAGGAACGTCAGCTCGTAACTTAAAATTATTTTTAAGTTCTTCATCACCGAACACGTCGTTGCCGATGAAGTTAATTTGCTGGATGGTGGCCGAAACCCCTTCGGTAAACACGAATTTCACATCAGCACGATTACGCGGCAACGGAGTGATAACCGTTTTGACTAGCGCGTTATATTTACCCACGCTGTAGTAGAAATCTTCGAGGCCTTTTTCGATATTTGACAAGGTCGTGCGATCTAGCGCTTCACCGACACGCAAACCCGATGCAGAAAGATTCTCTGAAAGCTGCTCTTCCTCGATGGCTTTATTACCCGAGAACGAAATGCTCGCAACCGTGGGGCGCTCAATGACCTTAACCAACAGGTCATCACCGTCACGAAATACGCGTACGTTCTCAAAGTTCCCTGACGAGAATAGGGATTTGATAATCCCTGATACTTCGCCTTCATCAATATTATCGCCAACTCGCACCGGCATCGCGAGCAAAGCCGCACCGAGACTGACTCGTTGAAGCCCCTCAAATCGAATGTCTTCCACTACGAACTCATCGGCCGTAACGGAACTAGAAAATAGAAGAGAGGCCAGTAAAAGTTTTTTCATCGCCATTGCTGCTCTGAGTGTTCCTTGCTATACGCTGATTTTTATAGACGGGCAAAATCGTTAAATAATGCCACGCCCATCAGTACCACGATAATGGCTGAACCAACCCGATATCCCATATCCTGTACACGTTCAGAAACAGGGCGGCGTGTTAGGGCTTCTATGCCAAAAAACAACAGGTGCCCGCCGTCAAGAACCGGTAACGGTAACAGGTTAATAATGCCTAAATTCACGCTAATCAGCGCGAGAAAACCGAGAAAGTATACCAGACCGAAGTCTGCGGTCATCCCTGCACCTTTCGCAATTGAGATAGGCCCACTCAAGTTTTTCACAGCCACATCGCCCGTGAACAACTTTTTAATCATTTGTGCAGTTAATACCACAACTTGCCATGTTTTATCTATGGCAGCTGGAATGGCATCCAATGGACCATACTGCAGCGTAAACCGATAAGTCTCTGGCCATTCACCTACTTGTGGGGCAAAGCCAGCATAGCCTACGCGTGTGTCACCGTGCTCTCGAGCATCTGGCGTCAGCGCTAATTCTAACTCACGTCCATCTCGCAGAACAGTCATTGGCAGCGACATCTCTGGGTGGGCGCGAATCACACTTACCACAACATCCCAGCTCTCAATAGGTTGACCGTCGACCGTAAGTAATTTGTCACCTTCACGTAAACCCACACGCTCCGCTGCGCTACCTTCCACCACTTGTGCGATCACATTGGTGATGTCGGGCGTAAACGGGGTAACGCCCAAGGTGCGAAGCGCCGATTCGGATTCAGGGTCGAAGGACCAAGAAGACAAATCCAATGATTTATCGACAGTGTAACCAGCGCTTTCACTTGGCAGCACTGACATCGTCATCTCGTCATCGCCAATGTGCGAGATAAGTTGCAAGTTAACCGACTCCCAATCTGGCGTTTTGATACCAGATACCGCAGTAAGTTCCATGCCACTTTCGATTCCGGCTTGTGCAGCAATAGATTGGGGAGCTACCTCACCAATTACTGGCTTAACCGCCGGTATGCCTATGATCATCACTAACCAATATGCGACGATAGCAAACAGAAAATTAGCCGCAGGCCCTGCGGCCACGATGGCGCTACGCTGCCAAAGAGGACGGTTGTTAAATGCCATTTCTTTTTGATCGGCAGGCACGTCGTCAACGCGCTCATCCAGCATTTTGACATAGCCACCTAACGGGATCATGGCGATGGTGTATTCAGTACCATCTTTGCCAACACGCTGCCAAAGTGCTTTACCAAAGCCAATTGAGAAACGCTCAACTTTAACGCCACATCGTCTCGCTACCCAGAAATGGCCATACTCATGCACGGCAACCAGAATGCCAAGAGCAATAATAAAGAAGAATAAATTCCAGAGGATGCCGCTCATCGTCCCGACCTCGTAATACAATCTTGTGCCATTAAACGCGCCTTAGTATCTATGTCGAGTAGACTTTCCATGTTTGAGGGTTCCTGAAGCTCAGCCCGTTGTAACACAGCATCGTTGATTTCAGCAATCTGCATAAAACCTACGCGACCATTGAGAAATGCGTCCACAGCCACTTCATTCGCAGCGTTAAGCGTTGTCGTTGCAGCCTGCCCAACGTAGCAAGCATCAATCGCGAGCTTCAAACACGGATAGCGGTCAAGATCTGGTTTTAAAAAGGTAAACTCACCAATCTCGCTAAAATCGAGAGGCTTCACACCAGCATCAATTCGTCCAGGATACGCCATAGCATAGGCAATAGGCGTACACATATCTGGGAGTCCCATCTGTGCCATGACTGAACCATCACGGTATTGAACCATAGAATGGATCACTGACTGAGGATGAATAATGACATCGAGTTGATCACGCTTGGCATTGAATAACCAACGTGCCTCGATGTATTCCAATCCCTTGTTCATCATAGTGGCAGAATCAACAGAAATTTTTGGCCCCATCGACCAATTAGGATGTGCAATAGCCTGAGCAGGTGTTACATCGCGTAATGCATTGATATTGGTATAGCGAAAAGGGCCGCCAGAGCCTGTAAGCAAAATTTTACTTACACCTTCAGAGGCAAGATCGCAGATCCCTGGATTAGCTTGAATTGAGGTAGGCAAGCATTGAAAAATGGCATTGTGTTCACTATCAACAGGCAGCAACTGAGCACCATATTGATGAACAGCGTCAATAAAAAACTGCCCTGACATCACCAACGCTTCTTTGTTTGCGAGTAATATACGTTTTCCAGCTTTTACGGCTGCCATCGTTGGCATTAGACCCGCCGCACCAACAACAGCCGCCATGACGGTATCAACATCGTCATGTGAAGCTATCGCGCACAAGCCATCAATGCCACTTAATACTTCCGTTTTGCAGCCTTGATTTTTTAGCGCCAAACGTAATGATTTAGCCGCAACTTCATCTGCCATAGCGGCAAACGTCGGTTTCCACTTAAGACACAGCACAATCATTTCGTTGACATTCGCGTTTGCAGCGAGCGCAAATACTGAATATGCCGAAGGATTCTTTTCAACTACAGCTAACGTACTGGTTCCGATAGAACCCGTTGCACCAAGAATCGTTAAATTATGCATAGAAAACTCTAATCATTGTTTCGCCCAGCCAGAATGCGAATCACCGGCCCAAGGCCGGTGATTCCTTTAAGCCAACCAGAAATACAATACAGTGAAAACTGGAAATGCGGCTGTCAGACTGTCAATTCTATCGAGTATCCCACCATGACCAGGAAGAATACTCCCGCTGTCTTTCACGCCAGCAACACGCTTGAACATGCTTTCAGCTAAATCGCCAAGTACGGAGGCAAACGAAGTCACCAGCGCAACGAGGCCAAGCATGGGAAGTGAAGAGAACGGAATTGAAAAATATTGCGCTGCACCAATAGTGACAGCAACAGAAGCAATCAAACCACCAATGAGACCTTCAACCGTTTTGTTAGGACTCACAGACGGTGCCATCTTGCGCTTACCGAAGCGCTTTCCTGCAAAGTAAGCCCCCGTATCTGCAGACCACACGAGCAAACACACGATTAATACCAGTTTGGCACCAAGATAAGGCTCAAGCTCATAGTGGTATGCTCGCAGTAACAGTACGCTCCATAAAAATGGTAGCAAGGTTAATACGCCAAAGCCTTGTTGCAGTGCAGCATTGTTAGCCCACCAACTCGCTCCTTTGGGATATTTCAATACCATGCCCGTTGCGAGTAGCCACCAAAGTGCACCCACTAACGCAACAGCGCCACCATTAAACCAAGATATATCCAACCCGTTTCCTGTCACTGGCAACAAGAACGCAGAACCAAGAAGGACAATAGCAGGTAAAGCAAACGCTCCTACACGAGAAGACGATGCGACAAATTTAGTCCATTCCCAGTGACCAAGCAGGGTAACGCTGGCCACGGCAATAATGAAAAGTTGAAACGGCAAAAAAAAGATACCTGCGATAACTAATGGCGCTAACACAGAAGCCGTTAAGACACGTTGTTTCAGCAAACGAAACCCTCTATTTTTCTACTTGTAACATGGCCTTAACTTGCTCACCGGTGCAGCCAAAACGGCGCTCGCGGTTGATAAACCAAGCAATGGCTTCAGTAAGACTGGTCTCATCGAAGTCGGGCCAAAACTGTTCAGTAAAATACAGCTCTGCATAAGCTGCCTGCCACAACATAAAATTACTGATGCGACATTCTCCACTGGTTCGAATCATCAAGTCCACATCTGGCAAGCTCGATGTTGTCAAATGTGCTTGGATGTCAGCTTCTGTCAGTTGATCGGCTAGAATTTCTCCTCGCTCAACCTGACCAGCCAGCTTTTGTACCGATTGAAAAATATCCCATTGCCCGCCGTAATTGGCAGCAATATTCAATGTTAGCCCTGAATTGCTTTCCGTCAGTGCTTCAGCTGCAGCAATCTTATCCTGCAATGACTTGCTGAATCGCGATGTATCGCCGATTACCTTGAGCCTTACGCCATTTTTATGAAGGCGTTTCACTTCACGTCCCAGAACCGTGACAAATAGCTCCATCAGTAGGCTGACTTCTTCTTCTGGACGTCGCCAGTTTTCACTGCTGAATGCAAACAGGGTTAACACTTGAATGCCGAGGCGATTGGCAGTAGAAACCGTCTTTCGAACAGCATCAACACCGGCTTTGTGCCCAAACATTCGGGCTTTGCCTCGTGCTTTTGCCCAACGGCCATTCCCGTCCATAATGACGGCAATATGTTTTGGAAGCAGACTAGGATCTATCTCTAGATAGGAAGATTGGGAGCTCATCATTATCCTTCGCAATTAAAAAGCGCTGTACTGCTAGCACAGCGCTTTGGCAATGGAATCAGAGTGTAGCCGGAATTAGACTTCCATCAACTCTTTTTCTTTCGCTTCAAGAATCACGTCAATATCTTTAACGGCAGCATCTGTCAGCTTCTGAATATCGTCTTGACCGCGACGCTCGTCATCTTCTGAGATGTCTTTGTCTTTCAACAGGCCTTTAAGATCACTGTTGGCGTCACGACGAATATTACGTACAGCCACACGGCCTTGCTCAGCTTCAGCGCGAACGATCTTAACCAGATCACGACGACGCTCTTCTGTCAACGGAGGCAATGGAACGCGGATAACCGCACCAGCTGACATTGGGTTTAAACCCAGGCTAGATGTCATGATTGCTTTTTCAACAGCTTGAATTACTGATCTATCAAAAACAGTAATCGCCAATGTACGTGCATCTTCAGCAACAATAGAAGCCAATTGCTTCAACGGTGTTGATGCGCCGTAATAGTCAACTGACAGACCATCAAGTAGTGCAGGATGCGCACGACCTGTACGGATTTTAGACAGAGTACTCTTCAGCGCTTCAACGCTTTTTTGCATGCGTTCTTTTGCATCTGCGTTAATTTCATTGATCACGAGATTATCCTTGAAGATTCTTTTTTCTAATTAGCGGATTATGCCACTAATTTTGATTAACCGTTATTAATTAGTGTGCCTTCTTGCTCACCCATCACAACTCGGCGCAAAGCACCTGGCTTATTCATGTTAAATACACGCATCGGCATCTTGTGATCACGTGCCAAAGTGAAGGCAGCTAAGTCCATCACTTTCAATTCTTTTT
This sequence comes from Enterovibrio sp. FF113, assembly GCF_041439165.1. Classification (NCBI taxonomy): domain Bacteria; kingdom Pseudomonadati; phylum Pseudomonadota; class Gammaproteobacteria; order Vibrionales; family Vibrionaceae; genus Enterovibrio; species Enterovibrio sp. FF113. Next base: position 54,204 of record NZ_JBGONO010000026.1, on the reverse strand, counting down.
CTAGCACGTCTTGGTAAGTGAGGTGGCTGTAAAGCTCCGCATCTGGGTTTTTCGCTGGATCATCGGTAAATACACCATCAACCTTGGTGGCTTTGATCACGATGTCTGACTCGATTTCAATACCGCGCAAACACGCCGCTGAGTCAGTAGTGAAGAATGGATTACCGGTACCTGCAGAGAAAATTACCACGCGACCATTGCGAAGCTGGCTAATAGCTTCAGCCCAGTTGTAGCTGTCACACACACCCTGCAGAGGGATTGCTGACATTACTCTTGCATTCACATAGGCACGGTGTAACGCATCACGCATCGCCAGACCGTTCATCACAGTGGCCAGCATACCCATGTGGTCACCCACAACCCGGTTCATACCTGCTTCGGCAAGACCTGCTCCACGGAATAGATTGCCACCGCCGATAACCAAGCCAACTTGGACACCTAGTTCAACCAGTTCTTTGATTTCTTGAGCCATACGGTCAAGCACAGCGGGATCGATACCGAACCCTTCCTTTCCTTGCAGCGCTTCGCCGCTCAATTTAAGCAAAATTCGTTGATAAGCTGGTTTTGGGTTTGTAGTCATTATCACTACCTTTAGGCACTTGCGTCTACGGATGGGATTGTAAAAAGACCGCAGGATTCTGCGGTCTTTTGGGTTCTGAAAAAGGATTAACCTTTTTGAACTGCAGCTACTTCATCTGCGAAGCTCATTTCTGGAGCTTTCTCGATACCTTCACCTACTTCTAGGCGAACGAAGTTAGAAACTGATGCGCCTTTCTCTTTCAAGAATTCGCCAACAGATTTCTTAGGTTCCATGATGAATGGTTGACCCGTTAGAGAAACTTCACCGGTGAATTTCTTCATGCGGCCAACAACCATTTTCTCAGCGATTTCTTGAGGCTTGCCTTCATTCATCGCGATTTCAACTTGGATTTGTTGTTCTTTCGCTACTACGTCAGCGGGTACGTCAGATGGGTTAACGTATTCTGGTTTAGAAGCAGCAACGTGCATAGCAACGTGCTTAAGAACTTCTGCGTCGCCTTCACCAGCAACAACAACACCAATACGCTCGCCGTGACGGTAAGAAGCGATTGATACGCCTTCAACGTAGTTAACACGACGGATAGAGATGTTTTCACCGATCTTAGTTACTAGAGCGATACGTGCATCTTCAAATTGCGCTTGCAGTTCTTCTACAGTCGCTTTAGAAGCTAGAGCCGCGTCTGCAACTTCGTTTGCAAATGCAGTGAAGCTGCTGTCTTTAGCAACGAAGTCAGTTTGGCAGTTAACTTCAACAAGAGCTGCAACACCGTCAGCATCTTTGATGATGATAGTGCCTTCGGCTGCGATGTTACCTGCTTTCTTAGCAGCTTTCGCAGCGCCACTTTTGCGCATGTTTTCGATTGCTAGTTCGATGTCGCCGTTGCTTTCAACAAGCGCCTTCTTACATTCCATCATACCTGCGGCAGTACGCTCACGCAGTTCTTTAACCAGGGCAGCGGTAACAGTTGCCATTGTTCAATCCTCGATTCGAAACTTTTGGGTAAAAATCAGGGGCCATATATTGGCCCCTGCTAACCTACTTAGCTTACAGTGCCGTTCATGACAGCCTGATGGCTAAGAACGCTCACAAGGAGCAATTGTATTACTCAGCGACTTCAACTAGCTCGTCTTCAGCTTGAGCTACGATGTCCTGGCTACGGCCTTCAGAGTAAGACTGAGCTGCAGCGTTCAGGTACAGTTGAACTGCACGGATTGCATCGTCGTTACCTGGGATAACCAAATCAACGCCATCCGGGTCAGAGTTGGTATCAACTACCGCGTACACTGGGATACCCAGGTTGTTTGCTTCTTTAATAGCAATGTGCTCGTGATCAGCATCGATAACGAACAGTGCGTCTGGAAGACCACCCATGTTTTTGATACCACCCAGAGATTTTTCAAGTTTCTCCATTTCGCGGGTACGCATCAGGGCTTCTTTCTTAGTCAGCTTCTCAAAAGTACCGTCAGTTGCTTGAACTTCTAGCTCTTTAAGGCGCTTGATTGACAGACGAACAGTTTTCCAGTTAGTCAACATACCGCCTAACCAGCGGTTGTTCACGAAGTACTGGTCACAGCTTTCTGCTGCTGTTTTAACAGATTCGCTAGCGGCACGCTTAGTACCAACGAAAAGTACTTTACCTTTACGCTCACCAACTTTAGTCAGTTCGCCAAGTACTTTGTTGAACATTGGTACAGTTTTTTCTAGGTTAATGATATGAACCTTGTTACGTGCACCAAAGATGAAAGGCTTCATCTTAGGGTTCCAGTAACGGGTTTGGTGACCAAAGTGAACACCAGCTTTAAGCATGTCGCGCATTGAAACAGTAGCCATTTAAAAATCCTCTCGGGGTTAGGCCTCCACATATCCCATACAGCCGACCCGCAAAGGGCACCCCGGCGCATGTGTCGATATGTGTGTGAGTTAAGTTAATTGTATTGTTGAAACCACCAACATAGAACCTGAAATTCAGATTAACCAAGAAGGCGCATTTCGGCGCGCTTTATACCATAAAAACGCCCCTCAAATCCAGTATAAAAAAACATCTCGTCTAACGAGTAAGGTTTCCACAAGGCGATGCGATTGATAATATGTAGCGATAGCATTCCATTCCTCCTTTGTTTTATCGAAGGGAGCTAACTGAGAGAAAGCAATGAGCGTCACTATAAAATCAGCTGAAGAAATCGAAAAAATGCGTGAGGCCGGCCGCCTTGCTGCTGACGTGCTAGAGATGATCGAACCGCATGTAAAAGCAGGCGTTACCACTGAAGAGTTGGACGACATTTGCCACAAATACATCACGGAAACGCAAAACGCGATCCCAGCACCGCTCAACTATCATGGCTTTCCTAAATCAATATGTACGTCCATAAACCATGTGGTATGTCATGGTATTCCGACACCATCAGATGTGTTGAAAGATGGCGACATCATCAACATTGATATCACGGTTATCAAAGATGGTTATCATGGCGACACATCAAAGATGTTTTTGGTCGGTGACGTCACCGCTGAAGACAAAGCTCTTTGTCACGTTGCTCAAGAAAGCCTCTACCAAGCGCTGAAGAAAGTGAAGCCGGGCGCACGAATTGGTGACCTTGGCACTGAAATTCAGAAATTCATCAAAAACCGTCCTAAGCGTTACTCTATCGTTAAAGATTACTGTGGCCATGGTATTGGCGCCGAATTTCACGAAGAGCCGCAGGTCGTTCACTACAAGAACAGCGATCGCACAGTGATTAAGGCTGGGATGTGCTTCACTATCGAGCCAATGATTAACGCCGGAAAATTCAACACTGAATTGGACGACAATGATGGCTGGACTGTCTATACCGCCGATAAGAAAAAATCGGCACAATGGGAACACACCATTTTGGTCACGGATACCGGATGTGAAATTCTCACTCTGCGCAGTGACGAAAAACTGCCACGCATTTTGAATAACGCATAAGCTTCAAAAATGTCGGCCTAAGCGCCGACTTTTTTATTTTGGCAAGATTCAAGGAAGATAATGAACGACGTGTTGTGCGAACCATCAGACCTGACAGCGGAGCAACTCAACCTCGCTGAACTTAAAAACCAATTGGTGCTTTTCGGTGAAGACCAAAAAAACACGTTTTTGAATCGCGGGTCGGTGAACGATTTGGTTTATCAGCGCTCGGATTATTTTGACGCCTTGTTGTCACGCCTTTGGCAACACTACAACTTTGACCATCATCCAAACCTTTCCCTTATCGCCGTTGGCGGATATGGACGCCGAGAGCTTCACCCCCTATCGGACATTGATTTGTTGGTCTTAAGTGAAGGGGGGCTTGATAAAGATTATCAAGGTCGCATCAGCGAATTTATCACCTTGCTTTGGGATCTCAAGCTCGAAGTCGGCCATGCAGTGCGAACACTCAAAGAATGTATCGACGTCGGTTTGGATGATCTGACGGTGGCCACCAACCTTCAAGAAGCGCGTCTACTTTGTGGCAGCGAACGTATTTATCACGAACTGAAAACCCAGATCCATTCCGAACACTTTTGGCCAAGTGCGAAATTCTTCAATGCGAAAGTGATAGAGCAAAAACAGCGTCATGCCCGTTATCATGATACGGCTTATAACCTCGAACCTGATATCAAATCCAGTCCGGGTGGGCTTCGTGACATCCACACACTAAGTTGGATTGCTCGCCGTCATTTCGGCGCCACCAGTCTACGTGAAATGAGCAAATATGGCTTTCTGACTGATGCTGAATTTCGTGAGCTTGACGAGTGTCAAACCATGCTCTGGCGCATTCGCTTTGCCCTTCACCTTGAGCTACGACGTTACGATAACCGCCTCACGTTTTCTCACCAACCCTCAGTGGCCGAAACACTGGGTTATCAAGGTGACGGCAACCGAGGTATAGAACTCATGATGAAGGACTTCTACCGCACGCTGGGAAGAGTGTCTGAACTCAATAAAATGCTGATCCGCTTATTCGAAATAGCGATAGAAGACGAACCTAACAGCAAAAAAATAGAAATATTAAGTGATGACTTTCAGCGTCGAGGCCGCCAAATTGAAGCGCGGAAACCCGCCCTGTTTCAAGCTCGACCAGAGAGCATCATGGATATGTTCCTGCACATTGCGAATGACAAATCCATCGAGTCGATTTCCGCACCGACGCTTCGCCAACTTCGTACCGCACGTCGTCGTCTGAATCGCTTTTTGTGTGACATCCCAGAAGCCAAAGAAAAATTTATTGAGCTGACCCGTCATACCAATGCCCTGCACAAAGCTTTCCCACTCATGCATAAACATGGGGTGTTGTCTGCTTACCTACCGCAATGGAGTCAAATTGTCGGTCAGATGCAATTTGACCTGTTCCACGCCTATACCGTGGACGAGCACACGGTTCGCTTGTTAAAGCACATCAACGGATACAGCCAAGACGAGAACCGCGACAAGCACCCTATTTGTTGTGATGTATATAATCGCTTGGCAAAACCGGAGCTTTTGTTACTTGCCGCCATTTTTCATGACATAGGCAAAGGCCGCGGCGGCGACCATTCTGTTATAGGTGCAGAAGAAGCGTATGGCTTCTGTATTGAACACGGTTTTTCACGCCCAGAAGCCAATTTAGTGAGCTGGTTAGTGGGGAATCACCTTCTCATGTCAGTGACGGCTCAACGCCGTGATATCTATGACCCAGAAGTCATCACAGAATTTGCGCAAAAAGTACGGGATGAAGAGCGACTCGATTACCTAATCTGCCTTACCGTGGCGGACATTAACGCCACCAATCCAGAGCTTTGGAATAGTTGGAAGCGTACCCTGCTGGCCGAACTTTACTATTCAACGCAAAAAGCGCTGCGCCGCGGATTAGAAAACCCGCCAGATGTGCGTGAACGCATCCGTCACAATCAACATCTCGCGTCTGCACTGCTACGTAAACACGGTCACACGCCACGAGAGATTGAGCTGTTGTGGCAGCGTTTCAAAGCCGATTATTTTCTACGCCATACTCACAAGCAAATCGCTTGGCACAGTGAACATATTTTGCATCACCATAGCAATGAACCATTGGTACTGGTAAGCAAAAACGCCACCCGCGGCGGCACCGAGATTTTTGTGTATAGCGAAGATAGACCCAGCCTTTTTGCACGAGTAGTGGCATCGCTAGATAAGAAAAACCTTAGTGTCCATGACGCACAAATCATGACCAGTAAAGATGGCTTCGCGCTCGATACTTTTATGGTACTCGACGCTAACAACGACGCGATTTCTGCAGATCGTCACGAAAAAATTCGCGAAGGCGTCACGCTTGCATTAATGCAAGACGGTGCGATTACTATTCCGGTGCGTCGCGCACCGCGCAAACTGATGGCATTCAATGTAAAAACCCAAGTGACCTTCTTGCCGACTCGCACAGGTAGACGCACCTTACTTGAATTGGTTGCTTTAGATATGCCTGGATTACTCGCTCGTGTCGGTGCGGTATTTGCTCGCCAAAAGGTGTCATTGCAAGCGGCCAAAATCACTACGATTGGCGAACGTGCAGAGGATTTCTTCATCGTCACTGATGGTGAAAGACAAGCATTGACCGAAGAAACACAGCAGGCATTAAGAGAAGCCTTATTTGATGCGCTGAGTGATGTGAGTTAAGCGCACATGAAACTGGATTTATTCTCATATTCAGCATTTTAGGCGATCTCGACCACAAGTCTCAGACATTGATCATTCCTGCTATTGGGTGTACCTAAACGCTGCTGCTAAAGTGGTATGAATCGAGCGAAAAAATTCATGTTCAGTGTGTACGTAAAGAGGCAGTTATGTATCAGAATCTAAAGAATATCGGTATCGAACATCCAGAAAACATCGAGCGCTATACCCTCCGTCAGGAGGCGAACTCAGACACACTGAAGATCTACTTTCATAAAACGAAAGGCGAACTTTTTGCCAAAAGCGTCAAATTTAAATACCCACGCCAGCGTAAGAATGTGGTCGTAGACAGCGGAAGCGGTCGCTTCCGTGAAGTCACCGAGATCAACCGCAGCTTATCTCTGGTGGTTGATGAGCTAGATAAAATCGTCAGAAAAGAACAAGGCGAACAAGATGTGAAGAAGAAAATCCTGCGAGACCTTCGCCACTTAGAGAAAGTCGTTGCAAGCAAGATCGCAGAGATTGAATCAGATCTAGAGAAGCTGTAGACGTTTCGAGTTTCGCGCAAGATACCTAAAAAAACCGCCATTTCAGGCGGTTTTTAGGTTTAACAACCATGCGTTAGTTTCTTTTTAAAGTCTATTGCCTAACCCCAAACCTTCTAGCACTCTGCGCCAAACCGGATCGATCGACGCTTCAATGACAACGTCGTCACCCGTCACTGGATGTTCAAACTTCGTGCGTGATGCATGAAGCAGGAGTTGATGGCACTCAAATTCGTCACGGAACAATCTGTTGTGCCTGCCATCACCATGATTCACATCACCAACGATATGGTGGCTCAAGTGATGCATATGACGACGAAGTTGATGTTTGCGTCCTGTGTGTGGCTTCATTTCCACCAAGGTATACCGACAACTTTGGTAACGTCCCATCGCAATCGGTAACTCCGCGTGTGCAATGGGCTGATATTCAGTAATCGCTTCTTTCGCTTCTGGTTCTTTTGTTGCTTTTTTATCGGCAATTTTATCCAACTCTTCTTTGAGTGGATAATCCAGGGTCGCCCCTTCTTGTATCCAACCACGCACAATCGCATGGTACGTTTTGTGAATATCGCGACCGGCAAATTTTGGCATCATTTGCGACGCAATCTCAGAAGACAAAGCAAACAAAAGCACCCCCGATGTCGGTCGGTCTAATCGATGGAGTGGATAAACATGTTGCCCAATTTGATCGCGAAGGGTTTGCATCACAAACCGGGTTTCGCCTTTGTCCAACCAAGAGCGATGCACAAGCATCCCTGAAGGTTTATTCACGGCAATCAGCCATTCATCACGGTAGATAATTTCAAGTTCAATTTGCATAAATGATCACTGCGAAGAAAGAGAAAAAAGGGCATCAATATCGATGGACACGCGCGTAATTTCCTCGTGACCTTGCGCACCTTGAAGTGCCTCTTCTACATAAGGAGAGATAGAAAACGAAACGGGAAGTGGATGCATATGCTCAATAAAAAACTGCATTTTAGGAATGAAAATCCATTGTAACCACTCGGTACATGTCAGGGTATCAATCGCAAACGGCTCCGTGCTCGCCAACGCTTCGACAGAGGGAGAAGCAACTTGCCAGTGGCCATTGCGCTCAAGTTCTCGCTGCAACTGTGCGAGTAGCACCTCAACGTCTTGGTGTTTACTCATAAAATTGCCCTCTTCTTTGGCAACATGGGTTGAAATTTCAATATCGCGCAAGCATATCATCATTCATCACATGCAGTGAAAAGGCCGATAGCCATTCCCACCAACATTCAGGCAGGGATGGATAATGAACGCCTTTCGCTCTCCGCCAACGACGGCCAGGTTATTTAGAAGTTATCATGGAAAATACGCTTTCTCTCAACGCCATTTTCAGTCAGGCAAACTGTGAATTTTTGGCTTTTGACCTTAGCCGACGCGTTACTGAAATCAGTAACAAAGACTTCACTGCCATTGAAGAAAATCGCGTTGCGTACCCGTTTCCTGCTCAGCAGCATGCGCACATGGGTATCGCATTCTGGCAACCCAATCAAACACCTTGGATTTGGTTTTTGAAAATGCCACTAGATGAACGAGGACTCCTGCAACAAGCCGCACTGGGCAATTTTATCCAGTATGTTGCGCAAGCAATGGGCGCGAGTTTCGATAAAACGCTGACAGAAGAAGAGCAAGAAAAACTGGCGGCCAATCCCTACACGTTCAAGCCACAAGATGACAAGAAAGCGATGTTCCATGCTTTCTTAACGGACAAGTTACAACAGCCTGCTAGCCAATATTATGATCATGCCCAGCACTATATGTCAGGCGAGTTAGGATGGGATAAATGGCAAGGCGTTGGCTTGCAAGGGCTTGCTGATCTTAGCGTGAGAATGGAACGCCATAACAACGCGACGCGCATTCGCAAAGCCATGAGCAATATGCCAGACACACCTAAATACGCCCTGCTTGGCTGTTTAGAACATTGTGATATTCCTGACGCATTGGCTGAAAGGATTGAAGAATGCATGGATACGATTTTGGCTGCTGGCAACGCCGATCTGTTTCTGCTTGCCGCGCATGTTCGAGCGTTAGCGGGGGCCTCTCCAGAAAAATGTCAATCGGTCATTGAGCGCATGCTTGCCATCCCCGCGCTGCGACACCGCGAGATGTTAATCGCTATTGCTGGGCGATGCTGGCAGTCTCTGGCCAACGATACTTTGTTAGACGCCTTCCTTATTGCCGTAGCAGAACAAAGCGATCAGGCTTTTTTCCAACAAATGGTTGCTGATCTCGTCATGATCCCATCACTTCGTCCTCAAGTACTGGCTTTATTGCACGGCAGTGCGTCAACTGAGCTAATGAATGCGGTTCAACACTTGCAAGAACACGTCAAGGCATCATCATGATTGCAGATTTATTTTGGATCATCCTTATCGCGGTTGTTGCTAGTCTCTTCTGGCAGCAACGCCGTCAAAGCGAACTAGCAAAGCAATATATCCAACGTCGATGTCAGCAAATTAACGTGCAACTGCTGTCCATTGCGCGCGGCAACCATACGTTCGGCTGGCCTAAAGGCCCACTAAATGTACAAACTCGATACTATTTCGAATTTTCGGTTAATGGATTGGATTGCTATCAAGGCTATGCGGTAATGCAAGGAATGCGCTTGCAGGAAGTGTACATGCCTGCCTATCCAATGGTTGAAGAGTAAATTGATAGTTTGAGTTTCGAGAGAGCTTTGCCACTACACGTGAAAAATCAAGCTCTCGCTTTTTCCTTCTCATATATCGCAACTGCTTTACTTTTTACTCTTCTAAAACAAGAACGGGCACGACTTTCGTCGTGCCCTGAGGTCTTACTTGCAGCTATCCT
>NZ_JBGONO010000026.1:0-44555 GCF_041439165.1 Enterovibrio sp. FF113 | reverse complement strand
CGGTTCCATCCGTGTCCCTAATGCCGCATTCCTTGCTAGTAACACAATCCTTGCGTTACCTGCTCATCCTGAGCTTACCAAGTCCGTGGTGTTAGTTCCTGTTCCGTGTGTCAGTATCCTTCCGACACCGCAAAGATTACGCGAATCAATTTTCTACACAAGCCATGATTAACTGATCGATCTCTCACTTTGAATCACTCGTCGACCAAGATTAATTAAGGCATTGATTTTAAACTAATTAATTAATCAACCTTAGAGATTAACATTGAAGAAAGCAGTATAATCTTACCCCTTTGTAAGAGATCTCTCACAAGCGGTAAGGACACCTTGCCAAACCAGCTTCTATACTTTCTGAACACTTTAAGGAGGGCATTGCCGATGGAAGTATTTGATCACAACTTAGCACACCTTTTTCTGCAGCTTGGCTTGCCCGCAGATGACACTGCTATACGGGACTTTATCAACAAGCATTCACTTTCTGACAGTGAAAGTTTGCCTGCGGCAGCGTTCTGGACAACCAGTCAACGTCAATTTTTAGAAGAAGCAAAATCACAAGACGCTGACTGGGTAGAACAAATTGATACCCTCGATACCTTATTGCGTAAGGCATAAACTTCCTGTATTCATCATTCCTAGTTACGCTGGTACATTCTTGATGGACAGTAAAGGTTTGATGGAAAGGAAAAACACCATGAGCACTGATTTCACTCCCGCATTGCAGCAAGCCATTGAGGCACTTTTGCGCGAAGGCAAAGAACCGACGGTTGCTTTAGTCAAAAGCCGCTTGAATCAATCCATACCTATGCCGCTGATCATCAGTGCGCTGCAGCGTTGGAAAAAAAACGGCAAAGTACCGAAGATAGAGATAATCGAGAAAGTAAAAGATGCCGATGCAAGAATCGAAGCGTTGGAGGCTCAAGTGAAAGTGTTGACCCAACGACTTGATGCATTGGAACAACACAGCAAAAACAACAGTGAGAGCTAGCTCTTTAGGCGATTATTGAAAGTCCCACGACAAGTTAGACACTATTCGACATGTATCGCATTTGAAATGAAACACATCATGGAGGGGCTGCTCAAGCAACCAGTCACCTCCGCATTTCGGGCATTTTCTGCCCAGCTCAGACTCCGCACTTTTTCCGCCCACTCGATACTGATAATAATACGTCGGCACCTTGGTTAAATGCTCGATGCGACCTCTAATTTCCCAGCCCTTTCGAAACAGCAGACTATCCGCGTCCTGGATTTCAGCCAGTGCCGCATACTCCGCTTTAAACGCACCCGCCATCTGGATTTCATCACACGCCTGCCACTCAGTTTGCCATTTCACTTCCGCTTTATGATCGCCATTGAAGGTCGCAGGAAGGCGATATAAGGGAATAGGCAACAGTGTTTCACCACAGCGAAGCGGTGAACAAGTATGTACATACGTGGTGTAAAGCACCTGCCAAGAGCGATCTTCGTCTAGCGCACTTTCTTCAGAATTGATGTCACGCCCAAGTACTTTAAGCTTAGGCGACAATAAACCCGCATCAGACAGCTGACGAATTTTTAGTGCCACCTGTGGGCTGTGGTGTTTTGGATTGAGGCTGTCTTTTTCTGGGCACACTGCGCGAACATGAAACACCCCATCCCCCATGACCATCGGAAACTCTCGACCTAATACTTGTCCGTTGTAGCGCAAGGTATCCATCAGCCCATTGACCGCGCGATCCACCGCTGAGATCGTTGTGTCATCAAAACATTCGAATGTCAGTTCTACCACGTACATAATTGTTAAACCTCAGGCGTCAACAAGCTAAGAAAGGTAACTACATCGGGCGCAAGCACACTGCGCTCTTTGGTTCCGATTCGTTCTTTGATGACTTCGCCGCTTACATTGCAAATAGACACCAGGTCCAGCTCATCATCGGTCGAGGCGATGAACACGGTTGGGTTTTGCTTTAGGCGCTTTTGCATCAACAAGTGACCAAGCATATTTTCTTGCAGGCGCGGCAAGTCTTCGTCACTCCACACCTGAATAAGCTCAAGTGGCTGACCATTCAACGTTGCGGACATATCGCCACAATAAAGACCCGCATAAAAAGCCTTAATATCATCATGCAAACTAATTCCAATGCCGTCTTCAACATTGCTGAAATCAGCACGCTCATCGCGCTTAACAGGCTCCCAGATCACAACGTCATCGGTTTCTTGAACCACGCAAGGCGATATGAGTCCGCGATAAGCATCGCTCTGTGGCTGAGAGCCATGTTGCGCATTCCAAGCATCGACAAAGCGCTCGCTAAACGACCAAAGCGCGTTGGTGACAGAGTGATTCATTAGCAAGATTCCTCAAGATTCAGTAAACTTTGCGCATTCTAATCGATCCGTGGCAAAACCGTATGAGCAAATATCAAGATGCAAAAGAACTTGCTGGCCTGACATTAGGACAGAAAACGGACTATCAGGAGCACTACGCCCCTGAACTGCTGCAACCCGTTCCGCGTAGCCTTAACCGCGATGACCTTAATTTGGGGGACTCGCTGCCTTTTACCGGCTACGACATTTGGACGCTCTACGAATTATCCTGGCTTAATGCTAAAGGACTGCCTCAAGTGGCCATCGGTGAAGTGCGTCTTTCCGCCACCAGCCCGAACCTGATTGAATCCAAGTCATTCAAACTCTATTTAAACAGCTTCAATCAAACCCGTTTTGAAAACTGGCAAAAAGTCGTGGATACACTGGCTAAAGACTTGTCAGCCTGTGCGGGTGAAGATGTCGATGTCACCATCTTACCTCTCGATGAATTCAGCAATACGCCCGTTGTCGCGTTTGGCGGTGAGAACATCGATGATCAAGATATTGAGATTACTGGCTATGCCTTTGACTCGAGCATCCTCGAAGATGCAGCTGAAGGACCTATCGTCAGCGAAACCCTCAACAGCGATCTATTGAAATCAAACTGTCTGATCACCAATCAGCCAGATTGGGGGTCAGTGCGCATTGCGTATAAAGGCCCGCGAATTAATCGCGAGAAACTGCTGCGTTATATTGTGTCGTTCCGTCGTCATAATGAGTTTCATGAACAATGTGTCGAACGCATATTTACCGATCTCATGACGTACTGTCAGCCTGAGATGTTAACTGTCTATGCACGTTATACCCGTCGTGGCGGTTTGGATATCAACCCATATCGTACTAACATGGGTAAAACGCCAAGCGAAAACAACCGACTCGCTCGTCAATAACCCTGAAGCAGGCTCAGTATCTCGTATCTGGGCCTGTATCTTCACTACCATAGACTCAGCCAATCATGCGATTTTTGACAACCGCACTGCTTTTCTTTTCGCTGCTAATAAGCGCTACTGTCAGCGCTAAGCTCAATTCAACGCCAATTCTGGCGGAAGCAGATGCTTTGCTGCAAACCTCGCCAGAGCAAGCTTTGCAAGTGACTGAACGCTACCTCATGCAACGTCGATTATCTGACAGCACGAATCGCCCACACAGCAACAATGACGCAGATCGTTCTATTCGCACTCCGCTAAATACCGTGCACGCCCATTTGATCGCCGCAAAGGCGCGCGGAGCGCTAGGCCATAGAGAGGCCTCGTGGGAAGCACTTAAAAAGGCAAAATCAGTCGCACAAAGCAACGAATTAACGCGAGCATCATTAGAAGTAACACTGGCCGAAACCTCGCTGCTGTATTCTCTCGACAATAACTCTGACGCCGCACAAGCCCTTATACAGGCTCTGCTCGCCGAACTATCACTACTGGATGACATACAATCCAGCCGAATTGAACGCTTGAGATTTGAAGCTTCGTTACTTAATGCCATCATTGTCACCACACAAGAAGACGAGCAACAGAGCATTGCGCAATTTAATGCTGCGCTCAAAGCGTTAGGTGAGACACCAGACTTAAAACACAAAGTGCGTTATCAAATCGCACTGGGTAATTATTTCCTCAGTATTAACTCTTACGAACGTGCATTATCGGAATTACTTAGCGCTTACTGGCAAGCCAGTGAAAATGATTTCGCGGTGCAAATCGCCAGTGCGAATATCTCGTTAACCAAACTGTATCAACAACAAGGCGTGCTTGATAAAGCACTTCAACATGCAAACCAAGCGGCGGAGTTCTACGAGCACTACGATTTGAAGCGCGGCTTATCCGAAACACAGACACTTCTCGCCGCGATTTATAGCCAACAAGGCCGCTATAACTTTGCATTGGTGCATTATTTCAATGCGTTAGAGCTTGAAACCATGCTCTCTCGCACCGTGAACATCGCCGACATCAACGTGGCTATCGCCAACACATACCTCAAATTACAGAGCTATCCGCAAGCTGAAGAGTACGTCAATAACGCCATAGAGATTGCTGAACATTCCTCGCTTATCGAGGAGCTTTCCCAAGCGCTTCTTGTAAAAGGTGAACAAGCATTTCTTACCCTACAGACTGACATCGCCATAGAGGCCCTCAAACAAGCACTAAGTCATGCTGAAACATTGAAAAACCGTCCTCTAATGCTTGAAAGCCTTGCGCGTTTATCACAGGCCTATGAGCAAAAAGACGACTTCGACAACGCACTGCACTTCCAACGTCATTATGATCGACTCAACAAGCGTGATGAGAAAAAACGCCAGATCCAAGAAGTTGAGTCGTTTAAGCACCGGCAGCGCGTTATTGAGCGTCAACTTCAGTTTGATGACATGCAGAAAAAGCATGCAGACGACACACAAACCATTGTTGAACAAAAGAAGATTAACCTATTTCTTTTGGGCAGCTTGAGCGTGTTGCTGCTCGTATTAGTGTTGAGAAACCGTGCGGCAGGCATGCGATTAGAGCAATTGCAGGAGCTTCGAAAAGAACTTTATACTCACCCGCGAAGTGGCTTACGTAACTTGCGAATGCTCAACGACAGATTGTCGAATTCACTCGCCAAAAGCAGTGCACATTTTGAGCAATGGTATTTAGGTGAAATGATCCATGAACCACTAAGCGATAAACTCAGCTTTGCCATGTTCGAAGTGCCGTTTCTAAAAGTGGTTTATCTGCAACATGGCTACCACCAAGGTTTAGAGTTAGAACGAAAAATGGGAGATTACCTAAAATCACGTCTCCAGAAACCAGCACGTCTCTATCACTTTTCGGATGCCATGTTCATTTATATTGAGCCCAACGCCGAAACCCTGAATGCCCCCGAAAAATTGGCCACTAAAATTCAAATGTTGGTGGATGGCTTTGTCCAAGAATCTGGACTTAACGACGTTGATAACCGTCTACGCGTTGGTATGGCCGACTACCCTTTCCTTCCTCGCGCCTTCACGTCAATCAACGACAAGGAGCTTATCGACATCCTGCTAATGGCAACCAGTGCCGCCCGTCAGGCCTGCAAAACCCAGCACTCTAGCCAATGGGTTCATATCAGCGCAATTGACTCAACTCCCGCCGCTTGTTTCGCGAATAACAACGTTCGCCAAGCCTGTTTAGATGGCATAAGTACGGGGTTGCTTAAGGTCAAAACTTCAGCACATGGCGAGATTAACTGGCAGACGGTTCACGAATCTGACAAAAACTAACGCCAATTTATTGATAAAGCAGGCAATAAACCGTTATAGCTAGGCGTTGCGCGTGAGCGCTTGTTATTTATCAGCCCCAATAGTCGGTGCAAGTGCGCTCTAGACGGGGGTTTGGAGATATAGTCGTATTTATGTCCAACTTCTCGTCAGATGAAGACGTCATTACACTGAAAGAAAAGTTGCAGCACTCTCAGCTGGTATTCCGGGATTTAGCACTTAAATCCCGGCGCGAAGCGACGATCTTAAAAAGGCTCATTTCACGCCTTATCGCCGCCTCTCAAGCGCATGAAGACCCACAGCTCAACGAGCGGTTGTCTCAGATACGACGTGATATTGACAGTCAGGATGATGTCAGTAGATTGATCCCTCAACTTGCATTGGTAGAGCGAATGGTCAACAGACATAATCAGGCAACGGAGAAAGCCAAAGACGCACTGGAATGCCAATTTCAGCAAAGTGGTGAAACGCTCAAGTGTTTGCCAGGCCTCCCTGCGCAGTTAAAACGTGATCTCCGTAACTTACTGATTAACCGTGACAATCAACAACAAGATGGTCACCATAAAATTGTGGCACTGCTACAACTTTACGAACGTGCACTCAAATTGCTGTCTCTGCCTTCAAATGGGCTTTCTGCCAAAGATCTTCTGAACATCGATCGCATCCACCAACTTTGTACTGAACTACAACATCTCATCACCGAACTCGATTTTGACGGTGAAGTGGGCGACAAACTGCTGGATATTAGAAGTCGACTTCTACTGACTCCGGACTCACAAACCCTGCTTGAGCTAACGCTTGAATCTGTCCAACTCATTCTTGATGGCACCCGAAACGAGCGTAAAACTTCACAAGTATTTTTGTCTCAGGTCAACGAAGATTTATCGGTTCTTCAGCGTCACAATGGCCGCTCTATTGATAGCTCTCATGCCATTTCATCACAACGAAGTTCACTCAATGATGAGCTCGCTTCATCTGTAGAAACGATTCAATCTCAGCTTAGAGAGGCAGAGTCTCTCGAAACTCTGCGCCCTAAGATATCTCAGGTATCAGTAAACCTTGAATCATTGGTCGCGCGTAACAGAGAGCTTGAAGAACGCGAGCAGCAACTGCTAGAACAGCTTCAGCATAACGAGCAGAAACTGGATGCCTTGTATCAGCAAACCATGGACTACCGCCGTCGTCTGGGCGATCAAGAGCGTAAACTTCTGTTAGACCCGCTCACCAAGGTCTATAACCGAGCGGCTCTGGATGACCGCTTGGAGCACGAGTACCGCTGCTGGATTCGCTACGAAACACCATTCTGCCTTGCCATGATTGATATCGACCACTTTAAGAGTGTCAATGACCAGTACGGGCATCTAGTGGGTGATAAAGTTCTCAAGGTCGTCGCACGAACCATTCATCAGTGTTTACGTGACACCGACTTTATCGCGCGATTTGGTGGCGAAGAGTTCGTGGTGTTGCTGCCCGATGCAGACGAAGAAACCCGAAAAACACTGCTTACTAAAGTACGTGAAACTGTCGCCAAACTGCCCTTTAAGTTCAAAGACAGCCGCTTGACGGTCACGGTTTCTATTGGTGCCAGTATGTTTAGAGAAAATGATAATACCGTCGAAGTGCTTGAGCGTGCTGACAATGCGCTATATAACGCTAAACACAACGGTCGCAACAAATTGGTGTGGGCATAATCCCCCTTTCACGATTTTCGTTCCATTTAGCATCCCCTCAGCCAGCATTGGCGGCCCCTCATATCTCGATACATTTTTCTTTTATTGCACCAAACTGGCTAAACTTAATATCTATGTGTATGGTTAATTAACACACTGATTTTTATAGTATTGAAATTGTAACTCTTTGATTGAGTTGGTGTAAAAAACGCCTCTCAACGTTTGTACAGTGTGTTTTCTTCGCACAGGAGGTGACTATGATCACTCATATCAGCCCAGTCGGGGCAATGGATCTACTCTCTCAACTTGAGGTCGACAGACTCAAAGACACAGCAAAGAGCGATTTGTATCGCCTCTACCGCAACTGCTCATTAGCGGTACTCAATTCGGGCAGCCATACCGATAGCTCGAAAGAATTGCTTGAGCAATACAAAACGTTCGACATCCGCGTCATGCGTCGTGAACGAGGGGTGAAGCTTGAATTGGTGAACCCACCCGATCATGCTTTTGTCGATGGTAAAATCATTCGGGGCATCCAAGAGCACATGTTCTCGGTGTTGCGCGATATCATTCACGTCAACGTGCAGCTCGAACATGCGAAGATATTTAATCTCACTAACTCAAACCACATTACCAATCTGATTTTCGATATTCTACGCAACGCAAAAGCAATGGTTCCGGGGCGCGATCCTAATCTTGTGGTCTGTTGGGGCGGACACTCCATTAACCCGATTGAATATCAATACACCCGTGAAGTTGGCCACGAGCTTGGCCTACGCGAACTCAATATTTGTACTGGCTGCGGCCCTGGTGCAATGGAAGGTCCAATGAAAGGTGCTGCTATTGGCCATGCTAAGCAGCGTGTCACAGGCAGTCGTTTCTTAGGGTTAACCGAGCCTTCGATCATTGCCGCCGAGCCACCGAACCCCATCGTCAATGAACTGGTCATCATGCCTGATATCGAGAAACGCCTCGAAGCGTTTGTTCGTGTGGGGCATGCAATTGTCATTTTCCCCGGCGGTGCTGGTACGGCGGAAGAGCTACTCTACTTGCTGGGTATTTTAATGCATCCTGACAATGTTGATCAGCCTATGCCTGTCGTACTAACAGGACCAAAAGAAAGTGAAAGTTACTTCCGTGTCATTGATGAATTTGTTCGTGATGTTATTGGTGAAGAAGCCACTAAGTACTATCAAATTGTCGTCGGCGACCCAGCTAAAGCAGCTCGCATCATAAAGCAAGGTATGCCTGCGGTGAAAGAGCACCGTAAATCCACTGGCGATGCGTACTCGTTCAACTGGTCTCTAAAAATTGCACCGGAATTCCAGCTGCCTTTTGAACCCAACCATGAAAACATGGCGAACCTCGATCTGCACATGAACCAGCGTCCTGAATTGCTGGCATCCGCATTGCGTCAAGCCTTCTCTGGCATCGTCGCGGGTAATGTGAAAGAAGAGGGTATTCGTGAAATTGAACGTAACGGCCCATTTAAAATTAATGGTGATGCCGTCTTAATGAAGAAAATGGATAAGCTTCTACGCGGTTTTGTTGAGCAGCAACGAATGAAATTGCCCGGAACTGCTTATGTCCCTTGCTATGAGATAGTGCAAGGCAAAGGTAACGGATAGAAACGGTTAGCCTTTCATTTATCTCTCAAGCAATTAGAATGGCCCTATTGGGCCATTTTTATTTAGCGGACACACCATTCATGTCTATTCATCTCGTCATCATTGATGCAATGAATCTTATCCGACGCGTTCATGCCGCCCAACCGGATCCGAACGATATCGACGGCGCTGCGCTGGTCTGCTGCCGTGCACTGAAGAAAATCATTAAATCGTCCGAGCCTACGCACATGGTTGCCGTATTCGATCATGCAGAGCAAGACAGAGGTTGGCGTGCAGAGCTGATCCCTGAGTACAAGCAAGGGCGCAAACCCATGCCAGAGCCCCTTCAACATGGCTTAAACAAAATTCAGGATGCCTTCTGGGACATGGGTATTGACTCACTGCTCTCATCTGGCGATGAAGCAGACGACATGATTGCCACACTCGCGGTGAAAGTTGCGAGCAGAAAGGGACAAGTCACAATTGTCTCGACCGACAAAGGCTATTGCCAGTTGCTCCAACCCACACTGCGTATTCGCGATTATTTTCAGCAGCGCTGGTTAGACAGTCCTTTTATTGAAAAGGAGTTCACCGTGCAGCCTCGCCAGCTTGTCGACTACTGGGGATTGGTTGGAATTAGCTCCAGCGGAGTGTCGGGTGTACCAGGTATTGGCCCGAAAACTGCGGCTACTTTGCTTCAGCGATATAACACGTTAGAGCAGTTGTTCACCGCAGATGATATTGAGCCTAAATGGCAGAAGAAATTGGACGGAAATGAAGATTTAGCACAGCGCTGCAAACAAATAGCGACGTTAAAAACCGATATTACGCTCGGCTTTAATCTTCAAGATATTCGCTACACGCCTGACGCTTAATCCGCTTTTCACAACACAGTTTGCCATCTAACTAACATCACTCAGGCTAAGCATGAGTATGTGTCACCGCGCATGAATAACTAAACGGCAGCCATTTGGCTGCCGTTTCATTATGTGCGTTTTTCAACGTCGTATCAGTCTAGTCGACGAAGGTGTACCGTCACTTCTTCACGATCGTGATACAGGTGCTTAGCTTGAATTTCAAACTTCACGCCGTTTTGAATCAAAAACTTTTTCAAGTTATCAATGTCTTCTTTCACTTGCTCGTAGCGTCGATTCATCGGCAGCTTCAAGTTGAAAATGGCCTCTTTGGCCCAACGTTCAATGATCCATTCCCCCATTAACTGCGCAACGCGATACGGCTTTTCGATCATGTCACAAACCAACCATGTTACGTTTTTACGTGGCGGCTCAAACTTGAACCCATCCGCAGCATGGTATTTAACCTGACCCGTTTCCATGAGACTTTCTGCCATCGCACCATTGTCTACGGCATGGACGAACATTGAACGTTTCACTAATTGATACGTCCAGCCCCCCGGACACGCGCCCAGGTCAACCGCCCACATCCCCGGAGCAATTCGCTCATCCCAGTCATTACGTGGGATAAATGCGTGAAATGCTTCTTCTAGTTTCAGCGTTGAACGACTTGGCGCATCAGCAGGGAATTTCAAACGATGAATTCCCATGAAATGTGGCGAGTTGTTGTTGCTCAGTGAATAACCCACATAGCAACAACCTGGCGCAGTAAAGTAGATATGTAGCACAGGTTGCTTAAGGTTTTCTTTCGCCAGCAAAACACCGCGTTTACGCAATGCTTGACGAAGCGGAACCGTGAACTTACGGCAGAATTTAAGCAAGTCTTTACCTTGGTTAGTGTCCGGTGTTTCAACACGCAGATCACCGCATTTTGGTAACTCGCCGCCTAACGCCAAGATCGGTGAAATACGGTCACCTGGATCAAGATCAGACAGTTGCTCAACAACAGCAAACATCTGACGCGCAAAAATGAGCGACTTCAGAGGAAGCGTTTGAAGCAATTTCTCTGCATCGCCTTGCTGATAGCATTCAAACAACACATAGCCTGCATTTTTCTCTACGCGAGGAAAGCCGTAAACGCCTGCAGCTGTCGCTTTGTCTTGAATCTCACCTGCACATTCTTTTTCAAAGCCTTGACGGCAATACAATAAAATCTGATTCACACGATGCCTTTAAATGCCGTGGTAAAAATAACGCGCAATTATACCTCAGAAAACGTGATTCAGCGCACCTAACTCGTTTGTCGCCATAACGACCACGCAGCCAGCCCCCAGCCAATCAATAAACTCATGCCGCCAATAGGCGTGACAGGCCATAGCCATCGCCAATCCGTCAGCGCTAGACCATACAAACTTCCACTAAAACAAAGAATGCCCACCACGATAAAACCACCAGCAATAACCAGTAATCGCTGCGGTGCAACCATCAACCAAAGACCCAATACGATAAGTGCCAGCGCATGCCAGAGCTGATACTGAACACCCTTTTCAATAATTGAGAGCGCATAGGGCGTGATCTGTGATTTCAATCCATGCGCAGCAAAAGCCCCCAACGCCACAGCCATCGCAGCGAAAAGACAGCCAACAGCCGCAAATTTGTTCCCCTTCATCAACCACCCCCCAATACAAATTCGGCAGTTTTATCTGCCGCCAATTGGCGGTTGCTCGCTTCAGTGTGTCCCGATACTTTACGCGGCTTCATGCTATGGTCGCCATCAGGCACGAAGATCACGGTCACTTTTTCGGATAGCGGATAGTTTTCGAGCTCTACACGGTTACCAAACGTATCGCGTTCCCCCTGTAAAATGAGCGTGGGTTTGGCAATTGTCGAGAGATGCTCACCTTTGTCCTTCTCGGGCTTACCGGGTGGGTGAAACGGAAAACCAAGACATACGATACCTTCAACGTCATCCCGCTCGGCTAAATGGCTTGCCATACGCCCCCCCATCGACTTGCCCCCGATGAAAGTCTTGCCTGAACCAAAGACGTCAATGACTTCATTGAAAGCCTCAAGTAGCTTTGGCGCTCTGTCTGGAGGACGTCGTTTCCCATCCTCTGCACGTTTAACCATATACGGGAAGTTGAATCTCACAACGCGAATGCCATGTTCTGCGATTTTTCCCGCCACATCCGCCATAAAGTCGTGGTTCATATCTGCGCCAGCACCATGGGCAAAAATAAAGGTCACGTCAGCGTGCTCTGGTCCATTAATGACGACATTGTTCATGCAGAAATACTCTCCTGTTCTGCCGCGGCTTTTGCTAACACCCAATCACGGAATGCCGTAATTCTTCCTGAATCAGCATCTCTTTGCTGACTGACTAAATAAAAAGCATTTTTGCTCATCAGAAAATGTTCGAACGGACACACCAAGCGCCCAGATTCAAGCTCAGGTTGCGCGAGTACGTTATTACTCAAGGCGATCCCTTGCCCAAGCGCTGCAGCCTGCAACACCATTGCTGAATGGCTAAAAATGGGACCATAGTTAAGATTAATATCAGTAATCTGATAGTACTTTGCATAAGCTGTCCAATCTTTACGTGAACGGTCGTGAAGCAAGGTGTGGTATTTGAGATCTTCCAGCGTGTTCAACGGCTTTTCGCTATGAAACACTGCAGGGCTGCACACTGGCAAGAGAAACTCAGGGTATAACTCATCACAGCGCAAACCGGGCCAGTTTCCGCGACCATAATAAATGGCGACATCGACATCATCAGTCAATGAGCCCTCTTCCAAATCAACGGCTTTAATCCGCACATCGATTTCAGGATGAGCCTGATTAAAATCCGATAAACGCGGCACTAGCCATTGAATGGCAAAGCTAGGCGGTAAACTGATCGTCAATGCCCCTTTCGCCCCGCGCTCCAATACTCTGTCAGTAGCATCCGCCAGTGACACAAAAATATCTTTAATATCGAGGAAGTAACTTTGCCCTTCCTCAGTGAGTAGCAAGGATCGATTACGACGCCTAAATAGCTTTAAACCAAGAAACTCTTCTAATGCCTTTATCTGATGACTCACCGCAGCTTGGGTGACGAACAACTCTTCTGCTGCACGCGTGAAGCTTAAGTGCCGCGCTGCTGTTTCAAACACTCGAAGAGAATTAAGGGGTGGTAGACGTCTGGCCATTTCTCGCCCTCATGAATAAGTTTTTCTAATGTAGAACATTATAAAATGTCCATTGTTCAGTCACCAGAGAAAACCTATAGTTTGCGTGCGCCATGAGATAAGCGTTCCCTACGTGCGTTTTATATTGTGGTTGCGATGTTGTGTTTGCATATTTCGGCCTCAGCCGAGTCTCGGTAGTCACATCTACCTTTGAATACATACCGTATTTTTACACCTTACTATGAAATAGTTTTTCATCGCACCGAGCATTTCACTCGGTGCTTTTTTTTGCTCAAATTTCACTGGTGGCAATCAATCCATCTTATTGGTCAAGCAGAGAGCATCAAACACTTTCTCTTGAGTTAACGACATAGAAAAGCGATCATCAACACCCTGTATCCCATTCAATAACGTGACGCCCAGATAATGACAACTCGCCCTTTTAATGTTGAAGCCATCCGCTGCGATTTCCCATCGCTGGATCAGTGCGTTAATGGACAACCTCTGGTCTATCTTGACAGTGCTGCCACCTCACAAAAGCCGTTGTCTGTCATTAAATGCATCACCGATTATTACTCTGGCGCTAATGCTAACGTTCACCGCGGCTCCCACTCTTTAACCGCATCGGCGACACAGCGCTTTGAATCGGCCAGACAAACGGTTGCTGATTTCATCGGTGCATCTGTCGACGGTATGGTTTGGACCCGCGGCGCAACCGAAGCGTTGAATCTCATCGCACAAAGCTACGCAAGACAAATACTCAAAGAAGGCGATGAGATCCTGATCAGTGAAATGGAACACCATGCCAATATTGTCCCGTGGCAAATCGTTGCAGAACAAACTGGCGCAAAAATCGTCAAATGGCCAATAGATCCCGTTCACTGCCAGCTTGATATGTCGGTGTTCGATTCACTGCTCAACCCTCGCACAAAATTAGTCGCAGTGGCCCATATCAGCAACGTAACGGGCACGCGAAATCCCATAGAAGCCATCATAAAAAAGGCACACGGCCTCGGGGCAATCGTCGTGGTAGATGGTGCACAAGCTATCGTGCATGAACGCATCAACGTCAAAGAAATGGACGCGGATTTCTATGTATTTTCCGGCCACAAATTGTTTGCCCCCGCAGGCATTGGTGCGCTTTATGGCAAACCCGCCATGTTGGAGGCAATGCCCCCCTGGCACGGCGGTGGGAAGATGGTGGAAAACGTCTCTTTTGAAGGGACGACCTATACAAGCTCTCCCGCCAAATTTGAAGCAGGTACGCCAAACGTCGCGGGGGCTCTAGCATTGGCTGAAGCCATTACGTGGTTAAATGGCGTCGATCGTGATGGCGCAGAAAAGCACATTGCATCACTTCAAGCGCAACTGGTTGATGGCATTCAAAATATTGAAGATCTGTCGATTATTGGCCTCCAAGCAGGAGCGAGCGTGGTGGCGTTCCATATCGATGGTGTGCATCACTCTGATATTGCAACCTTGCTTGACCAACAGGGCATCGCCATACGCTCTGGACAACATTGCGCGCATCCCTTAATGGATGCACTTGGCATCAGCGGGTGTGTACGAATCTCTATCGCCTTATACAATACCTCTGATGATATTAAACACTGCATCACCGCCATTCAAAAAGCTTGTGATTTACTCTAAGAAATAATGATGACTATGACTACATTTCCAGCACACCCTTTTGGTACAGACATTACTGCTGCAAATATCACTGAAATAATGGAAAAATGCCGTAACTGGGAAGACAAATATCGTCTAATTATTCAACTGGGTAAGCAACTACCTAATTTAGATGAGCAGCTAAAGTCAGAAAGCATGCCAATTCCCGGCTGTGAAAGCAAAGTCTGGCTAGTTTGGAGAATTGAAAACAACCTTTATCATTTTGCCGCAGATTCTGATGCACGCATTGTAAAAGGTTTGTTAACAATAGTGATAGCAGCCGTTGAAGGAAAAAGCCGTGAAGATTTAGTGGCATTTAATTTTGAGGCGTACTTCGAAAAAATGAATTTATTAGATCACCTTAGCCCATCTCGAAACAACGGAGTTCGTGCAATAGTAGAGCAACTTCAGCGAATATAATGCCCAAGATCAACACAAATCCCTTCATCAATTCAAAATGTTAACTGACCACCTTACCGTACATTACACTTTTTAATGCTGAGACCTCAGTCAATAATTCCGACATTGAAGTTGCGTATTTTAGCTTTTATTCCTTTACTAAGTTTGCTTATTCTTTGCTCGGCATGCGCCATTATTGAAAATCTAAATAATTAGGTGTCTCTCTCATAAAAAATAAGCATTTTACCCAGATTAAAATCAAAAAGATCCAGCCGGAAACCAAAGATTAACACCTTGTTAACCTTTGGTCATTTATTGTGGATCTAGATCTTGTTTTACCAATTCTCCCTCCATTCCTTTTGCCTTATTCAAAAGATTGTATATCTTTGAACTCAGTGGTCACAAAACCATCATAATAATAATTTAAAGTACTACTGAAACTAGTTGAGTTTCACTGGTTTCAACCCTTACGCGCTAATACTAAATAATTAACGGTGCCTGTATTTTTGGACTTCCAGATGCAGTTACAGGGGTCATGTTTCAATTGCTTGTTGTTAAGAATGGAGTCATCAATGAAGAAACTCGCGCTCATCACCGGATCAAAAGGTGGTATCGGCTCAGCGATCACAGAGAAACTGGTAAGTCAGGGCTATCGTGTTATTGCTACCTACTTCACCGGAAACCTACAGTGTGCCGAACAATGGTTCGATGAGAAGAAATTCACATCTGACCAAGTGCGCCTTTTCGAACTAGACGTTACAAACACAGAAGAGTGTGCAGAACGTCTCCCGCTCTTGCTATCTGAAGAAGGCACTATCGACGTTGTGGTTAACAACGCGGGTATCACCCGAGATGGTCTTTTCAAAAAAATGGCAGCCGAAAACTGGCGCACAGTTATCGATACCAACCTGAACAGCCTGTTCAATGTTACTCAACCTCTTTTTGCTGCAATGTGTGAAAAAGGCGGTTGTCGCGTCGTCAACATCTCCTCAGTTAATGGACTGAAAGGTCAATTTGGTCAAACCAACTACTCTGCTGCGAAAGCCGGCATGATTGGTTTTACGAAAGCATTGGCAATGGAAGGTGCGAGATATGGCGTAACGGCAAACGTCGTGGCCCCTGGCTACACAGCAACCCCAATGGTAGAAGCGATGCGAGAAGAAGTGCTCGAATCTATCAAAAGTGAGATTCCAATGAAACGTCTGGCTCGTCCAGAAGAAATTGCGGAAGCAGTGGCATATCTTGCTAGTGATGCAGGTGCCTACATCACCGGGGAAACGCTGTCAGTCAATGGCGGTTTATACATGCACTAAGGTTCACGTATTCACTCGTTGTACGTGCTCTAAAAAAGGAAAGAGTTAACATGGAAAAAGTGTATATCGTTGCCGCCAAACGCACGGCGATTGGCGCATTCACTGGCTCACTGAAAGACACACCAGCAGGCCAACTTGCCGCCGTTGCTATCAAAGGCGCATTAGCAGCCGGTAATGTCGCACCAGATGCTGTTAACGAAGTCATCCTTGGCAACGTTGTTAGCGCAGGTCAAGGCATGGGTATTGGTCGCCAAGCTGCTATCTTTGCTGGGCTGCCTGAAACAGTTCCCGCTTACGCCATTAACATGGTATGCGGAAGTGGCATGAAAGCTGTCATGGATGCTGTCGCTCACATCCGTTGTGGTGATGCCGAAGTGGTTGTCGCTGCTGGTGTAGAGAACATGTCTCAAATCCCATTTGCTGCATCGGGCTCTTTGCGCGGCGGCCAAAAAATGGGTGACATCGGTTTAAAAGATCTTCTTATCAACGATGGTCTGACTGATGTATTCAACCAATTCCACATGGGTGTAACAGCAGAGAATGTTGCAGAACTCGTCGGTCTAAGCCGCGAGCAACAAGATGCTTACGCTCAACAAAGCCAACAAAAAGCGGTTGCTGCGATTGAAGCGGGACGATTCAAAGATGAAATCGTACCGGTTGAAGTGAAGCAACGACGTCAAACTGTTTCTTTTGATACTGATGAATACCCTAAATCAGACTGCACGCAAGAAGGCCTGGCGAAATTGCGCCCGGCATTTAACCGTGAAGGTTCTGTCACTGCGGGTAATGCATCAGGTCTGAACGATGGTGCCAGCGCGGTAATTGTTGCCTCTGAAGCTGCAGTTAAACGTCTGGGATTGAAGCCATTAGCAGAAATTACCAGCTACGCGCAAGTTGGGTTAGATCCTAAAATAATGGGCTTAGGCCCAGTGGGTGCTGTAACCGAAGCTCTGAAAAAAGCAGAGCTCTCGATTTCCGATATGGATCTGTTTGAACTCAACGAAGCCTTTGCCGCTCAGGCTCTAGGTGTTGTCCACCAATTGGCTGACACACATAACGTCAGTCCAGAAGCGATTTTGGAAAAGGCAAACGTTAACGGTGGCGCAATTGCATTGGGTCACCCTCTCGGCGCATCAGGTAACCGTGTTTTGGTTTCCCTGATCCACGAGTTGGAAAAACGCGAAGGCACATACGGTGTTGCTTCGCTCTGTATCGGTGGCGGCATGGGGACGGCAGTGGTCGTCAAACGTGCTGACAGCTAAGACGGTTTAAACAAAACCCCCTTGGATCTAATTAATACACTCAGGAGATACACCATGTACACAGATATGTTCAAAACATTCTCAGAGCAAACCGAAAAAGCACTGGCACCTTACGTGAAATTCAACAAACTGCTGGCTAAAAATGTTGAAACCCTAACCGAGCTTCAGCTGACTGCTGTTCGCACATACGGCGACATGGGTTTGTCACAAGTTAAAGCCGCTAGCAGCGTTACCGATGTAACGTCTATGACTGCATTTGGTGGCCAACAAATGGCAGCGATGACGAAACTCTCTCAGCAAATGATGGATGACAGCAACAAGCTGCAATCTATCGCCAAAGAGTTCAAAGAGGATCTCGAGCAACTGACTGCTGATAACGTGAAAGCAGCTACTCCAGCTTAAACTAGGTCGTCAACCCATCCTCTTTTCGAGGGTGGGTTGTTTCCGATCAAGAGGGTTTACACATGTATCAGAACTTCTTCTCGGACTACCTTGTAAAACTCCAAGAGAGTAACCAGAAATGGTGTAAGGATGTTGAGCAAGGCAAGGCAGCCGTAGATACCCCCTTAAATAAAGCGATGCAAGAGCAGAGCATGCAAGATACTGCAAAGCTTCTTGAGGGCGCTTCAAGTCAACCCGCCGCAATGCTGCAAATTCAAATGCAGTGGTGGGAACAGCAAATGCAAATTTGGCAAAACGTTGCACTAGAAGCCAACCAAACCAATATTGTATCGCCAGAAAAAGACGACAAACGATTCCAAGATGAAAGCTGGCAGGATGAAAAATTCTACAATTTCATCAAGCAATCATACCTATTATTTGGCCGCACCTATTTAGAAACAATCAACGCAGTTGAAGGCTTAGATGAGAAAGCGAAAGAGCGTCTGACGTTTTTCTCTCGCCAAGCGATTAACGCGATGTCACCTAGCAACTTCGTGGGCACAAACCCAGAATTGCTTAAGCTTACCTTAGAAAAAAAAGGTGAGAACTTGGTGAAAGGCCTTCAACAGCTCCAAGAAGATATCGAATCAAGCTCTGACATTTTAAAAGTACGCATGACCAATACCAATGCCTTCCGCATTGGTGAAGATGTGGCAAACACGCCGGGTGATGTCGTTTACAAAAATGAATTGTTTGAGCTCATTCAGTACCGCCCAATGACCGAAACAGTGAATGCAACGCCACTGTTAATCGTTCCGCCTTTTATCAACAAATACTACATTTTGGATCTTCGTGAGAAGAATTCAATGATGCGCTGGCTGGTAGAACAAGGCCACACCGTATTTATGATGTCTTGGCGCAACCCAGGTATTGAGCAGCGTGATGTTGAATTCGGAGATTACATCACCGAAGGTGTAGTGAAAGCCGTTAGCGCGATAGAAGACATCACCGGTCAGTCGCAAATCAACGCTGCTGGTTATTGCATTGGCGGTACAGTATTGGCATCGACCATAGCCTACTATTCGGCTAAGCGCATGAAGGCTCGCATCAAGTCAGCCTCATTTTTCACTACACTGCTCGATTTTGCGCAGCCTGGTGAAGTCGGCGCTTACATCAACGAAAGTTTAGTCAGTGCTATTGAGTTACAAAACAATTCTCGCGGATACATGGATGGTCGCTCTTTGAGTGTCACCTTCAGCTTACTTCGCGAAAACAGCCTGTACTGGAACTACTATGTCGACAATTACCTCAAGGGCAACAGCCCTGTCGATTTCGACCTCCTATACTGGAACAGCGACAGCACCAATGTCGCCGCAACAACACATAACTTTTTGCTGCGCGAGCTTTATCTCAACAATCGTCTGATTGAAGATAAAGGTGTCAAAGTGGGTGGAGTCTGGATTGATTTGAGTAAAATCAAAATCCCAACTTACTTTATCTCGGCAAAAGAAGACCATATTGCTCTGTGGCAAGGCACTTATCGTGGCGCGTTAAACATGAGCGGTAACAAAACTTTTGTACTCGGTGAATCTGGCCACATTGCAGGTATTGTGAATCACCCAGCAAAAGAAAAGTATGGTTTTTGGGTTAACGATGAACTGTGTGAATCAGCTGATGAGTGGTTTGATTCAGCGAAACACAACACAGGGTCGTGGTGGTTGCATTGGGATAAATGGTTAGAAGCTTACAGTCCGAAAGAGAAGGTCGAACCGTATCAAGCAGGTTCTGAAAACTTCCCTGTTCTAACTGTTGCGCCGGGAGATTACGTGAAGCAGGTGTTGCCTGTCGCAGCGAAACCCGAGCCTCAAGCCAAAAAGCCGCGCTCCAAAGTAGAAGCATAAGCTAACGCTCGCTTAAAACCAAAAGGCCGCAATGCGGCCTTTTTTGTCTTTGGTGCACAGGGTATTTCAAGGCTTATTTATTCAGCCATTTTCTTTGCTGTTAGCTTGGCAATAATGCGTGAAACCGCCACAAAACCAAAAGTCGCTGTCACCATCGTTGCTGCGCCAAATCCACTGGCACAATCCATTCGCTTTGGCCCTTCAGCACTCGCTTTAGTTTCACAAACACTGCCATCTGGCTGCGGGTACTTAAGCTGTTCTGTCGAGAACACGCAATCAATACCAAACTTTCGTCCTTTGGTCTTCGTGAAATTATGGAAACGACGTAAATTATTTCGCAATTTTGCTGCAAGCGGATCTTGTATGGTTTTCGTCAGATCTGCCACTTGGATTTGCGTCGGATCTATCTGACCACCTGCACCACCTACCGTGATAATTTTGATTTTATTACGCTTACAGTAAGCCAGAAGTGCAGTTTTTGGTTTAATGCTATCAATAGCATCAAGCACGTAATCAAAATCTTTAGTGATGTACTCTGGGATGTTTTCTTCGGAAATAAAATCATCAATCAGATTAACCTGACAATCTGGATTAATGGCACGAACACGCTCTGCCATCACCTCAATTTTACTCTGTCCGATTGTTCCTGCCATGGCATGGATCTGACGGTTGATGTTAGTCACACAGATATCATCCATATCAATCAACGTCAGTGCACCAATGCCACTGCGCACCAGCGCTTCCACCGCCCATGAGCCGACACCACCAATCCCAATCACACAAACGTGAGATTGCCTTAAAATCTCAAGCTCGGTCACGCCATATAAACGGCGTGTGCCACCAAAGCGTTGCTGGTAGCTTTCTGATGCTGGTGATGTTGTGGTCATACTAAATCGCTCAGTGTTTGGGTGGTGATAATAGAGTGCGGTTTATACGCGTTTGACGCCAAAATGTCCATGCTATCTGGGAGCGTGTCCCTATTGTTGATTAGCTAATGGGGCGAATAATTTCTTGCTTAAACCAATCGATGACTTGCTTCACTGGACCTAGCCTTCGCTTGTACCCATGGCTAAACAAAAAATAGCCATAGGGGCTATCAAATCGCAACGACAATGGATTAATCACCACCCCCTGCTTCAAGTAATCTCGCACTAAAAAACCAGGGATCAACGCCATTCCCTGTTGGTATCTGACTGCTTCCAATGCCATGTAGAAATGTTCAAACCCTGTACCATAAATTGGCCCAGTTGGCGCAACAGCATGGTGGTGCCAGAACTGATTCCATATCTGAGGGCGAGTAATATGACCGATAGAAGGGAGCGATAAGAGATCAGTAATCTCCATTACATCTTGCGACATTTGGTCAGGATGAATCACTAACCTCAACTTTTCGCGAATGAGCAACTCAGCATCTTCTTCTTGGGTTGAAAGCGGTAAACAATGAATTGCAATATCACTTTGATAAAGATTCTGTGCATCAGACGTCACACTTGCTTTTACGGTAAGTTCGATGTTGGGATTCTGTGCGCGAAAAGCCGTCAGTCTGGGAATTAACCACATACTGGCCAATGAAGGAGGTACGGATATTTCAACATGGCTTTTGGTCTCCGATGATTGCATCACTGTTGACGTAGCATGCTGCAAATTTTCCAACGCTTCCACAACGGAAGGTAAATAACGACGACCCGCTTCTGTCAGCTCAACGCGGCCACCACTTCGCTCGAACAATGAGCACCCCATCAACTCTTCCAAATGACTTATCTGCTTGCTGATCGCGCTTTGCGTCAGATTAAGTCGCTTTGCCGCCTTCGAAAAACTCAAAGTTTGTGCAACCACTGTAAAGGTGCGCAAGGTTTTCATGGGCGGAATTGGCATCGTCATTTTGATTTCTCTCGGCCTAGCTATGAATTTTTAGCATACCCTCTGAATTTATATCGTTTGCCGTACAATTTCCAACCCGCTAATACTGAAGTGAGTAAACGGCTCAACTTCATCTAAAATGCGGCGAAATAAACACAATGACTCACATACTGCAACGGCACTGTCACTCAAACCCTCCTTTAGTTTCTGGCGGGGAGGGAGTGTTTCTTCTTGATGCTAACGGAAAACAATATCTCGATGGCTGCGGAGGTGCGGCAGTCTCTTGCCTCGGGCACAGCCATCAAGGCGTATTAAATGCCATCCAGCACCAACTGCACACCATTCCATATGCTCATACTGGATTTTTTAGCTCTCCGGTTGCAGAACAGCTGGCTGAACGATTAGCTGACAAAGCGCCTGGTCCGCTAAACCACGTGTACTTCGTGAGTGGAGGGTCGGAGGCGGTAGAGTCGGCCCTCAAAATGGCGCGACAATATTTTATTGAAAAAGGCGAGATGTCTCGCACTCGTTTTATCGCAAGACGTCAGAGCTATCATGGCAATACGCTAGGGGCGCTAGGCGTAGGTGGGAACATGTGGCGAAAAGAGCCCTTCGCACCACTGCTACAAAACGGTGAGCTTATCGCGCCTTGTTACGCCTATCGTGATAAAAAAGAGGATGAAACCCATTTCGAATATGGACAACGTGTCGCCAACGAACTCGAGGAAAGGTTATTAGCTGTCGGGCCAGAAACCGTGATCGCATTTGTAGCAGAACCCGTTGTCGGTGCAACGGCAGGTGCTTTGGTCGCTGAAAAAGGTTACTTCAAACGAATTCGAGAGATCTGCGACAAATATGGCGTACTTTTGATCCTTGACGAAGTGATGTGCGGGTGTGGTCGTACGGGCACCTACTATGCATATGAACAAGAAGATATTATTCCTGATCTCGTGACGCTAGCAAAAGGATTGGCTGCAGGTTATCAACCCATTGGTGCCGTTATGATCCACAGCAAAATCTACGACGCCATCTCGCATGGCTCGGGATACTTTCAACATGGACACACCTTCATGGCTCATCCTTTGGCCTGTGCAGCAGCCTGCGCTACCTTGGATGCGTTAGAATCAGGGACGCTGGCAGAAGTGACCGAAAAGGGTCAATACTTAGTCAAACAGTTACAGCAAAAATTAGGAACGCACCCATTTGTCGGTGATATTCGAGGGCGGGGCTTGTTCCTTGGTCTAGAACTGGTGCAAGACAGAGTCAGCAAAAGCCCCTTTTCTCCAGAACGTTCTCTCCACCAGCAGGTGAAGAAAATAGCAATGGAACAAGGACTAATGTGCTATCCCATGGCTGGCACACTGGATGGCATTAACGGACATCACATTCTCTTGGCGCCTCCCTTCATTATCTCCGAGCAAGAAATGGACGAACTGGTACGCCGACTCTGCACCACCATGGACAATGTCTTCTCATAAGGATATATCGTGCAAACAGGAAGAACGATTATTGTCGCGCCAAACGGGGCGCGACGGGGCAAGGATGCACACAGCCAACTCCCCCTAACTGTTGATGAAATGAGCACATGTTTAGCGCAATGCGCTGATGCCGGCGCCGCCATGGCGCACATGCACGTGCGAGACGCACATGGAAAGCATTCATTAGATGTGGGGCTGAACCGTGAGTGGTTAACAGAAATACGGGCGCGTTTTGATTCCCGGCTAGTTATCCAACAGACCACCGAGGCAATAGGCCAGTATCAACCTAGCGAACAAATGGCATTGGTCAGAGGCACAGATCCCGAAGCTGTCTCTCTTGCTCTTCGAGAACTCCGCCCGAATGCGAGCTTTGAAAAAGAAGCCAGCCGCTTCTTTTTTGAACTTGCCGAACGACAAATCTATGTGCAATACATTTTGTATGATGCTGCGGATTTGTCCCTTTACTTTCAGATGGTTAATGACAAGGTTTTGCCAAATGTCGGACATCACCTACTATTGGTACTAGGAAAGTACAAAAAAGACATGTTGTCAGCCCCCCGTGATCTGCTCGATTTTGACATTAAACGTTTGTCTGATGAGGGTATTTCATGGGCAACATGTGCATTTGGACAGAATGAGCATCAATGCTTAAGTGCAGCAATGTCATTGAGTGGCGATGTTCGGGTCGGATTTGAAAATAATCTAATGAATTTAATAGGACAGTATGCGGATAACAATGCAGAGCTTGTCCAGCAAATCACGGTTTTGTCTCAAAACATGGGTTTATATATCAACTCTGTGGAAGATTTAAGGAAAAATATCTTTCGTAGCTTTGAATCGTGAGGTATATCTCTTGCGATCTAAAATGCAACTGTCAGATAATTTAATCTTACAGCGGAGTTACAGTTTTACAACAAGCGGACTCGCACCGCGATAGCAATCACATCGTAGACAAGGAAAATAAAGCATGAAAGCGTTAAAACCAACACTGGCCGCAATGAGCTTTGCAGCTGCTTTAACCGCCGTGCCTGCACAGGCTAACCAGTTTGTAACAATCGGGACTGGCGGTGTCACTGGTGTGTACTACCCAACTGGTGGTGCAATTTGTCGTCTGGTCAACAAATCGAAAAAAGAGCACGGCATCCGTTGTTCAGTTGAATCAACTGGCGGTTCAATCTACAACATCAACACCATTCGCGCTGGCGAGCTTGACATGGGTATCGCCCAATCAGACTGGCAGTTCCATGCATACAACGGTAGCAGCAAATTCACTGAACAAGGTCCATACAAAAACCTTCGTGCCGTGTTCTCTGTTCACCCAGAACCGTTCACAGTGGTTGCACGCGCTGACTCAGGCATCAAAACGTTTGATGACTTGAAGGGCAAACGTGTAAACATCGGTAACCCAGGTTCAGGTCAGCGCGGTACTATCGAAGTGCTGATGACCGAAATGGGTTGGACAATGGATGACTTTAAACAAGTTTCCGAGTTGAAAGCGGCAGAGCAATCTAAAGCGCTTTGTGATAACAAAATCGATGCCATGGTTTACACCGTGGGTCACCCAAGTGGCGCAATCCAAGAAGCTACCACTGCATGTGACAGCGTCATCGTAGAAGTAAACAATGCGGCGGCTCAGAAGTTGGTTAGCGATAACGATTACTACCGTTCGGCGACTATTCCTGGCGGCATGTACCGCGGTAACGACGCTGACACAGCAACCTTTGGTGTAGGTGCGACCTTCGTTTCTTCTACTGAAGTACCTGAAGAAGTTATCTACCACGTAACGAAAGCTGTGTTCGAGAACTTTGACGATTTCCGTCGTCTGCACCCAGCGTTCGCAAACCTGAAAAAAGAAGAAATGATTGCAGACGGCCTGTCTGCACCTCTTCACCCTGGCGCAGCAAAGTACTACAAAGAAGCAGGTCTGCTTAAATAAGACGGCTTACACGATCAAAAAAGGCGAGAGTATAAGATACTCTCGCCTTTTTTATTGCTTACGCCAGCCCCATTTCAACTAAGTGTTTTATTGAGACTTAACAGATAACGATTCAACCGTAAGCGGCTTAGTTAGCTTCCAAACACGACCAAAATGCTTGTGATGCCCAGCTTTAATGCCAGCGTCTTCACCAGTACCATGATAAAGATCGAGGTGATTTTTCTTCACTGCTCCGCCTGTATCCAATGCCATCAGAAGCTTCAGCACATGCTGACCATTCCAATTGCCTTCTTTATCAAGCTGAGG
Source organism: Enterovibrio sp. FF113 (assembly GCF_041439165.1). Lineage (NCBI taxonomy): Bacteria > Pseudomonadati > Pseudomonadota > Gammaproteobacteria > Vibrionales > Vibrionaceae > Enterovibrio > Enterovibrio sp. FF113. Next base: position 19,190 of record NZ_JBGONO010000026.1, on the reverse strand, counting down.
CACCTCGGCCAGTAGCACACTCCCCATTGGTAAGTACTCACGGTCAGCCGCAACAGACGCACCCGCTAACAACGGAATACCTGCGGTACCAGAGACGGGGGCAGCCGCTCTTGGCAAGAAAAACACATAGGAAGGGTTTTGATTGAGAAGTTCAGTCACACTGGCCTCATCGTTCGCTTCTACCCAATCTTTAATGGCTTTCAGTGACATTTTCTCTCGCGATACTTCTCCACGCTCGATAAGCACTTTACCGATGCTGACATAGGGATGACCGTTTTTCCCACCGTAGGCGAAGTACTCCAATTGATCGGTATCACCAAAATGGATAAAGCCACTGCCTTGTACTTCCATAATGAAATTATCAATGAGTGATGCACTGTAGCCCAGTTCAAGTCCTAAACCCTCAAGAGCACCATTATAGATTTCTTCGCGCGTTGGACACGACTCGCCGCAAGTAGGCATGGCATAAACAGGATAGCGAAATAAAACATCTGGCTGATGGCGCATCTCAATCACAGGCGAAAAATAGCCAGTGAACATAACATTGCCGAAGCCATCGCCACCGCCCATCTGTTCTAGCTGAATACCATAATCAGTCAATGCTGTTGGTTCACCACTTTCATTGAGCCAAGCTTTAACACTGTCATAAAGCGGCTGATTGGGTTTAGACAATGAAGGTGAAAGTGACTCCACTTTTTCCAGTTGAGCAGGAAACAGACTGTAATCTTTTGGCTGATCAGACGCGACTGACTCAATCGGGTTGAGCACCTCATCAAAGCGTCCATCAATATATTGCTGCCCACGATCAGTAGGACGAGCACATGCGGCTAAAAGTATAGAAATGCCAACAACACAGAGTGCGCGATTCACGGTTAATCCTGATAGATAAAACAATCAAAAGAGGGTGACAGATGCACAGATTTTCTGCAAATGAAACCCGTAAAACCCTTACCGATAGTGCCCTTTAGAATGCGATCCATATCCAACACCATTCAGCTTGCAACATTTTGTCACATTACTGTAATCAAAATTGGTTCTAATCATCCGTAATGAAAGTGTCTTAAAAATTAAACATTGATTTCGTAAGGGAGTACGAGATGGAATTGAAAATAGGTCGTAAAACACTGCTAGATCCCGAATCGATCGAATACCAGTGGATTCGAACACTCGCCAGTGACGGCAGCAGCAAAGAAATGATCAACTCCAGTATTCGACGCTGTTTAGGCGGAAATGATGATGTCGCCGATCGCATTCGACGCGTCGCTTTGGGATTAACACCCGTGACTGAATTACTCAGCGTGTTGCCAGCAAATTATTAAGTTGCAATAACTCTGTCTCCGTATCAGCGTACCTTGATGAAAGGTGTACTGTAGTGATACGGTTTTTCTCTTTGTAGTGTTTTGTCATCTTCCATAACATACAAATACGTATGGTTACCGACGGTATAAATCAACTTACGGCCCGTGAATTCATAGTGGCTTGTGGTGCGAGCGCCTTTCGTATATATACCGTCTTTACGAACTTCAAATTTGTCCGCAGCATAGGGTGCCACCCCTTGTTCAACCCACTCGCCATAAATGACAGTTTGATCAACTTCGGTAAAAATCGGCACGTCATTCGCAACCAAAAAACCGACCAATCCGCCAATCAGTAGAACAAAGAGCGCGATAGATTGTCCAACAATGCTCACAAATAAAGTCTCACCAGAGAGAAGAAAAGGATTTGTTTATTAACCATTTTATTATAAAAACTCTCGAACTGCCGATAAAGGCGGGCATCAATAGTTTGAAGGTATATCACCCCCCTTGCCAAACATGGAATATTTAGTCAATATTAAAGCATATAAAATCATAATAATGGAGTAAGGTGTTGAAACTTCGTAGTACAGCACTTGTAAAAGGATTTAGGCAATCTGCGCCTTATGTCAATGCACACCAAAATAAAACCATCGTCATCATGCTGGGCGGTGAAGCGATCGCGGATAACAACTTTGGTAATATCGTCAACGATATTGCGCTTCTCAACAGCTTAGGTCTGCGCCTTGTTCTGGTTTATGGCGCGCGCCCTCAAATTAGCCAGCTTTTAGACAAGCAAGGGCTAGAAACGCCCTATCACAATGGTGTAAGGGTGACAGACTCCGCTTCGCTGGAAGTCGTCAAACAGGCTGCTGGGCAGTTGCAGCTAGACATCACCGCTCGCCTCTCAATGAGCCTGAATAATACACCAATGGCTGGTGCGCAAATCAACGTCGTGAGCGGTAACTTTGTCATCGCACAGCCTCTAGGCGTCGATGAAGGCATTGATTATTGTCATAGCGGCCGGATCCGCCGGATCGACATTGAAGGCATTCACCGCCAGCTCGATCAGCGTGCGATCGTCTTACTCGGCCCCGTCGCAAGCTCTGTTACCGGAGAGTGCTTTAATCTCACCTCAGAAGAAATTGCGACCCAACTTGCAATTCGTCTCAATGCCGACAAATTAATCGGATTCTGTTCATTGCAAGGTGTGATAGGCCCGAACGGCAATGTATTGTCTGAGCTTTTCCCGCATCAGGTTGAAGAAATTCTACACCAGCGCGAACAGGCGGGAGACATTCAGTCAGGCACTGTCCGCTTTTTGCGTGGTGCGGTCGCCGCCTGTCGCTCTGGCGTGCCAAGAAGCCACCTTCTGAGCTACAAAGTCGATGGTTCCTTAATCCAAGAATTATTCTCGATTGAAGGGATTGGCACCCAAATTGTCACGGAAAGTGCCGAGCAAATCCGCCAGGCGACCATTAATGATATTGGCGGTATTTTAGATCTCATTCGTCCGCTGGAAGAACAAGGCATTTTGGTTCGGCGCTCACGGGAGCAACTCGAACAAGAAATCCCTCGCTTTACCGTCATTGAACGTGACGATCGTATCATCGGTTGTGCAGCCCTTTACGCCTACCCTGAATCAAAGAGTGCTGAGATGGCCTGTGTTGCCGTGCAACCAGAATATCGTGACAGCGAGCGCGGTACGCGCTTGTTGCAATACATCATGCAACAAGCATTGCAAGATGGGCTTAAAACCATTTTCGTGCTCACGACACGCAGTATTCACTGGTTCCGCGAACACGGTTTTGCCGAAGCAGATGTGAGTGCGCTCCCTGATGCCAAGCAGGAGCTTTACAATCTGCAACGCCGTTCTAAGGTACTAACCCTAGATCTTAACGGGCACGTAATGCGTCTGCCAACCCACTAAAGCGCTGCGTTTTCCTTCTTACTGCCCGCGCCAAACTGGCGCGGGTTGCGTAAACATCTAACCTCGACTTTGCCCGTGTCACGCCGGTATATACCAACTCTCGTGTCATGACGGGTGTTGGCGTTGGTGGCAACACCAACAGCGTGTGATTGAACTCCGAACCTTGAGATTTATGGATAGTCATCGCATACGCGGTTTGATGCTCAGGTAAGCGACTCGGTAAGAAAGCTCTCACGGTGCCATCAGACATTTCAAACACCACTCGTAAACCATCCTCTTGCTTAACCACAATGCCAATGTCACCGTTATAAAGACCTAAGCCATGGTCATTTTGAATCACCATAACCGGTCGACCGGAATAGAAAGCTTCTTCTCCGGGAGCAATAAGGCGTTTTGCTGACAAGGCTTTCTCAATCGCACTGTTCAGTCCTTTCACGCCAAACGGCCCATCCGCCAACGCGCACAATAGGCGCACATCAGAAAACAAGCGCAGTATCTGTCGATGATCTTCTCCTGCTAATAGTGCACGGAGGTAGGCACTATATCCTTCTACCGCCTGCGTAATCGCATGACCGTATACATCACCGTCTAAATCATGCAATGCGATATCGGCAAAGCCCTGCATCAACACCTTTTCTAATTGCTTCGGATCCCCAGCATTAATCGCGTTAGCTAATTGACCAACACCCGATCGTGCGTGAAAACGATAGCTTTTCTTGAGCAGACAAACCCCATCGGACACGGCGGGTACATTCTCATGCCCTTGCAGTTCGAATCCAGTGAGTGCTGATAATTGATTTGCGCGCGATGGACTGTAACCCGCATCAGCGCCATCACAAATATCACCTAATACCGCTCCGGCCTCGACCGAGGCGAGTTGATCGCGATCGCCAAGCAAGATAACACGCGCATGATCGGGCAGTGCTGAAAGTAATCGCGCCATTAGCGGTAAATCAACCATTGATGCTTCATCGACCACCAGCACATCAAGGTGGAGTCGATTACCCTCGTGATGACGAAACTCAACGCGGTTCGGAATGGCCCCCAACAGACGGTGAATGGTGGACGCTTGCACCGGAATTCTTTCACGAATACTAGCATCTACTGGCAATGCAGCAACCGCGTTTCCGATTGACTCTGTAAGTCGGTTTGCCGCTTTTCCTGTTGGTGCCACCAGCTTGATATCCAGCCCTGATGCTTTGTCACTGCTGCTAACAAGCGCGGCGAGTAATTTAGCCACTGTCGTGGTTTTTCCTGTACCCGGACCACCTGAAATCACTGTAAAGCGATAACTGAGTGCCACGGCAGCAGCGACCTTTTGCCAATTGAGTCGAGCCGACTCTGGCACTGCAGACAATATTGCTTCATGACTGGCACCGGATGAAATCAGCGTGATCAATGCTTGGGTATCAACGCGATTTGACTCAACAACATCAAAAAAATCCACCAGCTTTTGTGGCTGTTCTGCGTCAGGCCACAATGCAAATTGCTCTTTCAAATAGCCAATATCCGGCACGAACAAGTTATCAAGAAGCTGGCGTGTTTCACCAGGTAATTCAATCGTCTTAACGCGTTTGCTGATCTCCGCCACCACGCGCTGCTCTGCCAGCCAATAACGGTGAAGGTAGAGTCTAGAACCATCCATCACGAGTGGCGTAGGAATATCGCCCTTACCGACAACAGGACTTTGCTCAACCAATGTCAGTGCATGTTCTGGTTCGAGAAGTGCAGCAACGCGAGCAGAATCGGCCGCAGGTAAGTCAAACAGTCTTGTTGGATCGATAGCGGCGAGATCAATGCACACATTGCCTTTGCCCAGCTCGAAACTGACCAAAGCCGCCCAACCTGCAATTTTCGTATTGGTATCATTGAGCTGATCCGCAATAAACAGCGCAAATTGACGATCGATCGCCCGAATAACGCCACGCTTATAAAGCGTCTGAAGCATCTCACTCATCGCCATCAGCGCTCTCTCCATCGGTAAAAAGCATGTCCAATCCGTCAATCAGAGAATAAGAAGGTTTGGTGTAGAAAATGCCATGGCGCGTATCGGCTTCAATGCCACGCACAAATAAGTAATAAACGCCGCCAAAATGGCGTTCAAAATCATAATCCGGTATCCGCTGACGCAAGAATCGATGTAATGCCAACGAATAAATCTGGTACTGAAAATCATATCTATGATCAACCATTGCCTGACTCAGCGCCGCTTCGGTGTAATCCGCGGGCGTATCACCAAGGTAATTCGATTTCCAATCGAGTACGTAATAACGTCCCTGCCAACAAAACACCAAGTCGATAAAACCTTTTAGCATGCCACTTGCCGTATCAAACCCAAGCTCAGAAGCCTTAGCAGAAAGCGGATCGTGCGCTTGGATCAGGCGATTGACGCGACCACATTGAAGACGCTCAACGGGCATCACGAACTCCATTTCTGTTAGCCGTGCTGGCGCGTCAATTTGCGACAGCGTAAGTCCTTGCTCGCCAAGCGATTGCGCTACAACATCGGTCAGCAAGCGCTGCAAAACAGGCACCCAAGCTTCGTCGTAGTTTTCCATCGCCAACGCATGACGGATCATCTCCGCCACTTCTTCGCTGTACATATCTTCGCCGAAATCAACATTTTCAAATAAAGTATGCAAAAACGTACCGGGGCGTGCACCTCGTGGGAATTGGAAGATCGATCCAAACTGGTCAATAGGTTCATGCTCATCGCTTTGCTCGTCGGCAGCATCAATATCAAACGCAGGTAAATCGGGTAGCGCAGAGCTGTGCCCTTGCTTAACCAAACCGGAATAACTGGTTAAGCGCCAATCGCGTCTTATCGTCCCTTTGAGTTTTCGCGCAGCAATGGCCTCATCAACCGCGTCCTGTGCCGCGAATTTTCCGCTGGCATCGCTTGGTGGCGAGGTAACGGTGCATTGATGTTGGTCTTTGACAAGATCAATCACAGCCGCGTGAAGCGCATCAGCATCCCCTGCTTCGCCTTTTTGAATCAAATACCCCAGCGCAGAGTTGTGCAGCCCAGTATCCCCTGTTGATTTACGTCCGTCTTTCAGCGGTGCTAACCCAATAAAGCAACCATAAACAGCGCGGGTCAATGCCACGTAAATCAAACGCAGATCTTCAGCGAGACGCTCTTTATCTGCTTGCTCAATCGCAGGTTCTGGGTTGGACAATGCCAAGGTCGGCGTATTGTCTTCGTCGTGGAAAAACGGCCTGTCTGACGGCCTGAAATTGCACGCAAAGGGCAAATACACCAAATCATATTCCAAGCCTTTGGATTTATGGATGGTGACGATTTGAACCAAATCACGTTCAGATTCCAAACGCACCTGTTGCTCTTCGCTGTTGCCATTGGGATTGTCGATATGATCAGCAAGCCAGCGGATCAGCGCATGGTGGCTATCTAGGGTTTGGCTCGCTTGTTGGAGTAATTCGCCGAGGTGCAATAAGTCAGTCAATGCTCGCTCGCCTTCGTCTTCAAGCAATAAACGCTCTGCGATACCGCGACGCTGCATAACCTGACGCAACATAGGTAAGATGCCGCGTGAAAACCACACTGACTGGTAGGTGGCGAATTCGATAACGGCCCGCTCCCACGATTTTTCATCATGATTCAAGGCATCGAGCTCTTCTGCGGTTAATGCAAATAAGCCACTGGCGAGCGCCGCGCGAAGTGCACGCTCATTATCGGGTGATAACACCCCAGCCAAAAGCCGCTGCAGATCGGTCGCTAAGGCGCTGGAAAACACACTGTTGCGATTGGACAAGTAGACCGATGCAATGCCCTGTCTCGCCAGCGCTTGCTTAACTTTCGCCGCTTCGCTACCTGTCCTCACAAGAATGGCAATGTCACCCGCGTGAATGGCTTTTTGACTCTCACCTTTACAAAAATGCGCACGCTCCTCGTTACCCGCCGTCAGTATCTCTCGAATACTGCTCGCGGTAGCAATCGCCATCGTCGATTGATAATCATTCTTGCTGACCAATTCCCGGTCATCCGGCAACCAGAAGGTTAAGGCTGCTTGTTGTGCGCCATCGTATTGCCAATGTCTTTCTTCTGCTCCTGGAGCATGATCAACCGGCGTAAACGGGATATCACCTTCGTAAATAAACGGTGCGTCAGCATAGGAGAAAACACGATTTACCGCTGCCACCATGTCAGCCGTTGAACGCCAATTGATGCCAAGATTGTAGTGTTCGGTGATCTGTCTACGTGCATGAATATAGGTAAAGATATCCGCACCACGAAATGCATAAATTGCTTGTTTCGGATCGCCAATCATAAACAAACCGCACTGTGGCGCATCAGCATAAATATCGCTAAAAATATGGTACTGCTGAGGATCCGTATCTTGAAATTCATCAATCATAGCGACAGGGAACAAAGTGCGGATCCGCCCTGCAAGCACGCGTTCACTGTCTTGACTCAGTGCTTCTGACAACTGAGAGAGCAAATCATCAAACGATAACCAGCCAAAACGGCGTTTTTCCTGCGCGAGTAGAATTCGCACTTCTCGAATGGCATGTGCCGTTAGCGCATCTTTGAGTGTCGGCGGAGAAGCCAACAACGTATCAATGGCATCAAAAACGGTGTGTGTGGGCACTTCCCCTTTCTTGGTTTTTTCACTCAAGATGGATGCGGCGAAGCGAGGTAGATTGGTCGGAAAATCGTAGTTTATCGTTGGGACCTGAGCCCAGATACCGACTTCTTCTAGCCAATTTGGCAGTGATCGTTTGCTATAGCTGCGTTTATCAACGCCCGATGACGAAATCAACGCTTCTAAGTCAGGCGCAGCAGCGCACCACTGCGATTTCACACCCTCAATGCGCGCTAGATTATCTTTGTGCAACTGTTCTAAATCATCGGGCATCTCGGGCGCTTGAATGCTGACCAGAGGTCCCGACAAATACACACCAACATCGCCCAACAATGAGAGTGGAGACGCCCAATAGCTTCGCACTACCCCCGCCAAGGATTTCGGCAAGGGATAAAACTGACGACGCCAGAAATCAGAGACAGCACGCTCTCGCAATGCCGACTCATCGGTGATGAATTCATTGCTAAACAAGCTACCGGATTCAAACGCATTTTGCGTCAGCATACGCTGACAAAAACCATGAATCGTGTATATCGCAGCTTCATCCATTTGGCGTTCCGCTTGCAGCAGTAGCTGCTCAGCGTGCTTGTGATCACTTACTTCATCAAGCAATGGCTGAATGACCGGATCGCGACTTTCACCCCGACTGAATGCCAATCTTGCTTCGTGAATACGCGCACGGATGCGATCTCTTAGCTCCTGCGTTGCCGCTTCAGTAAACGTCACCACCAGAATTTTTTCGACCGTCAGTGGCACCTCATGTGCCGACGCTTCAGTGCCATGCCCCAAAAGTAACCGCAGGTACAAGCCCGCGATGGTAAAGGTTTTACCGGTCCCCGCAGAGGCTTCGATCAGTCGCTGACCAAAAAGCGGAAAGGTCATGGGATGAAGAGGTTGAATTGCCATGCAATGTCGGCTCACTTGAGATGAATAGCTGGATTTTATCAAGTCTGGGACCGAATGTAATTGAAATGCCTACGCAGACTTTATTGACACTTCACGCTTTAAAACTTAGACATAAAACGCGAAGAAAAATATGTATGCGACCAGACTCTCAGTATTACATGTTTCAGCGTATGAATAGCTATTGATACCCCCCTCAAATTAGGCGACCCTTCTTGTTTCAAAGTTGTTACAGCACACTAAAAAGCTGAGTATCTCTAGTATGAAATTTGTTGCGAATCTTTCCGTAAAACATAAGTTACTGCTTATTGTCTGCCTTTCAGTGATTAGCATTACCCTTCTCACCGCTTTCCAAGTCCGAAGCCTACATAATGACCTACTCGAGGAGAGAAAGAGCAATCTTAAGCAGACCATTGATATTGCTTGGCAAATCATCGACAACAATTATCAAAAAGATGCCTCAGAAAAAGGGCTAAGCAATGCAATGGCGGCGCTACAGCCCTTGCGATTTGGTACTGATGGCTACTATTTCGTTGTTGATAACAATGGCACCATGTTAGCTGGTGCGAAGAGCTGGATCGGACGTGATTTCAATACATTCCGCGACAGCAATAGATCCGCGGTGTTACGCGATATGAGGCAAGCGGCTCAACCTGCAGTTGGTGGATTTAGCAGTTATTGGTTTGCCAAACCTGGCAGCAATACCGGCATTGAAAAAGTCAGCGCCGTAAAACGCCATGCGCCGTGGGGCCTTCTGATTGGCACGGGCATCTATATTGATGACCTTGAAGCATTAGTTTGGAAGGAGGCGAGTAAATCTGCATTACTCGCGCTGTCCTTCACCATGGTATTGATTCTATTGGCGACAGTACTTTCCCGTATGCTGTTGAAAGCTATTCGTGAAATTCAGCGTGCGTTAGGGGCTGTTGCGAAAGGCGACCTCACCGCAAGGGCCGACGTAAATAGTGGCGATGAACTAGGAGAGATGGCGCAAAACCTAAACGATGCCTGTCAACAACTTCAAACTCTGCTCTCTAACGTGGATACCACGCTTCACGAGCTTGATTGCGACAGCAAAACGATGGAGCAACTGGCTACTCGATCGACAGATGGCATCCGTAGTCAAAGCCAGGAGTTAGATTTAGTCGCAAGTGCTATGGAAGAGATGTCTTCTGCCATCAAAGACGTAGAGTCCAGCACGCTGACGGCACAAGACAGTACTCGTCATTCACGAATGCTGGTGGGTGAAGCGGAAAAGGCACTCTCAACGTCTCTTGGCAAGTTTGAAGAGGTTAACCGTGATGTGATTGATGCTGAGCGTAACATTCGTGAGCTTGCCGCTTCGAGCGACCAGATCAGCGATGTGGTCACTGTTATCAATGATATTTCAGAGCAAACCAATTTGTTGGCTTTGAATGCCGCTATTGAAGCCGCTAGAGCAGGCAGCGCAGGCCGTGGTTTTGCGGTGGTTGCTGATGAAGTAAGAAAGTTGGCTCATTCGACTAAAGAGTCGACCACGCAAATCAACGCCATCATTGAGAAGTTGCAAGAACGCGCTCAGATAGCGGCGAAGATCATGAGCAGTGGTACAGACAAAACTGCGCAGAGTCTAGAGCAGGCGCGTCAAGCACAGTCGCAATTGTCTGCTCTGGCAGATCTTATCAACGACTTGGAACAGTTAAATACCGCTGTCGCCACTTCCACCTCACAACAAGCCAGTGCATCATTGGAAGTTGCACGGAGTGTGGTGAGTGTTAGTGATATTTCACATACCAACCGCGATGCCAGCGAAGAAACGCTAGTGCTTAGCGACAAGGTCAAGTCACTGAGTGAGACTGGTCGTAATCAACTCGCAAAGTTCAACATTACTTCGTAGCCATTCTTTGCAAACAAGCAGCACAGATCACTGTGCTGCATTGAGAGAAGACTGACAAAACCGCTGTTAGTCTTCTTTTTTTTCTGCATTCAGCGCAGGTAGCAGCACGTTTTCCCCCCACGCCAAAACGTCATCCAATAATTGGTCACTGGCCTGAGGCCATACACGTCTGACATAGGCGTTCTCGCCCTCGCCTGTTGTTATATAGCCGCCATCAAATGCTGCGCGCATTTTAATCTTGGCTTTATCTCGCACCACATCATCGTCTGACCAATTGCCTTTTTTGTCGATGCAGGCCAATAACCCGGCCAGCGCAGTGTTGGGCAAATACGCCATCGGTCGCTCTGTGCCTTCATCATATTGTTCTAAATAAAACGTCAAATACGCGACAGCATCAGCGGCAGGGATTGGCGTGAGGATGACTTCTTCATCAACACCAATAAAACGCGTCTCGGTCATATCCCCTGCTGCGCATTGGCACAGATGATCAATCCACGCTGCCAATCTGTCTCGAGCACGGACTTTTCCGCTGCGGAACAAAACACGTCCTACGCGATAGCGCTCATCTAGCCAACCTTGCAACAAGACGGTGCCTCGCGATGTAGGTATCGACAAATTGATTTCAAGCGGTTGGCGGCGTTCTGAAAAATACGGCTTCAGCCTTTCGTACATGGCAAGAATGCCTGCTTGCTCACTTTCAAGCGTCAGCTCGCCAAAGTGGCTGAGTGGCAAGGCACCACTGGCTTTTTGCAGTTGAAAGAAACGATTAAGTGATTCTTCACTGTCATCATGCTCGATGACGTGTGAGAGCAAAGCATCACGCAGTTGATAACGTTGCAGGTTGTCTAATGCGAACGGCTCGACATCTTCCATTGCTCCGCTTGGCGCTTCAAAAAAGACTTTCAAACGGCGATTGAAAAAATATTGCACTGGCAAACGCCAAAAGCGCTGTAATTCGGCCAGTTCAACAATCCCGAAGTCCGCTTCGCTTTCTGCAGTCAATGCCTGTTCGCCAAGAAAAGAAGCTGCCAACTTTCCTTCGCCTTTGGCTGCAGGCAGCCATTCGGCAGCATAGCTTTGTCTTTCACTGCTAAACGCCACACGACTAAATGGTACAAGTGGATTGTTATGAACCAAGCAACTAAGCAGCTTTTCCCCTGACTCAAACTCAGGAAGAGCAGTGTCACCTTGTAAGCAGTAACCTTGTCGGCAATAGTCGAGTAGCTCGCTGATCAACACTGAAGGCACTTTCTCAGAATTATCCTGCACCGAACGACCCACATAGCTTATGTATAAACGCTGCTGTGCCGATTGCAGTGCTTCCAGAAACAGGTAACGGTCATCATCACGACGAGAGCGATCACCCGCTCGCGTGCGGCCTGCCATAAGATCAAATCCGACTGGTGCAATAGTACGAGGATAATCGCCATCGTTCATGCCCAATAGACACACAACGTTGAACGGAATGGAGCGCATTGGCATCAAGGTACAAAAGTTAACCTGACCTGCCAAAAAGCGCTGACTAACTCGCTCACCACCGAGTTTTTCTTTCAAATAATCGCGCACAATAGCCAACGACAATGTCTGGCTAAAACCGGCATCATCGAGCTGGGTGAGCCAGTTATCAAGTTGATCACGGATCAGACGGCCTGCCAATTCTTCATCTGTATCAAGAGCAAACATGTCGTCAAACAAAGCCGTAAGTGTCTGAACCCAGTCCTCACCAATCTTGGTTTGCGTCAGTGCGGTTTGCGCCGCATTCAATACGCGGAAAAACTCGCCGAGCTTACCCGCAACATCGGCCTCTAGGCCCTGTACCTCGTCATAGGCAAGTACATCGTTATACAAGCCTTTTTCACTTGGCATCGCATAACCCAATAACATTCGATTGAGCCCAAACTGCCACGTATTTTGATGCTGATCAGGCAGCGAAAAATGTGTAGCTGTTTGATCATCTAACCCCCAGCGTATCCCCGCCTCTTCAACCCAGAATTTCACCTTCTCAAATTGTCGGTGATCAAAACCAAAGCGGCGAAGCACTGATGGAACCTCGAGGATTTCTAATAACTCTGCCGCGCTGCAACGACTGTCTGGCAAGCCCAGTAAACGCAAGAAGGTGGTGAGAATTGGGCTTTCCTGATCGGCGCTACGATCCGATATCGAAAAAGGAATGTAGCGTTCACCGGGTGCATTCCCGAACACAGACTGGATAGCAGGGCTGTAGGCGTTAATATCGGCAACCATGACCACGATATCGCGAGGAGTGAGAGAGGGATCGGATTCCAGCATATCCAGTAAGCGATCGTGCAAGACTTCCACTTCTCGCATTGGGCTGTGGCAAACTTCTATTGTGACTGAGCGATCGTCTGGCGAAATCTCCTGCTTGCTCTGACTGGTTAGGGTTTCTAGAACATTACCCGGCTCAATCAAATCGAGAATATCAGCTTGGATTTGCTGCAATAAGCTGTGGCGTGGAATGTCGACAAACCCCTGATCCACTTCGTGACATTGAAGCTCTGATATCAACAGTAAATTATCACGACCGAGCTTACCCATGGAAGCCAGCAGACTATTGCCAATTTCTGCAGCATCATCTTCGCCGCCTAACGGCAATGAGAATTGAGCGGGTTCATCGTCACCGTTTGTGCGGCTAATACGGCTATCCATTGCCGCGGCTCGTTTCGCCAGATAGCGTTTATCGCGAATATCCCCCCAGAAATAGCGACAAGGGTTAGTAAACATGTAATGCACATCAACATGCTGCCCCAAGGCTTTCAGCGCATCCAGATAACGCGGAGGCAGGGCTGAGATGCCGAATACAAATACGCGCTCAATACCCGCCAGCCCCTCGGGTTTGGAAGAATGAGAAGAGAGTGTATCGATGAACTCCTCATACAGATTAGCGCGGTGAAATGGTGATTGGCCTTGCTGCAACGTGTAATCGTAGAGAGCCTGCCAAAGTAAAGGCTGCCAGTTTTTTTCTTCTTCAAGCTCTGGTACTGGCTTTTCATTTTCCCACGCTTTAATCCATTCAGGACGGTACACCAGATATTGGTCATAGATATCGGCAATCTTACCAGCAAGTTGGTAGAGCTTTTGTTGGTCGATATCGTCTTCGAGGTAGCGTTTGAGTTCTGCGAAATCGGGCTCATCGAGCATGGCAGGTAGCACTTTCATTAACTTCCACGTCATCGCTTCTTTATTAAAAAAGCTTCGCTGAGGAACGCCATCCAAAATGTGGGTAAACATCTGCCAAATGAAAGTAGCAGGCAAAGGAAATTCTACGTTTGCCACGATGCCCTGCTCTTTGGCCATCTCCAACTTAAGCCACTGTGCCATCCCTGGACTTTGCACCAAGATAATTTCTTTCTGGAAAGGATTATCCAACGGTTTTTGTTGAACAATAGCTACCAGCAAGCTTTTCAATAGATCTAATTGGTTGGAATGGTAGACAGTAAACACAGTGCAGAACTCTTGAGAACTCGAATGGAGAGATTGTGGCGGAATGCTTTCAAGAGTGCAATTTCAGGCCGTTAAGCGTGAGCGGAAAGTTGAAAAAAGCCCGCAAATTTGCGAGCTTTTTTTGCAGACTTAGTTTTTATGCAGCAACAGGTTGTTTCCACTGCAAGGAAATAAAGCGGCGATAATGCAAAGAGACATAGCCGACAACAACGGTTGCTACGACCAACTCAATAAGTGCAATCACTGATATCTGGTTAACGTACTCAGGTGCCATTCCTATCGATTGCATCCACGTCGCTGTTTTATAAAGTGCTGTCGCACCGATGACCATGGGGAAGGTAAATGCCGCAAAACCTGGCGAAAATGGCAATCGCATCAAATACGCGAATGACACATAAATTACCGCGGTCATCAGCAGCGCGATCCCGAGTAGCACTGCAACAATCACAGGCGAAGGTGATTGACTGACGGTGAGATAACCCGCTAACGACAGACTAGCTGGCGCTGCCATGATGGCAATCGTTGGTTTTGCTCCATCAGGTACTTCACCACAGAAGATCAAACGGTAGATCATCATCGGCAACAAGACGGCATAAGATAATAAACCAAAGATCAAAATTGCATCAGCCACCGGGCGCAACGCAGGATTACCCGAGAAGGCGACATCGGCAACAACAAGACCTACCGGTGGTACAAACCAACTTGGCACCATGTGACTCAATGAGAAACTCTTTGCTCGGTGATACACAAAAGAGGTGAGAAAGGTCAAGTGCATAGCAACGGCAAACACCCACAAGGTGTCGCCGGCCATAGGAGACCACTTCCCCAATGCACTTGAGACAATCATTACACCCATTGCAAAAGTAGGGACGACACTGCCTACAACTGGGTGCTGCAGATCTGCCCAGAGGTTCTTAGGACTCAATAGAAACTTGGATGCGATGAGTAACAGCATGACGCCGCCAATAGCAGCTCCAATATATTGCGCCGTTCCGTTAAAGTTACCTGCATTTTCCCAGCTCCACCCAAGACTTGCTATTGCCAGCGCCAAACCGGCCATGGGGGTAGGAAGAAGATTTAAATGTCTGCGCATCGCTCTATCACGTCTTTAGAAGAAAAACATATAAATTATGATAGAACGGCATTGTGTTTTAGTATATCTGAATATATTTAAACCCACTTTCAACTAAGCTTAACTTTATGTCTGTTTCTTTACGTCAATTACAAGTTTTCGTTGCTGTCGCGCAGGAAAAAACCATCACTGCGGCATCCGCATTACTTTTCCTCTCAAAGCCAGCGGTGAGCATGGCGATCTCCGAACTTGAAAAACAGATCGGGCATAACCTTTTTGAACGTGTCAATAATCGCCTATTGATCAACGAGCACGGTAAACGCCTTTTGCCTCTTGCTGATGAGTTACTAACGCGCAGCGATGAAATCATAAAAGTATTGGATACGACAGGGGAACTTAGTGGTCATTTACGCATAGGTGCTAGCGATACCATTGGCAATCAATTGGTACCTTTCCTGCTACGAGACTTTCGCAATCAAAGCAATCATGTCGATCAAGAATTAATGATTTCTAACAGTCAGACAATTATTCATGGACTGATGGCGTTTGAACTGGATATCGGATTAATTGAAGGGCAGGGAGAGAATAAGCATCTTCTCAATAATACTGATTTACTGATGGAACCATGGCTGTCAGATGAGATGTGTATCGCTTGTGCAGTGGATCATCCATTGGTGCAAGAGAGTACGCTAACACTGTTTGATCTTGAAGAGCATCCATGGATTCTACGTGAAACGGGTTCAGGGACGCGGGAGCATTTTCTCTCACGCATGGCACCGCGACTCGAACATTGGAACATTGCTTTTGAGCTCAGAACCACAGAAGCGATCATTAACTGTGCTGCCGCGGGATTAGGGCTCGCCTATTTATCAAAACTCGCAGCTCGACATGCTGTGTCTAACAACCGTTTACACTTACTTGATATACCGTTAGACCTCAGACGTCAGTACTGGCTCGTCCGTCATAAAGACAAACACCTATCTCCCCTACTCAACCAATTTATCACCTTCAGTACCAACTGGCAGATTTCAGGTTAATATACCAGCGTTAGTTGCTGTTATCGCCCACACTGAATGCGATGATTTGGCTTATTTGGCAGAAAGGACGGCCACTTTCAGCATGCCAAAAGTTAAACGCATCCTGAGCGGCTTGCAAAGATTTGCTAGTATCACGCCCACCATCAATGATATTATGCGCTCGCAGGTAAGCTTCAACATCACCAGATAAAATAAATGTGTCTTTTCCCATCAGTCTAAGGGAATAGGGACCCGTGTTTCCCCCTAATCGATTACCTTGTTTTTTCAGATAAGCCCATAGACCTATAATGTCGGCACTTGGCCAATCAGCTATAAATTGAGAAAAACTCCCACGATCTCTGCTGGCATGCTGAATCATCTGGGCGTTGTGAGGAATCGTCATCACTTTTCCAAGGTGGCGAATAATGGCAGGATTCGTGGCTTTTTTTTCCCACATTTCAGGCGGGATCAAACACATCTTTTCGATATCGAACCCCCAGAAAACCTCCTCAAATCCTGGCCATTTATTTCTCACTACTTGCCAGTTCATACCAGATTGGAAAATCTTCTGACTGAACATCGCCAACCAACGGTCATCGGGGATTTTCAACAAATCCTCAGTAGGTTTTGGATACGACAAGCGTTGTTCCAAAGCACTATTGCTGCCTTTTCTTGTCGCTGCGCGATAATAAATATCTGAGAATTTTTCTAATGTCATCACACTAATCACGGTTAAACTAGACACATACATTTACTCTACTGTATAAACAGACAGTAGACAATTAATGAGGGGTTAACCGTGGCCGTTATCGTCAAATATGTGGTTGAACGCAATGGAGAAGAGAAGATGACTTTTACCTCTAAAGCGGAAGCTGATGCGTACGACAAAATGCTCGACATGGCTGATGAGCTATTCGAACTTTTAGGTAAAAGTGGCGCTGCGGCAGATGAAGCGCAACGTGAAGAGTTATCTCTCTTTTTGGCACAAAACCGCGAAGACGTTTTGTGTGCTTTGGGAGCAAAGCGCAAGCCAACACCAAAGCCGACAAAGAAGAAAGTTGAACTGGCCAAAGAAGATGACGCTGAAGCGGCATAATCTTCTAAGACGCTCCGATATCGGGGCGTTTTTTATTTTGTTTTGAGACCTGTTTTCGGTCTAATTGTCGAGAAACCTCCACTAAGTACTGTTTTCTGAAAGAATCTAATTCTTCGCCCTTCAATCTTGTCTCCCTTCACTTTAAGATGTCTCCAGCATTCACAATATTGAGTGATCTCTGTTTCATGCAGCGATCAGAAAAGAGACAAGGAGACCTTCTCATCATGGCAAGTTTTGCTCTGGCGCTTGGCACCGCAACTAAAAATAAAGACGGAAAAATCATTGAAGCATTTTTCCCAACCCCAACCCTCAACCCGTCAGATTCGTTAATAGTTGCTCTGGCTGACGTCGTTAAATACGAAGAAGGTAACCAGTTTTTCAACGTAGAAGCGTCTCAGTGTGATGCTATTTCAGCAGCATTTTCCGAAGCAGACCATCAACTAGCAGCAAGTTTTGCCGCGAAAGCAGCAACATCTAACCAACCATTGGTTTTGGTTATTCTTGCAAACGATGAAAAACCGGCCAGTGTTGCAGAAGGTTTCTTGAAACTGCAACTCATCTCTCAGCGACTGGCAAAGCCTCATACTATCGTTTTGGATGGCATTTTTGGCTTGCTGCACAACATTGCATGGACCAACCAAGGGCCTATCGATCTACCTGAACTGGCTGAACGCCAAATAGAAGCACGTTTAGCGGGTGAAACACTGACCGTAGATTGCGTCGATAAGTTTCCTAAAATGGTCGACTACGTGGTTCCAGCGGGTGTTCGCATTGCCGATACGGCGCGCGTACGCCTGGGCGCACATGTAGGCGAAGGCACAACTGTAATGCATGAAGGTTTCATCAATTTCAATGCTGGCACTGAAGGTGTGAGCATGGTTGAAGGCCGTATTTCTGCTGGTGTCATGGTAGGAAATGGCAGCGACATCGGTGGTGGCGCTTCTATTATGGGTACATTGAGTGGTGGCGGTCAGTTAGTCATCTCTATTGGCGAGAATAGCCTTCTGGGTGCTAACGCAGGTCTAGGCTTCCCTCTTGGGAATCGCTGTACTATCGAATCTGGCTTGTATGTTACTGCTGGTACTAAAGTATCGATGCTGGATGCAGGCGGTGCTGAAGTGGAAACCGTGAAAGCACGTGACTTAGCAGGTAAATCAGATTTGTTATTCCGTCGAAACTCGCTGACTGGCAAGATCGAATGTCTGACGAATAAGTCGGCAGTAGAATTGAATGCAGAGTTGCATGCTAACAACTAAGTATTAAATTCATCTAAAAAGACCAGCATTAGCTGGTCTTTTATCAATACCTAGAGTCGCTCTGATGTTCTTCCGGACAGCCAACTTTGCTCATACATCCACCCATTAGGCGTAGTAAAGCACACATCATTTCTAGGCTTCCCAATACGACCAGCGAGATAACCCTTTCTTGGCTCACAATAAAAATTCACATGTGCGAGATATGCGTCTACATACTCTTCTTTTGCCTCAGAACTAATAGCGCCAAGCTCCTCCAAGTTATCATCGGTTCTCTGCTTTTTACCAAACTCAACATCATGTTGAGCTACTGCAACCCAATCTTGTTGTTCCGTCATTTCAAGAATAACGTTTGAGCAGCCAGAGATAGACAGTAGCAATACGATTATTGATAGTGTTTTATTCATTTGAGCCCCCTGTATCTGTTAACTCCCTTTATTTTACATGTCAGACATTAACACCAGCTGAAGTAATAAACGTTACATTCATGTCTACGAGCAAAATCTCAAAGATACGAAGGGATATCATTCCCTTCGAGGGAAAAAATTAAAAACGCAAAAAGGCCACCCTATCGGGTGGCCTTTTGTTTTTCTTTTTGTTTTCATCTTTGTATTAAAAAGATGAAAACGAATTTGAAGCCTGGCGATGTCCTACTCTCACATGGGGAGACCCCACACTACCAT
>NZ_JBGONO010000025.1:0-88133 GCF_041439165.1 Enterovibrio sp. FF113 | reverse complement strand
AATCAGGCCTTGAAAGCCGCTTAACAGAAATGTCCAACTTTACGGGGTCACTTCATAATGCGGCGTTTTTTTATTTTAAATATGAGTATCTAAGCCAGAATATTAGATTTAGCGAACCCTATACTGGATTGTCAATATCGATAAAGGTGACGTCCATCTTATGATTTTCTGCCAACCACTCACCCAAAGATTGAATACCATAACGCTCTGTCGCGTGATGACCTGCACCAAAATAATGTATACCCTGCTCTCTCGCAGAAAAAGTTGTTCTTTCTGACACCTCGCCTGAAATGAACGCATCCATCCCTTTACTTGCCGCCAAATCAATATAATCCTGGCCGCCGCCAGTACACCAACCAACACGTTTAATGTTTCGATGACTGCCACCATTAATAAACAGCGGTTTTCTGTTGAGTCGGCTTTCAATCAAAGCAGAAAATGCATCACCGGTAATTGCATCGGGCAACTCCCCCCACACCGCAACAGAATTAGGATTTCCATCTTCCAATCCTCCGCGTTGTTCAATACCCAGTAGGCTAGCAAGTTGTGCGTTGTTGCCTACTTCTGGATGTACATCAAGTGGCAAATGATACGCATACAGGTTGATCCCATGCTCAATCAAGGCCTTGATGCGACGAAACTTCATTCCTTTAATCGGCTCTGGCTCGCCACGCCAAAAATAACCGTGGTGAACCAACACAGCATCAGCACCATGAGCAATCGCAGCATCAATCAATGCTTGTGAAGCAGTCACACCTGTCACGACTTTCATCACGTCAGGTTTACCTTCTACCTGCATACCATTAGGACAGTAATCTTTAATCAAATGAGGTTTTAATAAACCATTCAGGAGGGTTTCGAGCTCAAAATTGTTCATTTATGATCCTAGATCAGGCGATGACTTTCAATCATTCTACCCAGCATTGACGTGCAGGTGAACTCACATTCCGATAAGCTGTTAATTCTCAATCAGTCAATACGTTATGGACATTACGCATGTTTGCAGATAAAGCACAAGTTGCCCGAGACATGGATTGGATAGCCAATACGCAAACTATTGTGCAGCTACCTTCACGGTATCAGTTTGATCATCAATTCTGGCAAGGTGTGCCAAAGATGAACTGGCCAGGCTATGAGGGCGGTCAACGTATCGGTTTTTATTATCAATGGCTGGTTAAGCAATGTATTCATTCACACCCAAGCTATCAGCTAGTGACAGAAGAAATACAGGTCATGACGGATGGACGTACTCTTGGCGCTGTCGATTTTATTGTCGAAAACCCGCAAGGCCAATTAGAACATTGGGAAGTGGCCGTTAAATTTTATTTGGCATTTAACACCGACTGGCATGGCCCAAACGGCAAAGATACACTGGCTAAGAAATATCAAAAGATGACAACCCAACAGCTGTTACTTTCTAATACCGAGGAATTCCTATCGCAATTTCCGCAGTATCCCATCAGCCAACGAAAACTCTTGATGCCAGGCAGGCTATATACCAACCCCTTTCTCCCTAAACATAAAGTCACTACGCCATCAGTGACATCAGATGCGGTTTGCGGGCATTGGTGCTGGCCTTCTCAATTACCCAGTGATAGACGTTTTTATCATCTTCACCGTCATCAATGGATGGAAGCGCCATCAGTTCATGAGCTTGATGAATTTACACTGAAGCTGCCATTGTTACGTGCACAGCATGTTATCGATGAACAGGGAGTGCGCTGGTTCGTTGTACCCGAGACTTGGCCTGAGCCCCATTAAAAAAGCCACCGATTTTCGGTGGCTTTATACACAACATTAGCGGCTACGTTTACAGGCCTGCGCTTTTGAACACTTCGCTGACGATTTTCTTCGCTTCTTCTTGGATCTCACGAAGGTGCTCGTCGCCTTTGAAGCTCTCACAGTAAATCTTGTAGATGTCTTCCGTGCCAGACGGACGTGCCGCAAACCAACCAAATTCAGTGGCGACTTTCAAACCGCCAATCGCTTGGCCATTGCCTGACGCATGAGTAAGTTTGGCTGTAATTGCATCACCCGCTAAGGTTTCAGCCGTCACCATCTCAGCGGAGAGCTTGCTCAGTACCGCTTTTTGCTCACCGTTGGCAGGCGCTTGGATACGCGCATAACAAGACGCGCCAAACTTTGCCGCTAGCTCGTCATAGTACTGCTGTGGGTTTTTGCCGGTGACGGCAGTGATTTCTGCGGCTAACAAACAAAGTAAAATACCATCTTTGTCCGTTGACCATGGCGTACCATCCATACGGAGGAATGATGCACCTGCGCTTTCTTCCCCGCCAAAGCCTAATTCGCCGCTATACAGTCCATCAACAAACCATTTAAAACCGACAGGCACTTCGCACAGTTTTCGGCCGAGATTCTCAACCACTTTGTCGATGATCGCACTTGATACCAGTGTTTTCCCAACCCCCACTTCACTGCCCCATTGTGGGCGATGCTGATAAAGGTAATCAATGCACACAGCGAGGTAGTGATTTGGGTTCATCAAACCCGCAGGTGTCACAATGCCATGGCGATCAAAATCGGGGTCGTTACCAAACGCGAGATCATATTGATCTTTGTATGCCAGCAGTCCTGCCATTGCTGAAGGCGACGAACAATCCATGCGGATCACGCCATCTTTATCCAATGACATAAAGCGGAATGACGGATCGATATCGTCATTCACTAGCGTAATATCTAGGTCGAAATGTATCGCGATGGCTTTCCAGTAATCAATACCAGAGCCGCCCAGCGGATCAACACCGATATGCAGTTTGGCTTTTTTGATGGCTTCGATATCAACAACCTGACCTAACTCACGCACATAAGGCATGACCAGATCCGTTTCAATAAACAGATCGCTCTCAGTCGCTTGCGCAAAACTGATGCGACGTACGCCATTGAGGCCAGCTGCAATCAACGCATTCGCGCGTTGCTCAATGGCCTTCGTTAACTCACCTTCCGCAGGACCACCATGTGGCGGGTTGTATTTGATACCACCATCTTGAGGCGGGTTGTGAGAAGGCGTAATAACAATGCCATCTGCTTGCATCTCGTTGGTTTTGTTGTGCGTCAAAATGGCATAAGAGATACCCGGCGTCGGCGTGTAACCACCGTCTGCCTGCGCAATCACTTTCACGCCGTTTGCGACCAGTACTTCTACCACAGAGCAAAATGCGGGCTCAGACAATGCGTGCGTATCTTTACCTACGAAGAGTGGGCCAGTGAACCCTTTCTCAGCGCGCACATCTGCAATCGCTTGTGCTATCGCCAGAATATGATCCTGATTGAAGGTATATTTATCTGCACTACCACGGTGACCCGAGGTGCCAAACTCTACTTTATGAGCAGGGTTGCTTGGATCCGGCGTCAGCTGAAAATAGTTCGACACCAATAGAGGAATGTTATGAAGATCTTGTTGCTGAGCACGTTGCCCCGCGCGATCAAAACTAGCCATGAGTTCGCATCCTTTCAGGAAATCTAATTCATAAAAATACAAAGAGGCTCGTCAATGACAGAGCCTCTATTCGATCTTATGTATTCGCAGTAAGCATTTCGATGTGATTTATTGCGATATACTTAGATTTCGCCAACAACTTTTTCAGTAATGTCGCTAGCAAAACCCATTTTAGTCATCAGCTGCTCAACCATCTGGCGCTTACGACCGGTATTCGTATTGGTGATCACCCAAAACGGGGTGCTCGGAATGTGCTTAGGTTTCGTTGTTTTGCCACTTTCTAGCAAGGTTTGCTCGTTATCAGCGAAGTAAACGCGAGTACGGCCTTTCAACGCAGTAACCTCTGAAAACGCTGGACCATCAATACGATAAAGTGTTGACAGAACAAGCATAAAACGTCCGATCGCTCTTTCTTGCGCTGCAAATTCGTCAGAGATCAACAATGAGCGCATTTCTTTAACGCGATCCACAGAATCGTGTTTTCCCGCATCTTTGCTGACAACAATTCCCTTTGGCTTATTAGCGGGAGTCAATGTCGCAACGGGTTCTTGCTCCATCTGCGGTGCCATTAACAGGCGGCGCAGGATGTCCGATGCACTTTCGCCAATGTGATGCGTTTGGCTGGCAATGTACCGGTATAGCTCTTCATCAACCTCAATTGTCTTCATCGTTTGATCATCGTGTCCTAATTACAATTCAACGGGGCGATTATACAGAGTTAGACAGGTATACTCTACGGCAAACGATTCATATTGAGAGAAAAGAACGGTGTTTTTGAACTACAAGATCCAAGGAGAAGGACACCCTTTGCTGTTGATCCACGGACTTTTTGGCAGTCTGGACAACCTAGGGGGACTCGCACGCGTATTGGCTGAGCATTATAAGGTCTATCAAATTGATCTGCCGAACCATGGACAGTCGCCACGCTCTGAACAGGTAGACTACCTTTCACAAGCTAATGCAGTGAAAGCGTTCTTGTTTCAACAAGGCCTTGATCGCGTCTCCGTCGTCGGTCACTCCATGGGGGGTAAAGTCGCGATGATGCTTGCCATCACCTGCCCCGATCTTGTTGATCAATTGGTGGTCATGGATATTGCGCCCGTCGCTTACCAAGTCCGTCGACACGATGCCGTTTTTTCGGGTTTAAATGCTTCTGTGCAATCCCCCATCTCAAATAGAAAAGAGGCGGAAGCGCGTTTAGCAGAGCATATTCAAGAGCCCGGCGTCCGCCAATTCTTACTTAAGTCACTGGCAAAGCAAGAGAACGGAGAGTTTGGGTGGCGCTTTAACGTTAACGCATTGGAAGTGAACTACAGTGACATTACTGACTGGCCCGCGAGTGGCAAGTTCGACGGTGACACGTTATTTATGAAAGGTGCGGATTCGGATTACATTTCGGCGCAACATCGTGATGACATCGAGCGCCAATTTCCTCAAGCAAAAGCGCACGTGATTGCGAATACCGGACATTGGTTGCACGCTGAAAAACCCGACACAGTTGCCCGTGTGATCACTCGCTTTTTAACAAAGTCAGGGCGTTAACAGACCGGTCTGAGTTGTGATATAGTGCGCGACGAAATAGGTTCCGAAAGGAGAGGGAAATGCTGTACGAGCATTTTGAATTGCTCGAAACGATAGGACTTGATCTGCTGTTTGCAGCAATCTTCTTCTTCATCGGCATGGCAATCAAGGACGTTTTAAAGGAAGGGAACGTACCGCCTTTTGGCCGACGCATTGTTTGGCTGGTACTTTTCTTAGGTTGCGCAGGTTTCATTACCAAAGGCGTGATTCAGTTTTTCTGGGAAGGCGCAGGCATCGGCTGATTGTCAGCATCTTACCCAAAACAGCAAGAAGGCTTGTCCTTCTTCTACACTTTAGAATTTGGGATGTGTATATTGCATCTCGACTAACAGAAAACAGGTATTCTCTATTATGGCGAGCGTAGGTCTCTTCTTTGGCAGCGATACAGGTAACACTGAAGCTATCGCCAAGATGATTCAAAAACAACTGGGTAAACAACTGGTACACGTTCAGGATATTGCTAAGAGCAGCAAAGAAGACATCAACAACTTCGACCTGCTGTTACTGGGTATCCCAACGTGGTATTACGGTGAAGCGCAGTGTGACTGGGACGACTTTTTCCCAGAGCTTGAGCAAGTTGATTTCTCAACCAAACTCGTTGCGATTTTTGGTTGTGGTGATCAAGAAGACTACGCAGAGTATTTCTGTGATGCGATGGGCACCGTTCGTGACATCGTTGAGACTAAAGGTGGCACTATCATTGGCCATTGGCCGACTGAAGGCTACGAGTTTGAAGCATCAAAAGCCTTGGTAGATGATAGCCACTTTGTTGGCCTATGTGTCGATGAAGACCGCCAACCAGAGCTAACTGCCCAGCGCGTTGAAACTTGGGTTAAACAAATCCACGAAGAAATGTGCTTGTCGGAATTGGAAGGTTAATTCCCTCCTCCGGCGGCAAAAAAACGCGCCCCGAGCGCGTTTTTTTATGCCTGCTATTTGTGTAGCCTCGCAAATTCGTGATGTTTGGATAAATGCTTAAGGCTCTTGACGGTACTTCGGCTTTTTTCGCACATACAGCACCCGCCTGACACGACTGACGACTTCGCCACCCTCATCAACAACATTGACAACAAATTCGGGAAACACCTTGTCGCCGCTGGCCGTTGCATGCTGAATGGAAGTAATTGTTTCTTCCGAGATAATAAATTCTGCAAACAAATCCGACGAACCTGGTTTGATGAAGTTAATGTCCGCTTCTTTGTCCCAAACAAAGTATTTTTCACCCAAAATCCCCATCAACATCAGGGCATAAGTTGGATCTGTCATTGAAAAAATACTGCCACCATACTGAGTACGGTTGGCATTTTTATTCCACCAGCGAAGCTTTAAACGCATTTTAACAAAACGAAAATCATCGCTGATCTCTAGAATTTTAATGCCAGCCCCCCAAAATGGTGGCCAGCAGTTAAGCGCAAATTTCACTATCCCTGGTTTGTAGTATTTATACACAGTAACTCCCTTTCTGGTCTAACCAGTTTATCGTGCCATTTTTGCTTAACAACAACAAGCCGCAAAACCAACCAATTAGGTCAGTTATTTATCGCGTGACACTGGCGGCGACTTATCACATTTGTTACGCTAACACACAACTTTTCCCGTTCTCACAATTACAGGGAAAAAAGCAATTACGTAGGAAGAACCGGATGTCAGATAATAACAAGGCACTGAAAGACGCAGGACTGAAAGTCACGTTGCCACGATTAAAAATCCTAGAAGTCCTGCAACAACCGGACTGTCAGCATATCAGCGCCGAAGATCTCTATAAGAAATTGATTGATATTGGCGAGGAGATTGGCCTTGCTACCGTTTATCGTGTTCTAAACCAGTTTGACGATGCTGGGATTGTCACCCGTCACCACTTTGAAGGTGGTAAATCAGTATTTGAGCTCGCAACGCAGCAGCATCACGACCATTTGGTGTGTTTAGATTGCGGAAAAGTGATTGAATTCACAGATGAAGTCATTGAACAACGTCAAAGAGAAATTGCGACTCGCTTCAATGTACGTCTGACAAACCATAGCTTATATCTCTATGGTCACTGCATCGAAGGCGACTGTAAGACTGATGAAACGCTGCACGATGCACGCTCTTAAGTCACCTTTGTAATTCAGCCTCTGTCTGTTTTAGTCACTAAAATAACAAGCATAAAAAACCGGAGCTTATGCTCCGGTTTTTTCGTTTACTACGGGTGATACACCAATCGGATTAAGTAAGCGGTCATAAATTTGCGCAGTAATAATTGGCAAGAATGACTGAGTACTGATTCTGGTTGGTATTAGCCGTCAATTTTCGCCCAAGTGTCACGAAGACCCACGGTGCGGTTAAAGACCAGTGCATCTTCCGAGCTGTCTTTACGATCTGTGCAGAAATAGCCCATGCGCTCAAACTGATAACCTTGCTCAGCAGCCGCTGCTTTTAGGCTAGGCTCAACAAAGCCATGAACCACAGTCAGTGACTCAGGGTTGATTGTTGCAGCGAAATCATCAGCAGCACCAGGATTTGGCACAGTGAACAAGCGATCATAAAGACGGATTTCAGCGGGTAAACCTGCATCAGCAGATACCCAGTGAATCACGCCTTTAACTTTACGGCCATCCGCTGGATCTTTACCCAAGGTTTCTGGATCGTAAGTACAGTAAACCGTCGTGATCTTGCCATCTGCGTCTTTATCACAACGCTCAGCTTTCACCACGTATGCATTACGCAGACGCACTTCTTTACCTAGTACCAGTCGCTTGTATTTCTTATTCGCTTCTTCGCGGAAATCTTCAGCTTCAATCCAGATTTCACGACTGAACGGCACATGGCGCTCACCCATTTCTGGTTTGTTCGGGTGATTCGGCGCTGACAAGGTTTCAATCTCACCATCGAA
This sequence comes from Enterovibrio sp. FF113, assembly GCF_041439165.1. Taxonomy (NCBI): domain Bacteria; kingdom Pseudomonadati; phylum Pseudomonadota; class Gammaproteobacteria; order Vibrionales; family Vibrionaceae; genus Enterovibrio; species Enterovibrio sp. FF113. Next base: position 80,223 of record NZ_JBGONO010000025.1, on the reverse strand, counting down.
GTTTTCAATCACCAGCTTAATAGGATCGAGAACGGCCATGGCACGCGGTGCATTGTCGTTCAAGTCATCACGAATACAAGACTCAAGAGAGCCGATCTCAATCGTGTTCTCTTGCTTGGTGACACCAATGCGCTTACAGAACTCACGAATAGACGTTGGCGTGTAACCACGACGACGTAGACCTGAGATCGTTGGCATACGCGGGTCATCCCAGCCATGGACCAGATTCTCACTCACCAATTGGCTAAGTTTACGCTTAGACATCACGGTGTATTCAAGATTCAGGCGGCTGAACTCATACTGGCGCGGTTGACACTCAATGGTGATATTTTCCAATACCCAATCGTACAGACGACGGTTATCTTGGAATTCCAACGTACACAAGCTGTGTGTAATGCCTTCAAGCGCATCAGAGATACAATGTGTAAAGTCATACATTGGGTAGATGCACCACTTATCACCGGTTTGGTGATGGTGGGCAAAACGCACTCGGTACAATACAGGATCGCGCATCACCATGAACGGCGACGCCATATCGATTTTCGCGCGTAGGCAAGCTCTACCTTCTGCGAATTCACCGTTCTTCATTTTGTCGAACAGTGCTAAGTTCTCTTCAACGCTACGTTCACGGTATGGGCTGTGCTTACCCGGTGCAGTCAATGTTCCGCGATATTCACGGATTTCATCTGCACTCAGCTCTTCCACATACGCCAAGCCTTTCTCGATCAATTCGACGGCATAACCGTGCAAACGGTCAAAGTAGCCAGACGAATAACACACTTCGCCGCTCCATTGGAAACCCAGCCAGTTCACATCGCTTTTGATTGATTCAACAAATTCGATGTCTTCTTTTTCTGGGTTCGTATCGTCAAAACGCAGGTTACATTGACCTTGATAGTCTTTAGCAATACCAAAGTTCAAACAGATCGACTTCGCGTGACCAATGTGAAGATACCCATTCGGCTCCGGAGGGAAACGCGTATGAACTGTTGTATGAACACCACCAGCCAAATCTTTATCGATGATTTGACGGATAAAGTTGCTTGGACGAGCCTCAGACTCACTCATCAAAAAATACCTCGTAGGAAGAACTACATGAAATTAAGTCAATGATCCACGATCACGAGGTTTTACTCAACCTCTACAGAACGTCGAGACGAAAAAAAGCCCGCATATAGCGGGCTTCTGAGTCATAAGGTGTCGTTATAGTGACACTACACGGCCTTCACGTTGTTTGTCAGCACTCAATGCACGTACTTTTACATTGCTTGCGTCGGACACGGTAACAGGTGCAGCGTAATCAGCCCACGTTTCACCGCCGTCTACAGAGTACTGAAGTGGCAGACCAGGCATGCTGATGTTCATGTGCAGTTTACCTGCTTCAATCATAGCGCCAGGAACTGGGATACGGTATTGAATACCCGCCGCGTCCAGTTTCGCCATTTCACGTTGACCCATTACGTTTGCAAAGCGTGTCCAATCTTGCAACTGAGCGTCTTTGTTTACGTGGTCGGTATCAAGGTTAAAGGCTTTACCCGCTTGGTAGTCCAATTCCCAATCTGCTTTATGCCATGCGCGTTCTGCAGCAGCAATGACACGCGGGAACACCATGAATTCATACTGCTCGTCAGTACGAACGGTTTCGCTCCATAGCTGCGCAGACAAACCGTGGAAGCCTTTCGATTCCACAGTGCCTTTGCCGTTAAAGCCATTACCATCACGGTCTACTGATGTTTCAGCGTTCTGTGGCAAGTTTTCTGGTGCAAAGCCAAACATTTTACGCGTATCAGTAGCACGGGTTGCCCAATAGTAACCACGTTCTTTTGGATCAACCTCGTAAGGCATATCCATGTAAACGTAGTCTGGGTTTGACACGATCACGTCATAACCCTTATTCGCCCACTCGTAAGCCGATGCGTCTCCGCCCCAGTACAGAACGTCCCAGAAGTTAACGCGAACGTTGTCAGTGTCAAATGCTGATGCATCTTTCGAATACTTCAGGCCATCCTGCCACGCTTGGAAGTTAGGAATATCATGCGCCGCAACCACCTTGCTTACGCGCTCAGCAAAGTAGCTTGGCAGGTGACCGAAATCTTCTGCCACACCTTCTGCAATCGCTTTTTGACACACTGGCGACTTAGCGAAAGGCTTGTCTTCCTTGCTCAGATCAATGTTACCTTTCCAAGAAACAGGCTCTGCTGCATTCACGTCTTGGAAACCTGCGTTTAGCTTGATGTTCTTCGCTTCGTCACCACCAAAATGCCACGTCGTCAGAGGCATACCTGCTTCCGCGTGCATGGCTTTAACTTCGGTGATCACTTTGTCCACGAAGTTCACTGATGAATCCATGCATGGGTTGATGAAGCTGCGCTTGTCATAAAGCTGAACCGTCGTCACATTTGATGTATCCAACGGATCCATCAGACGGAACTCTTCTGCTTTAGCCAGATCGCCTTGCTCTGCATACTTGCTGTAGCGTGCTTCCATAGAAACAACGGCTGCACGAGAGTGAGCTGGCATATCGATTTCAGGGATCACTTCAATACCGCGTGCCTTCGCATGGCGCAGGATTTCCATGTAATCCGCTTTAGAGAAGAAACCTGAACCGAAGTTTTCAGTTGTTGGACCTGAACCCAGTTGTGGCAGAAGACATGAGGTTTCAGACAAATCATGACAACGATCCGCGCCGACTTCTGTCAGTTCTGGCAGGCCTGGGATCTCTAGTCGCCAGCCCTCGTCATCAGTCAGGTGAAGGTGCAGTTTGTTCAGCTTGTACGCCGCCATCTGATCAATCGTGCGCAGCATGGCTTCTTTTGAGTGGAAGTTACGCGCAACGTCAACCATCACACCGCGGTATTCAAAGCGAGGGGCATCTTCAATCGCAACCCATGGCAGCATGCCGCTGTCGTCTTTGTCCATCAATGCCATCAGTGATTGCAAACCGTAGAATGCACCTACACTGTCAAAACCAAGAACATCAACACCTGCTGCATTCACTGCTAGCTTGTAAGCACCCGATACCGCTTCTTCGCCGCTAAATGCTGTCGCATCAACATGGATGTTAAGTGCGATATCACCGTCTACGTTGACACCCAAAAGCGCTGCACGATCTTCAAATGCCGCCAATTGGTCAGCATCTAGAGCATTGTTCGTCACAGCAAAGCCAGACGTGACATGCAGAGCGCCACGCATTTGCTTAGTTTTCAGTGGTGTTGGGATAATAGATGCTTCAATCGCACCATCCGACAGTTGCGCTACATCGCTGTTTTTTGCAAAGCGCGATGCCGCGGTTGCCAAGATATTGTTGTCTTCAGGCGTGCGTTTCCACTTGTTCCCATCGATTTCAGCAACAAATGCATCAACGTTTTCAGTGTCCATTGAAGCGATGGTTTTTGGTGTTGCATCACCAGCAACAACATACGCACGTGGCATAAAGTCAGTTTCAAACAACTGCCAGTATTCCGCAATCAGGGGAATTTCGATTTTTTCGCCAGCCGCGAAACCATCGAAAGATTGTGTTGGCGTCAGCGCGTAAAGATCACCCGTTAGGTGTTCAATCGTGAAGTCGTCACTTGCGACATCTAGGAACACACGAATGCTGTGCAGATAGATTGTCCAATCGTTGCTAGCAACGGCATCGCCTTCATTAACAACCGTCATGTTTACTTTGTTACAAGATGCCCACTCAGCGCCCATGTCCTGACATGCTAGACCTTCTTGCGCACCATGGTTGGTTTGAACGTCGTAGCTAATGTTCAGCTGAGAAGCCAATGCATCTACCGTTGCTTGTTGTGCAGAGCCAGAAGGCAGAACGCCACAACCAGCCAGACCTGCAGCAACCGCTGCAGATAAGATTCCCATCTTAAATGTCTTATTCATTTGTATTTTTCCCTACGATTTAGCCGAATTCGGCCCAAAAAAAGCCGACCCCGCTAAGGGCCGGCTATATTGACTGTTTAGTCAGTATAATTTAATTAAGGCAGTTTGATTTCCGTCAAGTCTTCAGTTGTGCCGACTTTTTTCATTTCGCCAGCAACGATTTCTGCCAAAGGACCCAAGATAACCTGCAGGTTATTGGTGCCCAATTTAACAACACCCATCGCACCTAGTGCTTTCAGTGTTTTCTCGTCGATCTGAGCGCCATCTTTAACAGTCAGACGTAGACGAGTAATACATGCATCGATAGTCGTCAGGTTGTCGTGACCGCCCAACGCTTTCAAATACTGGCGAGCCAGGATGCTGGTTTCTTTAGATGCTTCAACACCATTTGATTCAGCGTCGTCATCTAGGTCTTCACGACCAGGCGTTTTCAGGTTGAACTTAACAATCGCGGTGCGGAACACGGCATAGTAAACACCGAAGAAAACCAGACCTTGAACGATAAGCATGTACCAGTTAACAGCCAGCGGGTTACGTGTAGACAAGAACATGTCAACAAGACCTGCAGAGAAACCGAAACCTGCAATCCACTGCATAGATGCAGCGATGTATACAGAGATACCAGTCAGAAGTGCGTGAAGCACATACAGACCAGGAGCCAAGAACATGAATGAGAATTCAAGAGGTTCTGTTACACCGGTAAAGAACGATGCGAAACCAGCAGCGATCATGATAGATGCTACTTTTTCTTTGTTCTCAGGCTTAGCCGTGTGGTAGATAGCTAGCGCTGCACCTGGCAGACCAAACATCATGATTGGGAAGAAGCCCGCTTGGTACATACCTGTTACACCAACAGTTGCAGTACCTTCAGCCAGAGACTTAGCGCCACCCAGGAAGTTAGGAATATCGTTAATGCCAGCAACATCGAACCAGAATACTGAGTTCAGAGCGTGGTGCAGACCCACTGGGATCAAAAGACGGTTAAAGAATGCATAGATACCTGCACCCAGTTCGCCCATGCCCTGAATACCTTCACCGAAGTTAACCAGACCACCGTAAACAGTTGGCCATACGTACATCAGGATGAAAGAAACAATGATTGCAGCAAAAGAAGTAACAATTGGAACCAAACGCTTGCCCGAGAAGAACGACAACGCTTTGTGCAGTTCTACTGTTGAGAAACGGTTGTACAGTTCCGCTGACATGATACCGACCAAGATACCAACGAATTGGTTCTGGATCTTACCGAAAGCCGCTGGAACAGCACTTGGGTCAATATTTTGAATTTGAGCAACAGCACCTGGCGACAGTAGCGTCGTAACAACGTACATACCAACCAGACCTGCTAGTGCAGCAGCGCCGTCTTTGTCTTTAGACATACCGTAGGCAACACCTACAGCAAACAGCCAAGACATGTTATCGATAATTGCAGCGCCTGCTTTAATCAAGAATGCCGCCAGAACGCTGTTCGCGCCCCAACCGGTCGGATCGATAAAGTAGCCGATACCCATTAAGATTGCAGCTGCAGGAAGCGTGGCAACGGGTACCATTAACGCTTTACCTACTTTTTGGAAATAACCGAGAATATTCACCTGTGTTCCCCCTATAGTGGTTCTTTCTCAGAGATGTAATGACAACATGGGACTTTTTTTACTATCCAATGTGGGTCAGGTGGAGTTTATTCCATTAATTTCGCCCCGCAAATTAAAACAGGTGCAATTGTGATTTTTGTCACTCAAAACGATACGAGATCCTGTTTTTTGCTAGCACCATCATAAAACTTATTTTATGATGAAAACTAAGATACAAATCCACTATGCTGTATAGTCTGAATTTGAATTAATTAAGAGGTGTACCGTGAGACTTATCCCTTTACAAACCGCACATGAAGTAGGCTTTTGGTCAGCACGCTATATTGTTGATGCAATTAACAAATTTGCTCCAACTGAAGATCGTCCGTTTGTTCTGGGTTTGCCAACTGGTGGCACTCCACTGAACACGTATAAGCAACTGATTAATCTTCATAAGCAAGGCGAAGTAAGCTTTAAAGATGTGGTTACGTTCAACATGGACGAGTACTGCGGCATCCCAGCAGATCATCCAGAATCTTACCGTAGCTTCATGTTCAATAACTTCTTCAATCACATTGATATTAAAGAAGAAAATATTAACCTTCTGAACGGTAACACTGACGATCATGAAGCAGAATGCCAACGTTACGAAGAGAAGATTAAATCTTACGGTCGTATTAACCTGTTCATGGGTGGCATTGGCAACGACGGTCACATCGCATTTAACGAGCCAGCATCGTCACTTTCATCACGTACTCGTATCAAAACCTTGACGGAAGATACCCGTATTGCTAACTCTCGTTTCTTTGATAATGACATCAACCAAGTACCTAAACACGCACTGACCATTGGCGTAGGTACCTTGCTTGACGCAAAAGAAGTGATGATTCTGGTTACAGGTCACAACAAAGCACTTGCTCTGCAAGCAGCGGTAGAAGGTTCAGTGAACCACCTATGGACTGTCTCTGCACTTCAATTGCACCCTAAAGCACTGATGATTTGTGACGAACCATCAACAGCTGAGCTTAAAGTGAAGACAGTTAAGTACTTCCATGAGCTAGAAGCTGAAAACATCAAAAACCTGTAAGGTAAGGAAGTATTCATGTACGCACTGACTAACTGCCGAATTTTTACTGGTAGCGAAGTGCTGGATAATCATGCTGTCATCGTCGATGGTGGCCTGATCCAGAACGTTTGTCCTGAAAGTGAATTGCCAGAAGGCATTGAAACTCGTTCACTTGATGGCGCATATCTCAGCCCTGGCTTCATCGATCTACAACTCAACGGTTGTGGTGGTGTGATGTTCAACGATGAAGTGACCGCGGACACTATCCACACGATGCATCTGGCTAACCTGAAGTCTGGTTGCACCAGCTTCTTGCCAACACTGATCACGTCTTCTGATGAAGATATGAAGGCATCAGTCAGTGCGATTCGTGATTACCAAGCACAATACGAGCATCAAGCACTCGGTTTGCACCTTGAAGGTCCATACCTGAATGTTGCAAAAAAAGGCATTCACAGTGTTGATTTCATTCGTCGTTCAGATGACGCAATGATCGATTTCATCACTGCTAATGCCGATGTCGTCACGAAAGTGACGCTGGCACCAGAATTAACGCCAGCGGATCATATCCGTCAGTTGGCTGATGCAGGTATCGTTGTATCGGCAGGTCACACCAACGCAAGCTACGTTGAAGCGCGTCTAGGCTTTAAAGCGGGTATCACGTTTGCCACCCACCTGTTCAATGCGATGACGCCAATTGCGGGTCGCGAGCCTGGTATGGTTGGCGCTATCTACGACACCCCGGAGGTTTATACGGGCGTGATTGCAGATGGTTTCCACGTAGATTATGCAAACATTCGCATTGCCCACAAATTGAAAGGTGAGAAACTGGTTCTTGTTACTGATGCAGCAGCGCCTGCAGGAGCAGACATGGATCACTTTATTTTTGTAGGTAAGAAAGTATATTACCGTGATGGTAAGTGTGTTGATGAGAATGGCACACTTGGCGGTTCGGCATTGACCATGATTGAAGCAGTACAAAACTCTGTCGAACACGTAGGCATCGCTTTGGATGAAGTGATCCGCATGGCAACCTTGTATCCTGCACGTGCAATCGGCATGGATGACAAGCTAGGGGCTATCAAGAATGGATATGTCGCTAACCTGACCGTGTTTGATCGCGATTTCAATGTCAAAGCGACTGTAGTTAACGGCGAATATACATTGAATTAGGACATTTATGACAGGCGGACAAATTGGTAACGTAGATCTGGTTAAACAGCTAAACGGTGCCGCCGTTTATCGACTTATCGACCAACAAGGGCCGATATCTCGAATCCAAATTGCTGACGTGAGCAGTCTTGCTCCAGCAAGTGTTACCAAAATTACCCGCCAGTTGCTTGAGCGCGGCCTGATTAAAGAGGTCGCGCAACAAGCGTCCACAGGAGGTCGACGAGCCATCTCGTTGACCACCGAATGCGCCCCTTTTCACTCTCTTGCTGTACGACTCGGCCGTGACCGCATCGAACTAACACTGTTCGACTTGTCGGGCAAACCTCTCGCCGAGCATGACGAAGCGTTTCACTATCCCAATCAGGAAACCCTGATTGAAGGTCTTCTTTTTCACCTTCACAGTTTCCTCGCTAGCCAACAAGACATTGTAAAAGAACTGATTGCCGTGGCGATTTCGCTTCCCGGTCTCGTTGATGCCGAAACAGGTATCGTCGAATACATGCCACATATTACGATCGACAAATTACCGTTAAGTGACTTAATTCGCGATGAATTTGGTGTGCAGTGTTACATCGGAAACGACACCCGGGGTCAGGCACTGGCAGAACATTATTTCGGGGTGAGTAAAAACTACTACGACACCCTACTCGTCAGTGTTCACAATGGTGCTGGTGCAGGTATCATCGTTAATGGCCAAGTGTTTTTAGGCTACAACCGCAACGTTGGCGAGATCGGACACATTCAAATAGACCCGCTCGGCAAGAAGTGTCAGTGTGGTAATTTTGGCTGTCTTGAAACGGTTGCTTCTAATCCAGCTATTATCGAGCACGCACAGCAGCTTTTGGCACAAGGCCATGAAAGCATGCTGCAAGGCAAAAAAGACCTCAACGTATCCGACATCTGTCGTGCTGCTGTTGCCGGTGATGAACTCGCGCGTCAGGTATTGGTAAAGGTAGGTAATCACTTAGGCAAAGCCATCGCGATGACAATTAACTTGTTCAATCCACAACAAGTGGTGATCTCTGGTGAAATTACCGAAGCAAAAAGCGTGGTGTTCCCAGCCATTCAACGCTGCGTAGAAAACCAATCACTAAGAGCCTTCCACCAGAATCTTCCTGTTGTCGCAGCCAGCTTGTCTTCTACTACACCGACACTCGGCGCATTTGCGCTGGTTAAACGCGCGATGCTTAACGGAATATTGCTTCAAAAACTGCTCGAAGACTAAAATTCTGTTACACAAATTAGGCACAGCTTAAGCTAATTTATGTTTAGCTTCATAGGCAACACAGGTTTACCGTGTTGCCTTTGTTTTATCTTATCATTTTCTGTTGTTAGGCCCCCTGTTTGACCGGCTTAGGCTTAAACGCGTTATTTTTTCGCAAGGAAACAATCAAAACCATGGATCTCGTTATCATTGCCGTCGCATTTCTCAGCGGTTTTTTAATGCTGCGCTGCCACATGCCCCCACTCGTCGGCTTCTTGATTGCTGGATTTGGCTTACATGCAGCAGGATTCACCTCCACGCCCGTTATCCAAACGTTAGCCGATTTGGGTGTTACCTTGCTGCTGTTTACTATTGGTCTCAAACTCGACGTAAAGTCTCTGCTCAATAAAGAGATTTGGTTCGGTGCCACACTCCATAACGTGATGACAACTGCACTGTTCTCACTTTGCTTGATGGGCTTTAAGTCACTTGGCTTTTCCGCATTTTCAAGCCTCGCGTTAAACGACATTGTACTTGTTGCTTTTGCTCTCTCTTTTTCCAGTACCGTTTTCGCCATCAAAGCCCTGCAAGAGAAAGGCGAAATGAACGCCACCTACGGCACGTTAGCTATCGGCGTTCTCATCATGCAGGATATCTTTGCCGTTATTTTCCTGACCATCGCCTCAGGAAAAGTGCCCGGTATAGAAGCCCTACTGTTATTTGCATTGCCATTGGCCCGTCCGTTGTTCTTTAAATTACTGGATCGCGTCGGTCATGGTGAAGTCTTAGTGCTTTATGGTGTTTTCCTTGCGTTGGTCGCAGGGGCGGGGTTCTTTGATGCTGTTGGCATGAAAGCAGACCTAGGTGCTCTGCTTCTGGGCATGATGATGGCAGCACATCCCCGTGCATCAGAGATGGCCAAATCACTGTTCAACTTGAAAGAACTCTTTCTGGTGTGCTTTTTCCTTAATATTGGCTTGTCAGAGCAGCCAACGTTGCAAGGATTGATGATTGCGCTATTGCTGTTGCTACTGTTGCCATTAAAAGGCCTGCTTTACTATGTCATATTCAATGGCTTCAAATTCCGTGTCCGGACCTCACTTTTCGCCACGCTCACCCTGTTTAACTACAGTGAATTTGGCTTAATTGTCGGTGGTATTGCCTACCAAATGGGCATCATGCCCGGCAGTATTTTGGTCGCCATCGCCATTGCAGTGTCTTTGTCCTTCATGTTAGCTGCACCACTAAATACGTTCAGTCATAAAATTTACGGTGCTGTATCATCACGCTTCAACGACCCGTCACCAGAGCGAATCCATCATAACGATCAGCTTATCGATCTCGGTGATGCTTCCGTGGTTATCATCGGTATGGGCCGCATAGGCAGTGGTGCGTATGATGAACTCGCAATAGAGTTTCCGTCAAAAGTACTAGGCATTGAAGCGCGTGAAGATTCAGTCGCTAGCCATCAAGAATGCAACAGAAATGTGATTCATGGTGATGCCACAGATCCTGATTTCTGGTCTCGTGTCACCTCCTCTCACCATATCGAACTGATCCTTCTTGCGATGCCTAATAGTCAAGCTAACACCTTGGCCATGGAGCAGATCAATCAATTAGGATTCGACGGCAAAGTCGCCGCTATTGCTAAGTACGTCGATGAACTTGAACAACTCAAAGCGCTTGGCGTTAACGAAGCCTATAACATCTACAACGAAGCAGGTGCGGGTTTTGCTCGCCATGTAAAAGACCAACTGCTTTAAGCCTCATTCTGAAATCCGTGACCACTCTTGTGCTCCCAAGCACAAAAGCGGTCACAAAATCATCAGCACCAATGTTTCATTCACTAAAAACCGCATATTGGTGAATGAAATTAAACTTCACCTCGGGTTTATTATTTTTATCTTCATAACAGGTTGCTTTTTTCTATCAAATTGGCAAATTGAAGACAATACAAAATTGAAACGCGTTTATGATGCGTGCATTAGGGAAGTTTGAGAGGGAATTATGTGTTCTGTATTTGGCATTTTAGATATTAAATCAGATGCGTCAGTGTTACGCGAATCTGCCTTGGAAATGTCCAAGAAGTTACGTCACCGTGGACCGGACTGGTCTGGCATCTATTCATCAGAGCGTGCAATTCTCGCGCACGAACGTCTCGCTATCGTTGGTTTGAACAGCGGCGCACAACCTCTTTATAGCCCTGATGGCAAGCTTATCCTTGCGGTTAACGGTGAGATCTACAACCACAAAGAAATTCGTGCGCGTTACGAAGACAAATACGATTTTCAAACCGATTCAGATTGTGAAGTCATCTTGGCGTTATACCAAGACATGGGTGCAGATCTGCTAGAAGAGCTAAATGGTATTTTCGCCTTTGTTCTTTATGACGAAGATAAAGACGAATATCTGGTTGGTCGTGACCACATTGGTATTATCCCGCTATACCAAGGCTACGATGAGTACGGCAACTACTTTGTTGCATCAGAAATGAAAGCACTCGTGCCTGTGTGTAAAACCATCAGCGAATTCCCTCCAGGTTCGTACTACCGCTCTCAAGATGCAGAGCCACAGCGCTACTACATTCGTGATTGGAATGAGTACGCAGCCGTACAAAACAACTCTACCAGCAAAGAAGAGCTGACTGAAGCACTGGAAGCTGCTGTAAAGCGCCAGTTGATGACTGACGTACCTTACGGTGTATTGCTATCAGGCGGTCTAGACTCGTCAATCACCTCTGCAGTTGCGAAACGCTACGCGGCAATGCGCATTGAAGATGATGGACAATCAGCCGCATGGTGGCCTCAGCTTCACTCTTTTGCCATTGGTCTTGAAGACGCACCCGATCTCAAAGCCGCACGTGAAGTGGCTGAGCAAATTGGTACTGTTCACCATGAAATGACGTACACCATCCAAGAAGGTTTAGACGCGATTCGTGATGTGATTTATCACATTGAAACCTATGACGTGACGACCATCCGCGCTTCGACGCCTATGTATCTGCTAGGACGTAAAATCAAGGCGATGGGCATCAAAATGGTCCTGTCTGGTGAAGGTGCAGACGAAATCTTCGGCGGTTACTTATACTTCCACAAAGCACCAAATGCCAAAGAGTTCCACGAAGAAACCGTGCGTAAACTGCTTGCGCTGAACATGTTTGACTGTGCACGCGCCAACAAATCACTGGCTGCATGGGGTGTTGAAGGTCGTGTACCTTTCCTCGATAAAGAGTTCATCGACGTAGCAATGCGCCTGAACCCTGCAGACAAGATGTGTGGCAACGGCAAAATGGAGAAGCACATTCTTCGTGAGTGTTTCGAGCACTACTTGCCAGAAGCGATTGCATGGCGCCAGAAAGAGCAGTTCTCTGATGGCGTAGGTTATGGCTGGATTGATACATTGAAAGCTGTTGCTAACGAGAAAATCTCTGATCAGCAAATGGAAACCGCCAGCTACCGTTTCCCTTACAACACGCCAACGACAAAAGAAGCTTACGTTTACCGTGAGATCTTTGAAGAGTTGTTCCCACTGCCATCAGCAGTAGAGTGTGTACCAGGTGGTCCATCAATCGCATGTTCAAGTGCGAAGGCCATTGAGTGGGATGAAAGCTTCAAAAACGCAGCAGACCCTTCAGGTCGCGCAATTGCAGCAGTTCACAACGAAGCCTACTCAAAAGCATAAACACCAGCATCCACCAATAAAAAAACCGCCATCACGGCGGTTTTTTATTTTTCGTCTCTAGCAAAGACCCGTTATCTCAACGCATTTGACACCAAGGCAAGGCGATGAAATGGTGACTGCTTAGTAGCTTAGTTCACTCAGTGACTAACAGCATTCATAAAATCAACGCAGCATCAGTGCCCAATAAGGCAGAGATTTAGCGCTCCCAGTAAGCTTCTTCCAGAGAATCTTCTCTCTCTGGCAAGCCGCGAGAAAGGCGCGGAGAATGCTGCGCCAACACTTCATAACTCACTCGGTTTGCGTACTTACACACCTGTGAAAACGAACTGTAGGTCAAGAACTGATGCACATGCTTGCTTGAGTTTGGCACGTTATCGCGATGGTAACGGTTTGCAGACATATCGTGCAGTACCGCTGACAACGCGCCATCGCCCGCACCATTGGTGTTTTTGATACGCTCTGGACCGCCCATGTAAGGCGCAATATGTGAATACACCTTCACTGGGTTAACGCACTGATCTTTCATCATCGGACGGCTGAATTCATAGCGGTTGAACTCAGCAATCGAACCTGGCAGCAATGGCAATGTGGTCTCACGTTTTGCATCATCATCGGTGTAACCTGCCATGTAAAGGCCAATTGGGCCCGCGGTGCAAAGCACCATGTCGACCCAATCCAACGTTTTGTCTGCAGCCACTAACGGATCAGATTCACCGGTTAGTGCTTCTGCTTCTTCTTCGTTCATGGCAACCACGGACACGTGCTCTGCCAAGAACTCACGCCACCATTGCGGGTTATTTTGAATGACGTACTTAGTACCCATGGTCATTACAACTGGCACATCATATTTTTTCGCGTATTCAATGGCTTTCATTGTCGCTTCAGGCATCGGATCGCCTTCCTTGCAACGCACCAAATAGGCAGTTAGCACCAGTGCCGACGCATTTTTAAAGATGTGCTCAGGAATAGATTGCGGTGTCAGCTGATTCATCAGCCCTTCACTAATAGCAAAGGTACGCTCGCCTTCCTCACTGATAAGCGCATAGCAACGACCAATTGGGCCTTGCACTGCTTCGAGATAATTCAGATCCATACGGCTAGACGTGTTGCACAAGTAGCGGTAAGAATAGCTACCAATGGTGATATCGCGGCTCATCACACCCAGAAGGATCGACTTATCATCTGCCAGCGTGGAATAGTTATGTAGCGTATTCCCAATCGTGCCACCCGCAAACTCATGGCTGATCATGTTGTTTTCTTTTAGCTCTTGATACAGCGCTTCTGCTCGCTTGTCATCAATCACCAAAGAATGGCCCTTACTTAGCCCATACTTTTCCACAAATTCATCGCTCACCTTCGCTTCAATATCAACCAGCGTTTGGTCAATACCGATAACATGAGGACGTTTCAGCTTACGTTGTTCACTCGCTTGAACAATCAATGGATCGCGGGCATGTACCGGAAAATAATGCTTAGACTTGCGTTGGCCTGGGAATTTCATGATTCAATGCGTCGTAGTAGGGGCGAAAATGAGAATTCTATCACAGATTTTTGAGGGTGGAATATCCCAATTACAAATATACCCGAGCACAGATCATATGCTCGGGTATAACATCAAAACGCAATCAGGTGGGAACTGGGGCTACCAATTTTGGGTATGACGCTCAACCAACTGTTTCATCATGGCAATATGCGCGGGAGAATCATTTAGGCAAGGAATAAAGTTAAAGACTTCCCCGCCCGCTTCCATAAACGTCTCGTGGCATTGATCAGAGATTTCTTCCAACGTCTCTAGGCAATCGACCGAAAATGCAGGAGAAATGATGTCAAGGCGTTTAACCCCTTCCTTTGGCAATTGCTCCAATGTTTTGTCGGTATATGGCTGTAGCCACTCTTCCCGACCAAAACGTGATTGGAACGTGGTTTTTATCGCGACATCGGTATCGAGACGTGCAATTAGCTTTTCCGTGGTCGCTAGGCAATGCTCGCGATACGGGTCACCGTTATCCGCATAACGTTTAGGAATACCATGATAAGAACACACCAACATGTCAGGCTTTCCATTCGCAGCCCACTGCGCTTCGACCGATTGAGCCAAGGCATCAATGTAGCTGTCCTCACTGTAATAGTGATTAATAAACCGAAACTCAGGCAAGACAGGTTGGTCTTTTAACGATTTGGCCAGCTTATCAAACACCGCCGCCGTGGTAGTGCGTGAATATTGAGGGTACAAAGGTAGCACCAAAATCTTGTTACAACCTCTGTCCTTCAACGCGCTCACTGCAGACGCTATGCTTGGCGACCCGTATGTCATGCCAATCTCAACGGGGATATCCAGAATTTGCTCTAGCGCCGCTTGCTGACGCTTTGAGTGCACCATTAACGGTGAGCCCTCATCCATCCATACGCTTTGATACAGCTTTGCCACTTTCGGCGAGCGCACAGGAAGGATAATACCGTGTAACAACGGGCACCAGAGCCAGCGAGTCATATCAACCACTCGCTGATCGTGCAAAAACTCACTTAAAAATGCGCTAACTGCTTTGGCGGTTGGCGCTTCTGGCGTTCCAAGATTAACCAGCAGAACCCCTACATTGTTTTCGTTATTTTCCATTTCAACCTGCTTAAACAGAGCGTTATCAATACACTGACCCAAGATTCATCTCATCGAGATTAGCGGGTTTCGTCTTAAAGGCAAAGCGTTAACTACATACTCTTTTTGTATCCAGTAACCTTGAGAAGTTTGGGAATAGAGGAACACAGAGCATGAGTCCAATACTGCTTCATTCATTAAAGCGATCAAAAAAGGGCAATCATAAGATTGCCCTTTTTGCATCGAAAAAAGGAATTAACCTAGTGCTTTTTCGATCGCTTCGCTCACGTCAGAAACTTGCAGTGTTCCATCGAACTTCAGGTATTGAGTGTTACCTGCTTCAGCTTCTTTTTGGTAATAAGCAATCAGTGGAGAAGTTTGCTCATGGTATACGCCAAGACGTGCCAGAACGGTTTCTTCTTTGTCGTCATCGCGAACAACCAGATCTTCACCCGTGATGTCATCCTTACCTTCCACTTTTGATGGATTGTAAACGACATGGTAAGTACGACCAGAAGCTAGGTGGGCACGACGACCGCTCATGCGTTCAACGATAACGCTATCAGCAACGTCGAACTCCAAAACGTAATCCACATTTACACCGACTTCTTTCAGGCCATCCGCCTGAGGAATCGTGCGTGGGAAGCCATCCAACAGGAAGCCTTTCGCACAATCTTCCTGTGCGATGCGCTCTTTTACCAGACCCAGAATGATATCGTCAGATACCAATTGACCTGCGTCGATAACCGCTTTCGCCTGTTTGCCCATTTCAGTGCCTGCTTTTATTGCAGCACGCAGCATGTCACCAGTGGAAATTTGTGGAATACCATATTTTTCCATGATGAATTGCGCTTGAGTACCTTTACCTGCACCTGGAGCGCCCAGAAGAATGATGCGCATAGTTATCCCCTTTCTTTACTTTGGAGTTTCGCAAAAACCTGAAACATACACGGTTATTGATACCTAAACAACCTCACGTCCTGAGTTTTAGCACGCTAGAGCACGTTTCGAACGGTTTCCCGTTAAACGTTCTTTGCACTAAAATTCGTGCTGACTTGCCCGATAAAAAATTCGATTTTCATGTCTCAATGAGGGCGTTTAGGTATATGACATAAATAAGCCCAGCTTTTCATGCTGGGCGTATATTGATGTTTATCTATTCGTTACCTGAATGCAATTAGCCTTTAGTCAAGAGTTGGTTAACTGCAGTCAAGAACTGTGACGGATCTTCCATTGAACCGCGCTCTGCGAGCATGGCTTGCCCCAACAGCATTTCCACCCAACGACCAAATACCGCCTCGTCGGCTTCATCAGCCATTTGTTTGATTAATGCATGCTCAGGGTTCAATTCGAAGATGTACTTTACTTCTGGCGCTTGCTGACCCGCTGCTGCCAGTAGTTTTGCCATCTGTGTGCCCATTTCAAACTCATCCGTCACCACCACTGCTGGTGTTCCTGACAGCTTGAAGGTCGTGCGTACTTCTTTCACTCGATCACCCAAGTAAGCTTTCGCACGCTCGACCACAGATTCAAACGCTTTTTGGGTTTCTTCACGTTTTTCTTTCTCGGCATCATCGTCAAACTTGCTCAGATCCAGGTCCGCTTTCGTGATGGCCTGGAACTGCTTACCGTCAAACTCTGGCAAATAACTCATTAGCCATTCGTCTATACGGTCATACATCAGAACCACTTCAATACCTTTCGCTTTGAACTGCTCAAGGTGCGGGCTGTTTTTAGCCGCTTGATAGCTATCTGCCGTCAAGAAGTAGATTTTGTCTTGTTCTTCTTTCATGCGTGAAACGTAGTCAGCCAGTGACACGGTTTGCTCACTGCTGTCAGTGTGCGTTGATGCGACACGCAGCAGACCCGCAATTTTCTCACGGTTTGAGAAGTCTTCCGCAGGGCCTTCTTTTAATACCAAGCCAAACTCTTTCCAGAAGCTTTGATATTTTTCAGCGTCGTTATTTGCCATACGCTCCAGCATGGTTAAAACACGCTTGGTACAGGCATTGCGCAGCGTTTGCGTCACTTTGTTATCTTGCAGAATTTCACGTGACACGTTCAAAGGCAGATCATTTGAATCAATCAGACCACGAATGAAACGCAGGTAGTTCGGCATAAACTGCGCGGCATCATCCATAATGAACACGCGCTGGACATATAATTTCAGGCCGTGTTTGTGATCACGGTTGAACATGTCCCATGGTGCTTTTGAAGGCACATACAGCAAGCTAGTGTAATCATTCTTACCTTCTACACGGTTGTGGCTCCAAAGCAGTGGATCCGCAAAATCGTGGGAGAGGTGTTTATAGAATTCTTGATATTCTTCGTCACTGATATCAGATTTTGAGCGGGTCCAAAGCGCCTGCGCTTTGTTAATTTGCTCCCACTTACCTTCGTCTTTTTCGTTGCCTTCTTCGTCGCGTTCTTTGGTCCACATTTCAACCGAAATACCAATGTGATCAGAATATTTACCAATCACTTCACGAAGACGCCATTCATCTAAGTATTCTTTGTCATCTTCACGAAGGTGCAGGGTGATTGACGTACCACGGGTTGTTTTCTCAATGCCCTCAATGGTGTAGTCACCTTCGCCAGCAGATTCCCAAAGGGTCGCATTCGCATGGTCAGTGCCAGCAGCGCGGGTAGTGACAGTCACTTTGTCCGCCACGATGAACGCAGAATAGAAACCCACACCAAATTGGCCGATAAGTTGGCTATCTTTGGTTTGATCATCTGAAAGTTGTTTGAAGAAATCGGCGGTACCTGATTTTGCAATCGTCCCCAAGTTCTCGATCACTTCTTCACGAGTCATGCCGATACCATTGTCATCAATGGTCAGGGTTCCTGCTTCTTTATCAACACTCAGGCGCACACGTAAGTCGCCTTCATTTTCATACAGTGCAGAATCAGACAGCGCTTTAAAGCGTAATTTATCTGCCGCATCAGACGCGTTTGAGATCAATTCACGTAAAAAGATCTCTTTGTTGGAATAAAGAGAGTGAATCATGAGGTGTAGCAGCTGCTTCACTTCAGATTGGAAACCTCGTGTTTCCTTATTATGTAGAGTGGCTTGATCGCTCATTATAACTCCAAACAAATGTGGTTCAGTTAAGTACCCTCTTTAGATAAGGCCGTAATGTTGCTTTTCAAGGTCTAAATTTCATTTTTTGATTTCTTGAGGTCTTTTTCGCAATTCGAGTATAATCCTTCTCAATCCCGTCCAAATTCAGTGGTTTTTATCTAAAATCGCTCAAAATACGCGCAGGTTAATATATCGGATGTTAATTAAATCGAACCGTTACCTTCTGGGAGAGCGTTTTGTCTTTTCTCCTAGCGAAAGCTCGTTGGTCGATCTCCATGAAAATGATGACCTCGTCAGGCTGGGCAGTAACGAGTGCCGGGTACTGATGGTTCTTATCGAGGAACCTCACGCTATCGTTACGCGTAATCGCATTCATGACTATGTTTGGCGTAAACAAGGTTTTGAAGTCGACGACTCCAGCCTAACCCAATCTATTTCCACACTGCGAAAAGCGTTAAAAGATTCGACAAAGCACCCACTAGTGGTCAAAACCGTGCCTAAACGCGGCTACCAAGTTATTTGCTCTGTCGAAGCGTATAACGACCAAGCAGTAGATCTGCCGCATACCGTTGAGGCGACAAATCAAGAATCCGAGCCAGAAGTGACATCCGGTGAGATTACAGAGATTCAAGAAGACGACATTAAAGTCAGCGAGCAACACGACGTGTCTGTGGCGCCAGAGCCCATAGTTGCTGACGTATTCGCCCAGCCAAACGTTGTTAAAAAAGTCAAAACTCCCCTGAGTTCTTGGACTGCCTTTATTTTGGCGCTACTGGTACCCATCGCATTTCACGTTTACTCGACGCCAAAGTCTGAAGCATTTCGTGAAATACTCACCGTACAAAACATACCCGTCTATATCCCAGTGACCAATGCGCGTATTAGTCAGTGGCAACCTATGGTTGAACGATGTGTCGCTAAGTACATTAGTTACTATGGTCAGGATCGCGAATTAGAAGAAGTGATTGTGACTGGTGGGCAAGATAGCCAAATATCATTGAATTACATTCACAGCGAAAAAGATGCAGATGAAAACCTCACCTATGTTCTGCTGACGAGCCATGAGGAGAGTCATACGCTATGCCGTTAATGAACGCACCGCGCAGAAGGGATCAACTTAAGCGCTTCGGCCCTTTTGTTTTGCTACTGCTCTCGATTGTTGGCAGCGGCTGGGTATACCTGGGTGAAGATTTCCGTATCGGTAATCTGTTGCTTACCAAGCATTGGAACTCTAAAACCATTAACTATATTGAAGAGTCAGCGTACAGAGATGTCACTGGCCTAACAACCACAGAACAACATAGCAATATGGTGTTCTTGCCGGACAATACCTACTCTCGCGATACGCAGATCATACTGAAAAATGAAACCGAAAATATTCAGATAGTGATGTCTGTTTCCGAATCGGGCGAGTGGGAAGTCAGCGGCGGCTATTTAAAACTGAAACTGGGTCAAATCAAAGACGTAACAACAGGCGACACCACAGAGTTGTCTGAAGAAGACCTTGCACTGGTGCGCACCTTCTATCGACTCGGTGCGGAGAAAGTTCGACGTATCGATGTCTTGGGCGACGGTTCATTACTTCTGACGAGTTTGAATCATGGTTCGATGATTTTATACAATCAAAGTTAGCCTTACACTCTCTGTTTCTTTTTCGAATCCATTTTATAAAAACGTCAGCATTGCTGGCGTTTTTTTGTTTTTCTCTTTTTTGGAAGTGACTCGTCATCATCAGGTTTGATCGGAAAAAATAAAGGCCGATCTCTCGGCCTTTATCTATTCAAACAAATCATTAACCTAATCGGTGTCGGCCAATGATGGAATGGGACAAGGTTGTACCGTCCACCAGTTCTAGCTCACCTCCCATGGGAACGCCATGGGCAATACGACTCGCTATCACACTATGTTCAACGCATAACTCGCTGATGTAATGCGCAGTAGCTTCGCCTTCAACCGTCGGATTCGTCGCCAAAATCAGCTCAGAAATAGACTCAGTGGCAAGGCGTCGTTCCAACACATCCAAACCAATGTCTGTCGGCCCAATCCCATCGAGAGGTGATAGGTGACCCATCAGCACAAAGTAGCGACCAGAATATTGGCCCGTCGCTTCAATGGCTGCAATATCCGCGGGGCTTTCTACCACGCAAATCTGCCCATTTTCCTGACGACGAGGATTGGCACAAATCGCACATTCCTCTTCCTCAGTGAAGGTTCGGCATTTAACGCAATGACCAATATCTATCATTGCCGATTGCAGCGCTTCAGATAGCCTAATGCCACCTTGACGATTTCGTTGAAGAAGATGAAAAGCCATACGCTGTGCCGACTTCGGGCCTACACCCGGCAGACAACGTAACGCTTCCATCAATTGTTCAAGCAGTTGGCTTGTACGCATAATTAATTAACGAATTCCGTTAGAATGGCATTTTAAAGCCTGGTGGCATCTGCATACCGCCAGTCACATCGCCCATTTTATCTTTTTGTGCTTCTTCAACACGACGCGCCGCATCGTTGAATGCCGCAGCAATCAAATCTTCCAGCATGTCTTTGTCGTCTTCCATCAAACTTTCATCGATTTCGACACGACGAACACTATGGCTGCCCGTGATGGTGATTTTCACTAGGCCTGCACCTGCTTCACCGGTCACTTCCATGTTTGCGATTTCTTCCTGCATCTTCTGCATGCGCTCTTGCATCTGCTGCGCTTGCTTCATCAGGTTGCCCATTCCGCCTTTACCAAACATAATTTTCTCTCTTTTTGATGGAGCTATTTACCTTGAGGTCGACACTCAATGTGGCCTCAACTTAGTTCATTGTGGCCAATCATAAAGCGTATACCGCTAAAAATTCAATTTCGAAAAGTAAATAGCCTCTTAGGTGGTTTATATAGGTCGAATGCTCTCTTCATCTATTTCTGCAGAAAACCGCTGACAGATAAAGCGAACATTTGGATCATCACTCAGGTTTTGACTCGCCTGAGCCAGTTTTTCTGTGTAAAGCTTGTCTCGCCATTCCAGTGGTGTCGTGCCCTTTTCACTCAACTCGACAGAGAGAGTGACGGCAAAGCCAAGCTGTTGGCTCAATGCTTCAACAAGCACCGCCTGCGCGGGTTCTGTGTTTAGATGGCCTTGTTCCGCGCGAAGAAACAAGTGGATCTGCTGTCCGTCTTGCTCCATCGCAGCATTGAGCGCCATTTGCTTAACAAGACGCGGAATGTTCAACGCACTGGCTATTTGACTCCACGGATCTTGTTCTATGGATTCCACCTCAAGCTTTTCACGCATTTCTGGCGTACGTTCATGCGCTAACGCTTTCTTTATTTTCTCTGGTGTAATCACGGCTATTTGAGGCGCGGGCGCTGCGAATGTTGGCTTCCAACGATAAGCGTCATCACCAATATTCACTTCAGCTGTCGGCATCGACGCAGCTTGGAATTTTGCCGGATCGGCAGGTTTATGCTTTGCCGCGATCCTCTCCATCACTGACAGCGATTCGCTGCCAGCCGATACCGTTTTACCCTTTTTTGGCGATTGGCCCTCTTGCTGACGTACTCTGCTTCTCAGCATATTACGTGCAGCTAATAAGCTTCCCGCGGATGAACCACCTTGTGATCCAGAAGTCGACGTCGCTGTATTCGTGCTTCCCGTCTGAACAGGCATTTGGGGCGCTGATGATTCAGGTTCAATATGCCCATCTTGCTCATATTCACGCTGCGCATCTTGCTCCATGGCCGCCATGTGTGAAGACAACTGTGGGTCTTCATCATATTGCGGCTGCGCAACAGGCACAGACTTTTGCGGTGCAGCCTGAGAAGGTGCTACCGCAGGCACAGCCGTCGATGGCATCGCCGCAGGAGCAATGGTTGGTGAGGCGGCCTGAGGTGCAGGAGGCACTTCCACATGTGGCTGAGGCACTCGGCTATAAGCCACTTGCGCTTTCAACGAGGCGAGTCTGTCTTGCGCGACCGAGCTTGCAGCTTGCGCAGGTGAGCTCTCGGCTGTTATTGAAGCGGGTTCTACCGATGGAACGGCAATCGATGCAGGTTCGAATTGAGACGACGTCACAGGTCTAAAGGCCAACAGACGCAGTAACACCATTTCCAATCCAGCACGACCGTCCGGTGCATACGGCAAATCTTGACGCCCTTGAAGCGTAATTTGATAAAACAGCTGAACGTCTTGTGGCGACAATGTGTGCGCCAAAGACAAAACGCGTTCAGCATCAGGCGAAGAAGCATCAACCGATTCAGGCAATGCCTGCGCCATGGCGACACGATGAAGCTGCGACGCGATTTCTTTTAACAGTCCGTCCCATTCAACGCCGACTTCAGCAAGATGGGTCAAACACTGCATGACATGATCAGCGTTGCCTTCAGCCAGAGCCTCCAACAGCAAAATCGCTTGGTCTGTACTCAACGTACCGAGCATTTCGGTGACTTGCAGTTCAGAGACTGAACCATTGCCAAGCGCGATGGCTTGATCGGTCAGCGACAGCGCATCACGCATACTGCCTTCAGCCGCACGCGCGATCAGGGATAATGCACGAATCTCAGAAGGCACTGCTTCTTGCTCAAGTACATACGTGAGCTGATCTTTAATTTGGGTCGCATCCAGGTGCTTCAGGTGAAACTGAAGACAGCGAGAAAGTATCGTGACAGGCAGCTTTTGAGGATCGGTGGTCGCCAACAGGAATTTAACGTATTCGGGCGGCTCTTCCAGCGTTTTGAGTAAGGCATTAAAGCTGTGTCTTGACAGCATATGCACTTCATCAATCAAGTAGACTTTGTATCGCCCACGTGCCGGCTTGTATTGCACGTTATCAAGCAAGTCACGGGTATCTTCAACCTTAGTACGGGACGCGGCATCGATCTCCATCAGATCAACGAATCGACCTTGATCGATTTCCTGACACGTTGAACACACACCACACGGCGTTGATGTGACACCTTGTTCGCAGTTCAAGCCCTTGGCAAAGATACGAGCAATGGTTGTTTTACCCACGCCTCGGGTACCACTGAACAAGTAGGCGTGATGCAATCGGTTGTGATCTAACGCGTTAGCTAACGCGGTCAGAACGTGTGACTGGCCGACCACATCGCGAAACTGATGCGGGCGCCATTTTCGGGCTAATACCTGATAACTCATGCGTTATAAATTCTGGTGATAATCTTCGGCAATCGTAGCACAGACACAAAAAGAGCGCGATCCTGACGATCACGCTCTTCCATCAATAACCGTTCAATTGGGCAATTAGTGACCGTCGAATTCACACAGGCTGTAAACATCAAGGCCGAGTGCTTCAAGGCGCGTTTCACCGCCAATCTCTGGCAAGTTAATAATGAAAGCGGCGTGAGCGACTTCGCCACCTAAACGACGAATCAGCTTAGTGGTCGCTTCGATTGTGCCGCCAGTCGCCAGCAGATCGTCGACCATTAAGACCTTGTCACCTTCTTGGATCGCATCGACATGAATTTCTAACGTGTCGACGCCATACTCCAACTCGTAGCTTTCACTGATCACTTCACGTGGCAGTTTACCCGGCTTACGAACAGGCACAAAGCCAACGCCCAACTCGAGCGCCAGCGGTGCGCCGAAAAGAAAACCGCGCGCCTCTGTACCCACAATTTTAGTGAAGCCTTGGTCACGATATTTCTCAACCAATAGCGCGATGGTGGTTTGGTAGGCTTGCGCATTTTCCATCAAGCTAGTGATGTCACGGAAAATGATACCTGCTTTTGGATAGTCAGGAATGCTTTTGATGCTGTCTTTAATAAATGCGATTTTGTCTTGGCTCATAATAGCTCACCACGAGAAGTGGCTTCCGTAATACTCAGGAAGTGTGTGTGTCCCATTGCGTGAGTGCTTTACATTGGGCATTAACGCCCGCCCGACAATGGGGACCAAACCGCCATGTTATGTATTTTCAGGGGCGTGAGCAACAGGTTCAATTTCGCGCAAACGATTAAACCAAGTTAAAAGTACGCACGCCATCACAATCAGCATACATTTGTGCCAAAGCTCAGGGACAACAGCAACAGAAAGGGAAAAGCTCAGGACGATGAAGACATTGGCGCGACGTTTGATTTTTCGATCAATCGCACGATGCTCATTCCAATTACAAATGATGGGACCAAATGTGGGGTGTTGATGCAGCCAAGCTGCAATACGGGGAGAGCCACGCATAAAACACGCACTGGCTAACAACATAAAAGGGGTTGTGGGCAACAGCGGGAGGAATATACCGATAACGCCTAAAACAACCGATATCCATCCGAGGATGATAAATAGAAATCGTTTTAAAGAAAACTGCACGCTCCCCCCTTGCTTGCAGATTATCTGCTCAACATGCCGATCCACGTTAGGGTTGCCGGCAATGTTGGGATCAACACCACTGCCACCATTCCCAAAAAATATACGGCATTAAACGGGTCTTTGTAGTTAGCATCCATCATTCACTTCCTTCTACTTCAACATCTATTGATTGGGCTGACAATATAACCGTTTACCACCGCGCTAAATACCGACAAACATCAGGGTTTATCCGCGTTGTCTTGATATATATCAGAGCACGAATACCGTGATTCGCTAGACTACTTCGGATATGACGCGCACTGAGATATCACCATGCTTGATATAGAAATCGTAGCACAGCTACAAAAAAACCTCGTAAATGAGAAAGAAACCGTTCGTAGCAGATTGGAAGATGCGCTGATTGAACTGACAGGATTAGATGTATCCAACGTACCGACGGCACATCTGATTAAACTTTGCAGGAGAGAAAGTAGTACCTTGCATGCTGATGGCTTACGCTTAGAAAAAATTGATGCGGCACTTTGTGCAATCCACACAGGTCTCTATGGGCTCTGTGCAGACTGCGAAGAAGAAATTGCTTTAGACGATTTACAACGAGACCCAGCAGAGTTACGTTGTGAAGAGTGTCGTAATCACAATCACTATCATCACGAAAAAGCCTCTTAATTGAGGCTTCTACTAATTGCAGTCTCCTGCGGAAATGACATCGGTAACGAAGCCATTGACGAACCAAGTTCGCACACCTAACCCTTGATTAATCGCTTCCCCATACTGATTACAGGTGTGAAATCTAATATCGTCTGCGACTTCACTTTTGTTCATGTTCCAATACCAGCGATTGCTGCGAAGTTTTTCTACAATCGTCAGCAATGCCTTATCTTCTTCGTAAATAAAGTGTGTTGTTGCGCCCCTTGACGACTGTATAGGAGCGTCATTCAAAACCAACAGTTTTTGGTTCAACCCATCAGGTACTTTTCCCTGATAATCAGACGCTGGCAAACTATTGACCAGTGAGTTTTGACACCCACCCAATACGAGAGGAAGAACCAACACAGCCCAATGCTTCATACAACCATCCTTGATATTAAAAGTCCTGTTCAATCATCCAACGCTTGAATGCTTTCTTCTCTTCGTTGGTTGCTTTTGTATACCAAAGTTTTAGCTGCGTGACTGTATCACCCTTGATATCAATATTACCTTTCTCATCAACACTAACCAAAACGTCTTCTAAGTCTTTTGCTTCGCCACCTTCAATGACGATACCGTTTTGTCGATTAAACTCTGCAACTGCTTTTTCCATATTTCGATAAGAACCAAAGCCACTGCCTGTCATCAAAGTACCCGTAACAACTTCAGTATTACCTGTAGAAACAGTCTCAACTTCCCACACAGGTTTTCTAAAAAAAGCGGCCGCTTGGCTTTCAATTCTAAATTTGGGCACAACCAGAGCTAAATCGTCATCAGAGACGTCCAGATCTAAAACATAAGGTTTTGATGTGAAGATGACGTTTTTGGAACCACGCTTCACCTCATCGTCATAACGCGCGACGATTTGATGACGACCAGGTGTCAAATCCAATCGCTTATCGCCATCATCGGCGATTTTTTTTACGTTCTTACCATTAACGACAAGAAACTCAATACCATTTTTTGCGGTGATTTCGGCTGCACCTGCAACGCCAGATAAAGCAAAAAAACCCACCAACAACATTTTCATTACATATCTTCCCTAAATAAAAAGCCGCCCATAAGGCGGCTTAATTAAGTATAACTCTAGGCAATGCTTAGAATTTAACTTCCATACCAAGTACGTAACCAGTATCAGTATCTTGGTCTACGCCGCCAATCTCTTTGTCAGCCACACCAACTTCCGCATAAACTTTTGCGTTGCTTTGCAGTTTGTAAGTTACGTTTGCATACAAGCTAGTAGATTCTTGGTTTGCAAAACCGCCTTTGCCTTTACCATCGATCCAATCATAACCGACAGCAAAAGACGTTTTCTCATCAGCCTGATAACCACCAGAGATACCAAATACATCTACATCCATTTGTCTTGTAGAAGCTGCTGCTTTGTCTTTATACTCAATTTGACCGTAAGCCAGCGCTACATCAAACGCATCGTTAATCGCGTAATCGAGTTCAAAGTTGTAACCTTGAGCATCAACTACATAGCTCGCGCTTTGAATATCTTCAGACAGGTTTTCACCGTCATAGAAGTATACGCGAGCATCTACAGATTCAAAACGTCCACCAATAACACCATCGATAACCTGGGTACCGTCAACACCTTTCGTCTTGTCACTGTCTAGATCAATTTCAGCGCCAGCATAGAAAGCACCATTGTCAAAACGCCATTTGATAACCTGCGCACCTTCGTATTGAACAAAGTTTGTTTGCTCAGTGCCGAGTTCGTAGTCTTTTTGGTTGCCAGCATCATCAATGATCAGAATCTGACGACCAAAAGTGATAGTACCAAAGTCAGCGCTCGCAAAACCAACCCACAACTCGTCATTGTCAACATTGCCAGTTGCGTTGGCTACACCATTATTGAAATTGTTTTCGTATTTGAAACCCATACCGGCAACAGCGTCTAAGCTATCGCTAACTTCGATAGCCGTTTTCAGGATCAAGTCTGCATCGTCAATGCGAAGGTAGCTATCTTCTGTTTTGCTATAGCCTTTGTAGTATTGGATTTCAGCTGCGCCTGACAGATCAACAGAAACGCCGTCTCCATCGTACAAGTTAACGCTTGCTTGTGCCGCGCCTGCTGCCAACAGAGCTGGAACTGCCATAGCTAGAATTGTCTTTTTCATGTTAATCCACTGCCTTTTCTTTATTAGAATGGAATTCCTGTTCCAGGATCCCTTTTATATTTGTACTTGTCACAGCGTCACAAAACCCTGCAACAAATACGCTTTAACTTCGAAACTTAGAGTGCAGAGAAATCTAAAATCTGTCAAATCCACAAAAATCAATATCAAAAAAACAAAAAACCATTTAAATACAGCCATATAGACAGACAGCCTCGAGCGAGATCACAATATTAATGTCAAAATGTAAAAAATCTGCAAAGTTACTCGCAATATCATCACGATATATAAATCCGAAAAACAGCAACAAAACAAAGATTTTTAGCATAACATACTGCAAATCACTCCACTATTCAGTGAATGGCATTCACTATGGTTTTCATAGCGATAGCTAATATTAGTTCAACTCATATTCGTGATCTGAATCCCAAAACAAAAAACAAATGACCGAATACTTGAACTCATTCACATTCTCCAGCCGTGATATAATGCGGTTCCCGTTACCTTTATGTGCCCTCAATGCTTAGTCCATCAGTTAAAAAAGACATACGTTGCAGCTACGAGAATTTAAAAGCGCAATTGCAGAATTTTGTTCCAAGAAAGGCGCAAAACTACCTTGTTGCAGAGTTAGCAAAAACACTTGCTGGGGAGTACAACCCCAAGCGTCGAATTCTGGTTGCAGAGGCAGGCACGGGCATCGGGAAGTCAATGGCTTACCTGATGGGCTCTATTCCTTTTGCATTGAATAACAACAAAAAGGTCGTTATCTCTACCGCCACGGTTGCCCTGCAAGAGCAGCTCATCGAAAAAGACCTGCCGTTGTTCAGACGGATCATTCCGAAAGAATTCAGCTTCGTCTTAGCCAAAGGCCGTCAACGATATTGTTGTGGAGAAAAACTCGCCGGTGCAGCGAGCGCCGAAGGTCATGGTCAACAGGCGCTTTTTGAAAAGAAACCTAAAAAGTCTGATATCGACCTCGTCAACGACATGTATGAGGCATATAAAAAGGGGAAGTGGGACGGGGATAGAGACGCATGGCCGAAAACCATTCCCGACTCGGTCTGGATGAGCATTATCTCAGACAAGCACACTTGCCACTCCGGTTTACACGCACACCGAGGCTGTCCATTTGCAAAGGCGCGTGAATTTCTCGACAAAGCAGACGTGGTCGTTGCCAATCACAGCCTTCTTATGGCGGATTTGGAGCTTGGCGGTGGCGTGATACTCCCAGAACCTGAACAAGCGCTATATATGATAGATGAAGCGCACCATCTTCCTATTGTGGCACGCGACTTTTCGGCAGCATCGGCAAGTTTAATTGGTGCGGCTTCGTGGTTAGAGAAACTCAATCAATCCGCATCAAAACTCGCTAACGCAGGCGACATCAAACGTAGCAGCCGATTCCTTGATGCACTTCAAACGGGCATCCAAGTTCTTATTCCCGGGCTTCGTGCAGTGCGCGAAATGCTCAAATCGCTGCCACTTAATGCCGATGGCATCTATCGCTTTGAAGATGGCGAGTTGCCTGAATCTCTGGTTAACGAAGCCAAGGAGCTGCAAAAGGCAGTCAAAAAAGCTCATCAATCTCAAGCAAAAATGCATGACCTTGTGTCCGAGCGAGTGAAAGACGGCGAGATCAGCGCCCGACTTGCCGATCCCCTGCTAGCTGAATCCGCGTTCTTCCTGCAACGGATGGAAAACCTAGAAAAGGTTTGGACACTGATGGCACAACCCAACGCCACCAAAGGTGCGCCTCTGGCTCGCTGGATCCAACAATGTCCTGAACGTGAAAATGATCTTGTCGTGCATGTTTCCCCGCTCGAGATCGGTTGGCGACTCGACCAACTGTTGTGGTCGCGCGCAGCAGGTGTGAGCTTAATGTCTGCAACACTTCGCGCGCTCAATTCGTTTAGCTATTTTTGCCGCCAAGTCGGGTTGGATGAAAACGATGGCACACGTTTCTTAGCCCTGCCATCGCCGTTCGACTACCAAGAAAACGCATTGCTCGTTGTTCCATCGTTACCTTATGAGCCACAGCAGGATGGGTTTACCAACATGCTTCCTGACGTATTGATGGAATACCTTGAAGGGCAAACATCTAGTCTCGTGCTGTTTTCCTCCTATTGGCAAATGAATCAAGTGGCAGACAAAATGCGCGCCCAGATCAAAAAGAATGGATGGCATCTTCATATTCAGGGAGAAGCGTCACGCACGGCCATTCTTGACGCGCACCGGCGCTGCTGCAAAGAAGGAAAGGTGAGCGTACTGTTTGGTACAGGCAGCTTTTCAGAAGGCCTGGATCTGCCCGGTAATCAACTGACAAATCTTATTATCACAAAGATCCCGTTTGCGGTTCCCACCTCGCCCGTTGAAGAAGCCCATGCAGAGTACATTGAACGGAAAGGTGGGAATCCTTTCCTGCAAATTTCAGTTCCAGAGGCAAGTAAAAAGCTTATACAATCAGCAGGTAGACTGCTGCGCAAAGAAGACGACTCAGGTCGAGTGGTCTTGTTAGATCGACGCGTCGTTACCCGCCGCTATGGCAAGGCACTGTTGGATGCTTTGCCACCGTTTAAACGTGTCATAGATCACTTATAGCCTTTATGACACACAACTTGACGAGCCACCTTAAATGCTAGAACTTTTTGACCCATCCACTATTGCCATTCTCGCCGTGGTTGCATTTTTGGCTGGCTTTATTGATGCTGTCGCAGGCGGAGGCGGCATGCTCACTGTACCCGCTCTCTTGTCAATTGGCCTACCGCCGCACATTGTTTTGGGTACCAATAAACTCGCCGCCACGTTTGCCTCCTCAACAGCAGCGTTAACCTATTACCGTAAAAAGCTTTTCTCGCCGACATTTTGGCGTCAGGCATTTTTTGCCACGTTAGTGGGGGCAATATTAGGTACTTTACTGGTGAACTACATCAGTACCGCATGGCTTGAGAAAGCACTGCCTCTTATCATATTGGCGATAGCGGTTTACACCATCTGGCATCCACAGCCGAAAGTCGATGGGCATGCATTGCCAAAAGATGACCCGAAATTAAAAACAAAACAATGGGGTCAAGGGCTCACGCTTGGTTTTTACGATGGCGTCGTCGGGCCTGGAACGGGCGCGTTTTGGGTCGTTTCGTCGATGTCGATGTACAAGATGAATATGTTGTTATCATCCGGTCTCGCAAAGGCGATGAATTTCACCAGTAACATTACTTCGCTCATCACCTTTATCATTCTTGGTCACGTTAACTGGGCAATTGGCCTCACTATGGGCGTTTTTCTGATGATGGGCGCTTTCATTGGCGCACACTCTGCGATTCGTTTTGGCAGCGCTTTTATTCGCCCTGTGTTCATCACCGTTGTCGTGATACTGTCGGTGAAGCTCGCCATCGATGCGTGGTTCTAATACCAATCAGCGTAAATATTCAGTCATTCTTGCTGGTTTATCCGATTGGTATGATTTTTCACCGTCAATTTGAGAAATAACATGGATTTATCCTCGCTAAAAGAACAGCTCAATGCATTGGCCATTCAAGCCGCTGAGATAGATAGACGACGCGGCGAAGGCATCAAGCCACTGTTTGATGAGCGCTTGTTTCGTACCCTTTCTCGTTTCCTCACGCCTTGCGTGGCAGAAGCAAAAAGCGTGGTGGACACACTAGAACGAGAACAATCCAGTGGACGGCTATCACCTCAACGCGCTGAACATCTTTGTGAAAAACTCATCAATCAAATTAGCGCGTTGCAACGCGAAATGGCGACGGTATCGATTCGACAGAAAGAGCGTAGTTTTGCACCGAGGTTCGGCACCTCCACAGGGCAACTATACCAAGAACTTGCTCAACATCAGGAGTGGGAGCGGCGTTTAGCCGATATGGTACGCGATGCGGAATTGAACATCGCGCATGGTAATACTATCGCGGAACAACAAGGCGCACAGAAAAATTTGCTGGTCGCGGAAAACCGACTGGCACGTTGTCGAGAGTCCAAAAAGAAAATTGAAGCTCGGATTGCATTTCGAGAAAAGAAAGGGTGATAAGAAAATATGTTACCCCTTGTTTATCATGAAATGTATTCTAATTTCCCGTTACCTGACGGACATCGCTACCCGCTTCAAAAATATCAATTGCTTAAAGCATTTATCGAGCAACAGCAATGGCCCGTTCAATCGTTTGAACCTACTGTCTTGTGCAGCGACAAACTAAAGGCCATTCATCATGTCGACTATGTCGATGCGCTCATCTCTGGCAGCCTCCCTTTGGTCAAAATGCGACGAATTGGTTTTCCTTGGACCCCAGCGCTGATTCAGCGATCACTGACATCTTTAGGCGGTACAACACTCACGGTCGACAAAGCAATTGAGCACGGTGTGGCGATTCACCTTACTGGCGGCTACCACCATGCACACTATGATTTTGGTAGCGGATTTTGCTTGTTTAACGATCTTATTCTTGCCGCTAACCATGCACTGTCTTACCCGGGAATTGAAAAAGTGCTCATTGTGGATTGTGATGTTCATCAAGGTGATGGCACCGCAACACTGGCACGAGATCGATCTGATATCGTGACACTCTCTGTGCATTGCGATAAGAATTTCCCATCGCGCAAACCTGAATCTGACATCGACTTACCCATGCCCATCGGTACAGACAGCGACAATTATCTTCGCGAATTTATACCCTGTCTGACACTCGCCCTCGCGCAGCATCAACCCGACATAGTGATCTATGATGCAGGCGTTGATATTCATACCGACGATGAACTTGGCTACATGTCAGTCTGCCAGAGTGGTATTGCGCAAAGAGACAACGCAGTATTTGAAGCGTGTAAAGCACACCAAATTCCTGTTGCTGCAGTGATCGGTGGCGGTTATCGTACGGAACAGACGGCACTGGTTCCGCTCCATGCAGAACTTGTTCGCGCGGCATTGAACACCTACTACCCACATACCGAGATATGAAAACAATGAATCAATCTGGATTAGAACAAGCACCTGACGACGTAAAACTTGCCGTCGATCTTATCTATTTATTGGAAAACAATAACGTGACGCCTGAGACCGTGTTGAAAGCGTTAGAGATCGTAAAAGCGGATTTTGAAAACAAAGTACAACGTCAAGAAAACTGATTCTTCAGTGCACAGCCCAACGCTTGACTAAGCAGGGCTCGTTTCATTTCTTCGCCCCCTACTGCTACATCTATCCCAGTCGAATTCACACCTACAATGTTAACCAATTTCAGTGTTTATGTTGGAATTTCCCATCAAAACCCACCCATATGATTACAGAACGTACAAATGGCAAAACTTTCAGATGCTCAGATCACCAATTTGAAGTATTATCGCGCCGTTTTAAATCTCATGGCGCTAAAAGCTCATGAGTTAAGACTGGCCGTAGGGACATGCTCAAACGGATTTGGAGATAGCGCAATAGACGCGCAACGCTACAGGCCATGAATCTCTGCAAGGAAGCGTCGCCAGGGTGATTTTTGTTACCCGGGGCAGAGAGCTGAAAAGGAAGTTTCAGATCCCTTGTCTCCTCCTTATCGCTCCGCTGCCTTTTTATTTTTGACGACAGTAGAGTTTGTTATGACGGAACTAAAAGAATTATTCGTATCCTTTGTCGATGCCGGGAATGGCTTGCTATGGGGAAGCGTGCTTATTTACCTTTTGATCGGCGCGGGTCTGTACTTCACTATTCGCACTGGTTTCCTCCAATTTCGCTCTTTCGGGCACATGTTCACACTCATCAAAGGCAGCCGAGAAGGCGCTGATGGTGGTATTTCCTCTTTCCAAGCGTTCAGTACCAGCCTCGCGGCTCGCGTTGGCACCGGTAACATGGCAGGCGTCGCTGTCGCTATCTATCTGGGTGGTCCTGGCGCCGTATTCTGGATGTGGGTCACGGCATTGGTCGGCATGTCTACTAGCTTTGTGGAGTCAACACTGGCTCAGGCATACAAAGTAAACCACAAAGACAACACGTACCGCGGTGGCCCGGCTTATTACATCGAAAAAGGTCTAGGTCAGCGCTGGTTAGGCATCGCCTTTGCGATTTGCTTGATTGTTGCATTTGGCTTGGCATTTAACGGCGTGCAATCAAACTCGATTGCCGCAGCGATGAACACCGCATTTGGCACTGATAACACCTGGGTAGGTATCATTCTGGCCATAGGTGTCGCGCCAATTATCTTCGGTGGAATGCGCTCCGTCGCGCGTGTTGCTGAACTGGTTGTGCCATTCATGGCTATCGGTTATCTGATTGTGGCCGTTTACGTTATTGCCATTAACATCGGTGTATTGCCTGAAATTTTTGCCACTATCGTGAAAAGCGCGCTGGGCTTTGAACAAGCTGCCGGCGGTGCGATTGGCGCTGCAATGATGCAAGGTATCAAACGCGGTCTATTTTCGAATGAAGCGGGTATGGGTTCGGCGCCAAACGCAGCTGCAACTGCGACAACACGTCCAAACCACCCTGCCGCCCAAGGTTACGTTCAGATGCTGGGTGTGTTTATCGACACCATCGTTATCTGTACAGCAACAGCATCCATCATCCTGCTTTCTGGCATGTTGGATACGGAAAGTGGCCTAACAGGTATTGCACTGACTCAAGCAGCACTGGTTACCGAAGTAGGCCCATGGGGCGCAGGTTTCGTTGCTATCGCTATTTTGTTGTTTGCATTCACGTCGTTGATTGCCAACTACTCGTATGGCGAATCAAACATCGAGTACATATTCAAAAGCAAGTTAGCAATCAGCATCTACCGTGTAGCCGTACTGGCTATGGTAGTGATTGGTGCAGTGGTCGATTTGCCAACCGTGTGGGCATTCGCTGATTTGTCGATGGGTATGATGGCGATGATTAACTTAGTCGCCATTCTGGGACTTTCTGGCGTCGCGTTCGCTTTGTTGAAAGACTACGAGGCACAACGCAAGGCTGGTAAAACGCCAACCTTCGACCGCAAGAAGTTCCCGAAACTGGACAAAGAAATCGACAAGGACGTTTGGCAATAAGCCTCGGCTTATACCAATCGAATTAAGTCAGCGGTCATTAAAAAAGGGAGCCTTCGGGCTCCCTTTTGTGCATCAAGAAAATCATTGGTTGGTCGGTGTCGACTAAGGCTCGGATCTTAGAATGCGCAAAGCTTCTTTGGCGTGCTCAACCGCATCACGACCAATAGATGTCAAATACCCACCGTCTTTCGCTGTGACCAGTTTTTTATCATACAAACGTTCTGTGGCAGCAACCAGAATAGGATCAGCATCGCTGCGAACCTTTAATCCCGCCATGTCTGTTGAAAGTGTAAATTTCACCAGTACATTCATTTCTTCAAGCAGTTCTGAGGTAAAAAGCATAAGGGCTCCGCAATCATTTACAATCAAACAGTTGAGTCAATATAGACCTTCAAACGTGCGGTAAACTGTGCCGAGATCAAGAACTGGTCGATCAATTTATTCAATTTCCAGTAAAACCTCAGAAATTTGATTTATGCCACATCTTGGGTGTGCTTCGTTCTGAAAAATCGCACTTCATTTCCAGGCTCTGGTGCTGAAGGAATAAAGCGAGATAACACCAACGAACTCAACGCCAACGCTGTCCCGAACAAAAATACAACCGTTGGAGAATACAACCATACCAACCCTAACGCCGCAGGAATGATAACTGCCGCAATGTGATTGATGGTGAAACTGACACCTGCCGTTGACGCAATATCTTGTGGATCGGCAATCTTTTGAAAATAGGTTTTAATGGCAATCGCCATAGCAAAAAACAGGTGGTCAATCACATACAAGGCACCCGCCATTTGCGCGTTCTCAACAAAAGCATAACTCGTAAAGACAATGGCGAGACCCATGTATTCAACGGTCAGCGCCCGTCGCTCTCCCACCCTGCCAATCCACGCGCCAATTTTAGTGGCAAACAACATGTTGAAGGCATAATTAACGATGAACAGTAGACTGACCTCACCCACTGAGTAACCGAACTTCTCCACCATCATAAATCCCGCAAATACGATGAAGATTTGTCGGCGTGCGCCGCTTAAAAACGTCAAGCCGTAATAAAGCCAGTATCGTTGACGAAGAATTAACTGACGTGTTTGTACGTGGGGCGAATCAAACGAGGGGAAGCTAAGCCACAGAAACAGCACGGCGCCCAAGCCAAAAAAGCCGAATAACATGTATACCGCATTGTAGTCCGCACCTAGCCATTCCATGACAAACCACACAGTGGCATAAGCGATGAGACTCGCGGCGCCTTTCCAAGCCAATACTCGCCCCAAAAACTGCGCACTTTTGTCTTTATCCACCCACTGTAGAGTCAACGACTGATTCACCGTTTCGAAATAGTGAAACCCAATCGACATCACCACGGTGGTGAGATAAAGCCCCCATTCGCTAGGAAACCACCCCGTCACAGCCACCCCGATGCACATCAGGGCGAGAAACAAAATTGCAAAGCTCTGCTCGCGTATCCAAAGCAGCAAATAGATAGCAGTAAATGCCAGAAAGCCAGGGACTTCGCGCAAGCTTTGTAATATCCCGATTTCTTTCCCCGTAAATGCCGCTTTCTCTACCACAAAGTTGTTAAGCAAAACATTCCAAACAGAAAATGTCATCGCCATGATGAAAGCCATCGCGATCAATAAGTTCGTTGGTGTTTTCAGTGCATTCACGCAGACGCTCCCAGCAGGTTTTTCCACACTGTAACTGCGTTGTATCAAATAAGCTAACGAGAATGGTTTAGGTCAAACATAAGAATCATTGAAGTCATGTTGCTTATCGTTTGAAGATGATTGAAGAAAGAAGGGGGTTAAACGTTAAGCAGGAGAGCAGGAGGGTAGGAGTTAATCGGTAAAGGCGACGTTAAGCTAAAGTATGTAAGACGTGAATGGCAACAAAAAAGCAGCTGACTGGCAGCTGCTTTTTCAATATCGCTAGCGAGCTTGATATTACGCTTGGATACCCACAATTAACCATGGTGAGTTAGCTTGTGTCATATCGCGTTCCAAGTGCCAGATGTCAGTAATGTCTTCTTCGACACCTTCCTGACCATCACGGTAACGACCGCTGAACTGCAAGCTCAGCTGCGCGCGTTGATTGTCGTAATCCGCACGAACAATTTCCGCATCAACGTACATCACTTCAGTTTGCTGCTCGCCAGAAAGCTTACTGCGCTCTTCTGACAGGTCATTGTAAAGCTCAGGAGTCACATACTCTTGGATGGTTTCAAGTTGGTTGTGATTCCATGCGCCTTGCAAAATACGGTAATGCTCACGCGAACCGTTTACAAATCCCGCCATGTCAAAATTAGGGGGGAAGTTAAAAGGCACGTCGTTGTTTACCGCACCAAAACCACCCGTTGAAGACGTTGCTGTCGACTCGCGAGACTGAGGCTGCTCATGATAATAGCCGTTACTTTTTTGCTGGCTATTACCGGCATACGCTTGTCGATTCGGCTGGCTTATTGCACCATTTTTCGCGGCCATTAAGCTCTTGAAGATCTTAAACAGCACAAAGGCAATCACAGCGATGATCAGAAAATCCATCATCTGGAAGCCATCAAACGCGCCCCCAAACATAGCAGCGATCAAACCACCCGCAAGAAGGCCGCCCATCAAGCCACCCAACATGCCTTTTCTAGACGAAGATTTCGCCGCAGAAGCAGGGTCATTTTGCTTGTTAAGAGAATTCGTGTTGGTTGGTTGAGATTTAGGTGCTGGAGCAGTCTTAAAGCTTTTGCCGAAAGATTTCCCGCCACCAAATTTTTTCGCTTCAGCATGTGGGGCAGAAACCACCATCACAAACATTAGCGCGAACAATCCAAAAAAACGTTTCATTGCAAACCTTTACGTTCAGTTTCAAGACTACGCAAAAAGCGTAACATACATTCATGCTAAGCCCATCGCAAATAAAGTCAATCTATGCACCCGTTGAAAATGTTACTAAGCGTTTATTTCCACCTTCATGCTCTCTCATGCCTTTTGCGATCAGGCTTCTTCTTTTAGCGACTTTGACAAAAAAAACGCACTCAATACGATTTACATCAGTCACTTTGCGCTTAAGTTGTTTTACACTCTCGCGTTAAATGCTTTAGGGGGAAATTCCATGAACGATACACACAGTAAAACAGTCGGTTATATACTCTGGATTTTTGGTTTTCTTGGCGCGCACCGTTTCTATTACGGCAAACCAGTGACGGGAACGATTTGGTTATTCACGCTCGGATTGTTCGGTATCGGCTGGTTAATCGATCTCTTTTTGATCCCTTCCATGGATCGCGAAGCCGATCTTCGTTTTAACAGCGGGCAGTATGACTATTCTGTTGCTTGGATTTTGCTGACATTTCTTGGTTTATTTGGTGTTCACCGCATGTACATGGGCAAATGGATCACCGGTATTCTTTACCTCTTTACAGGCGGATTTTTCCTTATCGGACTCATCTACGATTTCTGGACACTAAACGACCAAGTGTCCATTAAAAACTCTCAGCGCTTCTCGTAAAAGCACACGCCGCACACATAAGCCTCTCAGTTTGCTCTATATCTTCAAACTGAGAGGCACGTAACTTGCCCTTTAGATCCGCCACTCCTAGAATATCGAACATTGTTCACTATTTTGTAGCATTGATGTAATGGCACGCAGAAACGACCATAGCCGCGAAGAATTGGTAGAAATGACGCTAAATTGCGTTGAAGATTTTTTGAAGTCAGAACCCTATCAATCGCTAAGCCTCCGCAAAATCGCCGCCATGATCGGCTACGTCCCCAGCACCTTGGTCAATGTTTTTGGCAGCTATAATATTTTGCTTCTCCACGTTGTTACCCGCACCTTGGACGATCTTCAGTATCAGGCAAAAAATAGACTCGCCGATACCGATACCCCAAATGCCGCCCTCTTTGCACTTGCGCACCTTTATTTAGATTTTGCAGCGGCCAATCCTTATCGCTGGCGATTAGTGTTCGAACACACCATGCAAGGCGACAAAATGCCTGAATGGCACAGTGACCGAATCCAAAATATGACAGGAATGCTCGAAACGCTGCTCCGACAGCTTTCACCAAACAAAAGCGACGACGACATTGTACAAGCAAGTCGTGTCCTGTGGTCTGGTGTTCATGGTATTACCTTGTTGAGTGTTGATGACAAATTGTTTACTGATGCCCCCGTTGACGGCGGTAAGTTGATTGATAACCTGCTCACAGGGTATTTATCCAGCTGGGTAGAACGCTAACTGCAAGGAAAAGGGCAATGTCGAAGCAATCAGCTCTGTTAACACAGCGACGCTTTCTTCCGTATTTCGTCACCCAAGCGTTTGGCGCATTTAATGATAATGTGTACAAGAATGTACTGCTGATATTGGTCGCCTTTGCTGCACCAGGCGCACTTGGTGTAAGCACCAATCTATTCATTAATCTCGCTGCTGGCTTGTTTATTTTACCTTTTTTCCTTTTTTCCGCGTTTGCAGGAGAGCTGGCTGACAAATACGAAAAATCGCAATTTATTCGCATTGTTAAGTTGGTTGAAATCGCCATCATGAGCTTGGCAGCGGTCGCTTTTATCTTCGAAAGCTACATGCTCTTGCTTTTTCTTCTCTTTTTGATGGGCACACAATCAGCTTTCTTCGGGCCCGTGAAATATGCTTTGCTGCCTCAAACGCTCAAATCCAATGAACTCGTCTCGGGTAACGCCTTGGTCGAAACCGGCACCTTTCTGGCCATTTTGCTTGGCACGATTGTCGCGGGGGTCATCGCCAACCAATCCGATGCCAAATACCTTGCCGCATTCTCGGTGATACTGTTTGCTGCACTTGGGTATCTCAGTGCGCGTTATATTCCTAAGGCCAGTGCTGGCAACCCATCACTCAAGATTCGCTTTGCCCCTGTGCGCCAAATGAAAACCACCATGAGCATCGCGCACAAAGACAAAGTGGTGCTGCAATCCATTTTAGGGATCAGCTGGTTTTGGTTCTTAGGCGCCAGCTACCTCACCCAGTTTCCTAACTACGCCAAGCTGTATCTCGGTGGCAATGAAGCATCCGTCTCCTTCTTACTGACCTTGTTTTCCATTGGTATTGCACTCGGCTCATTGCTTTGCGACAAATTATCAGGGCACCGAATCGAACCGGGTATCGTGCCAATTGGCGCACTAGGGCTGACTGTTTTTGGTGCGCACCTGATGCTTTCGACACCGGATGTTGCGCCGCACACTGACACTTTTCTCGGTTTCATCTCAGAGCCGTCTTTGTGGTGGGTGTTTATAGATTTATTGTTTATTGGTGTTTTTGGTGGGATTTTCATTGTTCCGCTGTACGCCATGATGCAAAGTCGCGCCGAAGAAACGGAGCGCTCACAAGTCATTGCTGCCAATAATATTTACAATTCACTGTTCATGGTGGTGAGTGCGATTCTCGCCATAGTGTTATTGGGTGTGATTGAACTCAGTATTCCCGCGTTCTTCTTCACGTTAGCCATGATGAACCTTGCAGTGGCGTTGTACGTTGGTAAACAGGTCCCCGTATTTGCACTTCGCTTTATCATTTGGGTGCTCAGCCACAGCGTTTACCGTGTCCAACACAAAAACTTGCAGCATATTCCCGAACAAGGAGGCGCATTGCTGGTCAGTAATCACGTCAGTTATGTCGATGCACTGCTACTCGCCGGAGCCTGTCCTCGCCCTATCCGCTTTGTGATGGATGAAGATTATTACCACCTCCCTGTGTTGCACTATTTCTTTCGCACCACGCGCGTGATCCCTATCAAACTCACCAGCGGCTCTATTCGCTGTGCGCTTAATCAAGTCAAACAGCAATTGGAAGCCGGTGAACTTGTGTGCATTTTCCCTGAAGGGCAACTCACCTCTGACGGTGACATGCAGCCTTTTAAACGAGGGATTGACTTGATCCTCAAACAAACGCCCGTCCCAGTGATCCCGATAGCCCTAAAAGGCCTTTGGGGAAGCTATTTCAGCCGTGAAGGTGGACGCGCTTTATTGAAGTTTCCAAGACTTTGTCGATCTAACGTGGAGGTTGTGGCGGGCTCGCCTGTTTCACCTTCAGAGGCGTCATCAGAGCGGTTGTTCAATGACGTGAAAGCGTTGCGAGGAGATATATGTTAAGGCTAACTTGCCTAAGTAAGCTTAATTCATCAACTGCTGGTTCAGCCAATCTGACAGTGCTTGACGAGACACTTTAATGCCCGACGCCAAGAGATGTGTTGGCAGCACAAAAACACGTTGCGGGCACTGATACGGCGGGACCTGCGTTTTCGCCCATGTCAAAAAATCCTGCGCGTCGCACTCCCCTTCTATCAGCACCACAGGCACTTGCCCCCACGCTTTGTGTGCAATCGGTAGGATGAAGAGCTGAGTCACCCCATTAAAAGCACTGAGTATTCGTTCTACCGTTTCTGGCTGAACGTTTTCGCCACCGCATATAAACATATTGTCTAAGCGGCCTATGATTTGAAGATCTGGTTGCCTGCGCCCTTCAACCCGCCAACTAGCTTTGTCTTTGGTCTGAAACCAATCCTCGGTTAACGGCACCAATTCGCCATGAATCATGTAGCCCGGTGACAATGTTTCCCCTTTTACGCACACTTCGCCGTTTGGTGACACACTCAACGCACGGTATGGCAGCGGCGATCCGACAGAGAAATGCCCATCGGCGCGCTTTGCCGTGATCGTCGATGCCATTTCTGTCATGCCGTAGCCACACCAACAGCGAATGCCTTGTTTCTCGGCCAGATCAACCCAGTGTTGAGGGATCACTGCGCCGCCAAGCAAGACAGAATGCAAGCTTGCAGGCTTGCCAGCCATGACAAGGCGTTCAAGTTGTGTCGGCACTAGCGATGCGTGGGTCGCACCATTTAACGCCGTCATAAGCTTTTCACCGCGGGTATCAGCAATTTTTAGCGCTGCGCCTTGCGCTAGCCAGCGCCAGACAATGGCAAGGCCTGAGATATGAAAAAGTGGAAGCGACAGTAACCAGCAGTCAGCAGATTCAAACGGCATGAGCGAAAACAGGCCTGTTGCACTAGCAAGGTGATTTTCTGCTGTATGAGCAACCGCTTTGGGTCTGCCACTGGAGCCGGAAGTCAGGGTTAACGTCAGACAACGCTGCGCGTCATAGTCAAACACTGGCGTGTTAACCGAGGTGTTCAGCATCATTCCACTTGGTGTCGTTACCAAGGAATCAATACCAATATGGATTAGCAGCTCGTTGCGCTCACGTTCTGGAAAGGCAGGATTGAGCATGAGCGTCGTCAAACCGCGCTGCCATGCGGCAAGCATCAGTACGAGGGT
Source organism: Enterovibrio sp. FF113 (assembly GCF_041439165.1). NCBI lineage: Bacteria > Pseudomonadati > Pseudomonadota > Gammaproteobacteria > Vibrionales > Vibrionaceae > Enterovibrio > Enterovibrio sp. FF113. The sequence goes on along the minus strand of NZ_JBGONO010000025.1, from coordinate 38,555 downwards.
ATCGTAGTGATTATCGCTAGGGATGGCGATAGACGCGCCAGCTTGCAACGAGACGTCGAAGTGAACGCTCGCAATGTCGGCGCAAAGCTGCCGCCAGCTTATTTCAACATCATCGCGCACAATGGCCGTCGCATCAGGATACGTTGTCATCCAATGCTGCCACGGCCACTGCTCGAAACGGATCAGGCTGTTTGCTGCCATACCAAGCTGCAATCGGTCAGGGAAGTCAGAGGCAACGCGCAGCCCGGCCAAGGGGTATCGAGTTGTGCACCAAACAAATCCACCGTATCTAAACCGGGAAGCATGTCCGGTGTCAGCCAATGCGCAATGCGTGCAAGTTGATTCAAACCAAAGCTTGATTCAAGACTTGAACTTATCACCGCATCCATGCCCAATGCGTGAGCTTGCGAGACAAGACTTTTAACTGTGTCTAGGCTGCCAACCAATGTCGGTTTGATGACAACGGCGCGAAGCCCCTCTGCTGCTGCCAGCGCAAAGCCGTCATCACGCACGGTTTCATCCCATGCCAACGCAATCCCCGTGTCTTGCGCAAACGCCAAGCTCTCTTCAGGTGTCTGACAAGGCTCCTCCAAAAAAGCGATGCGAGAACGAAAAACAGGACTCACATACTGAGCAAATTGCTGAGCCTTGGTGGGCGTCCACTGACGGTTAGCATCAAGGCGCAGCATGAGATCGGGGATCGCTTCAAGGAACATGTTAACCACCATGCCATCACGAATCGCTTCATACATACCCACTTTGATTTTCGCCACTTTCTGCCCCGGCATGTCGGCGAGCTTTTGTACCAACTCATCAGGATCGCCGCTGCACAAAGGGGCTGTTAGAAAGTTGCCCTGCTCAGGAAGCTCACCCTCAAGCTCTGCCAACGCAACCGACAAGCCAAAGGCGACAGACGGATATAGCGCGTTCCAATCAATCGATTTGTTGGCAAGCCAATCAGACAACACCTGCTCAATTTGCTTCGCGGCATCGTCCACGGTTTCTTGACTGAACTCTGGCAAAGGCGCGATTTCACCACGCCCTAGTCGCCCATTATCACTCAGCTCAAGGATCAACCCCTCACGCGTTGCCAGACGGGTGTGACGTAAAATCACACCACTGTCCATCGGCAGCGAATAGCGATATATTTTCGCGTGTTTCATTGCCGCTACCATTATGGGTTGCGCGGGAATTTATCGAAATCAGGGCGACGCTTTTCGTTAAACGCGTTGCGTCCTTCCTGACCTTCTTCAGTCATGTAGAACATCATGGTCGCATTGCCCGCCAATTCTTGTAGACCAGCTTGGCCATCACAGTCCGCATTCAGCGCGGCTTTCAAGCAGCGCAGTGCCATTGGGCTGTGTTGCAACACTTCACGACACCAGCGAACGGTTTCACGCTCAAGCTCTGCATAAGGCACGACATGGTTAACCAGCCCCATATCCAACGCTTCTTGCGCATCATAGAAGCGGCACAGGAACCAAATTTCACGCGCTTTTTTCTGGCCCACAATGCGAGCCATGTAAGACGCCCCCCAGCCACCGTCAAACGACCCCACTTTCGGGCCAGTTTGGCCAAACTGCGCGTTGTCTGCTGCTATAGTCAGGTCACACATCATGTGAAGCACATGACCGCCGCCAACCGCATAACCGGCAACAGCGGCGATAACCGGTTTCGGGCAGGTGCGGATTTGACGTTGGAAATCCAACACGTTTAAGTGGTGGGTGCCTTGGTCATCACGGTAGCCGCCGTAGTCGCCACGAATTTTCTGATCGCCGCCTGAACAAAACGCATGCTCACCTTGGCCTGTCAGCACAATGACGCCCACTTTCTCGTCATAACGCGCATCCGCTAACGCTTTGATCATTTCGTTGACAGTTTGAGGGCGAAACGCATTACGCACTTCCGGACGGTTGATGGTAATGCGCGCAATACCGTCAACAGACTTATGAAACAGAATATCTTCATAGCCTTCAGAGCAGTCATTCCACTCTACCGATGCATAGAGTTCTTGTTCGGTTAAACCTGTTGTTATCGCCATAATGCTTCCATTAATTCATCAATTAAATGTCAAATCAGCCTTTTTACGTGCTGGCTAAACAGCGCTGGCTGTTCAGTATGAATATTGTGTCCAGCGTTTGGGATGGTAAAAAATGCGAATCCCGAATACTTCGCCAGTGCAGCAAACTTGTGGTCGTTCTCGCCACACAAATAATAAAGCGGCAACCCGCTGTTTTTCAGTGCTTGCGATAATATCGGCTGCTTAGCTAAAGATGTAGCACGCAACATACTGGCCACTTTGACTCCGAGGTTATCACTGCGAATAGCCACCAAACTTTGTTTTTGCTCATGATTTAGTGAGGAAAAGACAGCTTGTTGATACCAATCTTGAAGCACATCAACAATGGGCTCCTGCTCAAATCGCGCGGCCCATCGCGCATCATGGTCTTTTCTTGCTGCCCGCTCTTGAATGGGCAAACCTGTATGGCCGCTTTCAATGATGAGTCCCGCCAACCTCGCATCACCTTCACCAACGCTCTCTCGTTGGATAGCAGACAAATACATGGCAAGGCGCGCGCCAAGCGAATAGCCAATCAACCAAAACGGTTGATGAAGATGATATTGAATGGTTGTCGCAATCAAAGCGCAGGTATCGTCAAAGCCGGCAACATCAATGTGCTGGCTCTCACCATGTCCGGGGAGGTCAATGGTTAGGCAGTTGAAATCATTGCCGAGCGCGTCGATCACGTCTTGCCAATCTTTCCCGTTACCCAGCAGACCATGGAGAAACACTAATGCAGGTTTGTCTTTCGCATTGCCTGACGGTGAAGACAACAAGCGAGCAGACAATACAGACGCAGAAACGGGTTGTGCTCCGATTGAAGGTAAAGACGAATCCTCAGAAAAGATGGGCATGCGCAATGACATCAAAAAGGGCTTTCACATCACGTCCGCACTCACCTTCGGGCACGGTTAATTCGATGACCGTGGTGCCGTTTTGAGTTAAAACTTCAAGGCACGCATAACGCGCTTCAAGCAACGAAGTCGGACGGAGGTAGTTAAGACTAAACATGGCTGCAGCATGAGAAAATTCGACGCCATGGGGCATACGATAATAGGCGTCTTTTTTAGCATCCGGCACGGGCAGCATGTCGAAAATTCCGCCGCCGTTGTTGTTGATAAGCACTATCACCAGCGGCAGAGGATTGCGCGCCAGCAAGGCCAAGCTGTTCAGATCGTATAACGCGGACGTATCACCAAGCACACACAGCATCGGACGTTGACGCGCTCGCTGAACGCCCGCTGCCGTAGCAATCAAACCATCAATGCCTGATGCGCCACGATTGGCAAACACAGTGACATCCGGCAAGCAGCAGCACATATCCAGAAGACGGATTGCCATGCTGTTGCCAACAAAAAGATCGGTCTCTGACGTCAACCAATGAGCAAAATCGGTAGCAAACGTTTTTTCAGAAAGCGTATTGGACGCTTCACATTGCTGGCGAAGCAGTGCGAGATATTTATTGCTCGCGACGGCCAGTGATTTCGCCCAGTTTTTTCCCGCCACGTTGGCATCTAAAGCGACCAGATCTTGTGCGAGTGCATCCGCAACTTGCAAGGGGCTAGCGACAATACGATATGCAGGCTTGTGCGACGGGTCGAGTCTGCCGGGGTGCTCATCCACCAGCCAGTATTCCCCAGCAAAAGATGAGATGAATTGGCCAAGGCGTTTTGATACCAAGCGAGCGCCAAACTGCACCACGCATTCCGCCTGCTTGAGTACTGATACGCAGTCAGGGTTTTGCAGCCAAACGTCAAAGCCCGCAAACTCGGAGCCTTGCCCCGCTTGGGGATCACACAATAGCGGCCAGCCTAATTGTTCGGCCAACCTTTGTATGGCGTGGCGATCGGCTTGCGTCATCCGACCCGCAATCAACACGCCTTTTTTGTGTTGCAAGGTTTGCCATTGCGTTAGCGCGGTATCAAGCGAGGTGGATGTCTTAGAAAACGTCAGATAAGGCTTATCACCCGTTAGCCAGGTTTGTATCGGCGCAAGATAACGACCTGCATCATCGATATTGCCATAAAGCGGCTCAGGAAACGGACAGTTGATATGCACACTGCCACCATTCACGGCCTGATGATGTAATTGTTCACTTACCAGCGAAAGCAGCCAGCCCGGCGCGATGCTTTCAGTGGGGCTGGGCAAATCAGCAAAGCCATCGGCATGTTCACCGAAGACCGCTTTCTGGCTGATAGCTTGATTCGCCCCGCACTGGATCAGTTCTGCGGGGCGATCTGCTGTCAATAAAATGAGTTTTTCGCGAGTAAGACGACTTTCAGCCACGGCGGGTAACAAGTTAGCCACGGCGGTGCCTGAGGTGACAATCACAGCAACAGGACGGTTCGATGCTTTAGCAAGGCCGAGCGCGAGAAAGCCCAAGCCTCGTTCATCAAAATGCGTATGTAAGGTAACGCTCTTGCCATCTTGGCGTAATTGTTCAGCTTCAAGGGTCAGTGGCGTCGAGCGAGAGCCCGGTGCAATGCAAATATCAACGACGCCAGCGCGATGCAGGGCTGTCAGAATAAGACGAGACCAAATCCGGTTTAACGTGACCTGATTTAACGCCGTTGTGTTCGAAGAAGCCGTGTTTTCAGAGGCCATGTTTGCAGAAGCTGAATTCATCCTGCTCGTTTCTCCAAGGTGGAATCAGGGATAGGTGTGAGCAGGCTTAAAAGCGTCGAAATTTTGCGGTCCAATTCTTTCCACTCGCTCTCAGCCACAGAGCCTGGAACAATGCCCGCGCCTGCGAAAAGCTGCAAAGAATCCCCCATCATCAATGCGCTTCGAATGGCGACGCAAAATTCGCTGCATTCTGCACTCAAATACCCCACAGACCCGCTATACCAACCACGAGCAAACGGTTCGTTCTCCACAATAAACGCCACCGCGTCTTCTCTCGGCAATCCTGCGATTGCAGCGGTCGGCTGCAACGTATCGAGCAAGGTTGCGCTCGACACACCTTTATTGAGCGCCGCATCAATCGCGCGCTTTAGGTGCTGCACTTTGCGCAAGCGCACCAGATGAGGCGTTTTTTCAATGGTTAACGTCTGGCAATGCGAGGCCAGACGCGATGAAATGTCATCCACCACCAAACGGTTTTCATACACATTTTTGCTGTCATTAAGCAGCCATTTGGCCAGCGCAAGATCGTCTTCCGCACTCTTGCCACGACCAATCGTTCCCGCTAAGGCTTCCGTCGAGAGATCTTGCCCATGGCGGTTGAACAGACGCTCTGGCGTTGATCCCACAAAGCAGTGTTTCTCGTCCAGCGCTAACATGAAATGGAAGTTTGCGCGGTTCTGGTCGCGGCTGGCTTTAAGCAGTTGGGCGGCAGACACGGGGCGATCGAGCGATAATGAGGTTTTTCTCGCCAAGACCACTTTTTGCAGATCGGTTTGTTCGATGTGGGTCAGAGCACGATCAATCATGGCAGACCAATCAGGGAACGACGGCGAATGCTCAGTAGACAGAATATGGCACTCTGGCGGAGACAATGTGGGGTGCGCCATGGTCACTTTTGACAATGCAGCCTGTGTCTTCAGCAAGTCATCACCCAAATTAACCGTCAGCGTCCACGTGTCGTCCTGACGAGCAACTTCAATTTGCGGCAAGAAAAAGAAAGACTGCAAACAACGCTGATTGCGCGCGGTTCTACCGTCAAATGAACGGCCACCCCAAATACGTTGATTGGTCGATAACACTTTTTCCGCAGCAGCGGGATCGGTAAAGGTTTTCACTTGACCGAGCGCCATCACTTCTTCGCGACCGTCGCGAGTTTGCCAGTAGAATTTGGGATAAATGGGTTGGGCATCCAGCCATTCAATCGGGTCGACCTCTTCAGGCCATGAAAAACACACCGAAAGCTGATGGGGGATCGGGGACAGTGTCGACAAGGAATCAACAAGCTGGGCTATCGCTTGGCTTAAATCGGTCAAACTAACCTCACTGAATACTCACAAAGTGCCCGATTCCTTGGGTATTGCTGTTTGCTGAAACGCACGGGTAAAAGACCCCGATTCAACCTCTGCTCACACTATGTTCCAAACATGCAGTATGATTTGTGGGCAAAATATCCCCAAAGTGGCTTTTTTTGCACCAACAGACGTCATTTCTCGACAAACTCGATAATATTTCCTGTTGGAAACGCATTCTACAACCTTATTGATTGTGATGAAAACCGAATGTTCCAGCATAACGTATGGGTTTGCTGGCATTAAATCACTGATTTCTCTCTTTTTCGTTATTTATTACTATTAGCTACTTATATAAGCCTTTTCGTTAGTGTAATTTACTGCAAACACCAAAATTTAAGCTCAGGAATCATGATGCAAGATATCGGGATGTCGACCAAGCTGGATAATGTCTGTTACGACATTCGCGGGCCAGTGATGAAGCAGGCAAAGCGCCTTGAAGAAGAAGGCCACAAAATTCTAAAACTGAACATCGGCAACCCCGCCCCATTTGGCTTTGATGCACCAGATGAAATTCTGGTCGATGTGATCCGCAACCTGCCAACTTCTCAGGGCTATTGTGATTCCAAAGGCATTTATTCCGCCCGCAAAGCCGTGGTTCAGCATTACCAAAAACGCGGCATGCTCGATTTAGACGTTGAAGACGTTTACTTGGGTAACGGCGTGTCCGAATTGATCGTGATGTCAATGCAGGCACTGCTCAATAGCGGTGACGAATTGCTGGTTCCATCACCTGATTACCCACTGTGGACGGCGGCAGTGTCGCTGTCTGGCGGTAATCCAGTGCACTATATGTGTGATGAAGAATCGGATTGGTATCCCGATCTGGCCGATATCAAAGCCAAGATCACACCAAAAACCAAAGGGATTGTGTTGATCAACCCGAACAATCCGACGGGTGCCGTATATAGCAGAGATTTCTTGTTAGAAATCGCTGAGATCGCACGTCAGCACAACCTGATTATTTTCTCTGACGAGATCTACGACAAGATCTTGTACGACGGCGCTCAGCATCACTCGATTGCGCCACTGGCACCGGATGTCTTCTGTGTCACCTTTAGTGGCCTGTCTAAATCCTATCGCGTATGTGGTTTTCGCTCTGGCTGGATGATCCTGTCTGGGCCACTCCACAAAGCGACAAGCTACATTGCGGGACTGGAAATGCTGTCTTCAATGCGCTTGTGTGCCAACGTACCGATGCAGCACGCCATTCAGACGGCGTTAGGCGGATATCAAAGCATTAACGAGCTGATCTTGCCCGGTGGTCGTCTGCTTGAACAGCGTGACAAAGCCCATGAACTGCTCAATCAAATTCCTGGCATCAGCTGTGTGAAGCCCAAAGGCGCACTGTATCTGTTCCCGAAAATTGATACTAAGCGCTACAAGATCTATGACGATGAAAAAATGATGCTGGATTTTCTGATGCAGGAAAAAGTATTGATGGTTCACGGCACAGGCTTTAACTGGCCGAAACCAGACCACTTCCGTATCGTGACCTTGCCTCGTGTCGATGATTTAGAGCTGGCGATTGGTCGCTTTGAACGCTTCCTGTCGACGTATAGTCAATAAGAGCAAGAGATAGTATCGAAGGCCTAGGATTGCGGAAATGTGGTTCTAGGCCTTGTCGCTCTATAGGTCCTAGGTCCTAGGTCCTAAATATTTTCACTTCCACTCTGTTTCCACACTAACGCGAAAATTAAGCCTACGACAGCCCCTGCCCAGTGCGCTTGATACGCGACCCCAGCTTCAATTAATTCCGCCGTCATCGAATCACCGCCCGTATAGGCTTCATGAACCAATTTGAGCGTGACGCCTACCAGCATGACCCATCCCAGTGGGACTTTGTTCTGAATATCTCGGACGACACCAAACACAAATAACCCATGCAGTACGCCTGACAGCCCCGCATACCAATCGAATGGGCTAATAAACATCACTGCACCAATTGCCGCCATCATGGTCCATAGCATGGCTAACAGCGAGCGAGGCGCATAGTACCTGCGATGCAGCAAAGCCAATACCAGCAAGGCTGCTAAGTTCATGGCCATGTGGATAGCGTTGGTATGGGTAAGGTTTCCTGTTACGATTCGCCACCACTGACCCGCTTGTATATCAAGGCGATCCCAAACCAGCGCCTCATGGACAGTGGGAACTTGGGCAAGCAGGGTGAGAACCACCAAAACAACCAGTATTCGAGAAACTGACAATCGTGTCTCCAACTCTCGATATTTCATTTAGTTATAGCGTACCGTGGTAATGAATAAGAAAGCCAGTCGATATTGCGAACATTGCGGGAAAGCCAAAAAGGCCTGTATCTGCCACTTCATCTCTCGTATTGACAGCGATGTGCCTGTCATCGTGCTTCAACACCCTTCTGAAGTCGACCAACCCATAGGCACGGCGCGTATTTTGTCCTTGTCACTGCCCCATTGTGTGTTGTTCGTGGGTGAAGACTTTTCCGATCATGCGCAGCTCAATACCCTGCTGGCTCAAGACAATATCGACTTTGCGTTACTTTATCCTGCCGAGAACGCCATTCCTGTGTCTCTCTGGCAGGGAAAGCCCAATACAACTCGCGGCATCATCTTGCTAGATGGAACATGGCGCAAAGCCTTTAAGATGTATCAGCTGTCTGCCAACCTTCACGCGCTGCCTGCGGTGACATTGGATGCAATAAGTGAGGGGAATTATCGTATTCGTAAGTCCCCAAAAGAAGGTGGACTATCAACGGTTGAAGCGGGGTATCACGCGCTATCGGCAATGAGCGGCAATGATAGGCGTTTTCAGCCACTGCTGGATGCCTTTGATGGAATGATCGCGTTTCAGATAAGCCAAATGCCGCCCGGGGTGTATGAGCGGCATTATGGGAAGAAAAGCGAATGAAAAGAGCGTAAGGGCCTACTCTTTCCTCATTCCTACCTTATCTGATGCAAGGGTCCCTGATTTACTGCCGTAAACATAGTGGCGTATAGGCGCTGAGCATAACCATCTGTCATCGCAGAAATGTAGTCAGCAATCACGCGTCGACCTGTTTTTCCATCAGCCACATCTTTTAACCATTGGTCACGCGTGGCGACAGGCAACAGACGTTTTGGGTCGGCATCAAACGCATCGAACAACTCCATCACTAATTGCTGACCTTTGTATTCAATCACCTGAAGTTCGGGCTTTTGCACAACGTATTCGCTAACAAAGGCTTTGAGTACACCTAGTACGGTGTGCATCACGTCGGTCAGTTTGGCATTCCACTGCAAAAGCGGATCGTCGAATCGGCTGACACCATCTTGCACCGCAGGCTCAATGGCAATCGACGTCAGCAAGGTATTCACCAGCGCGCCAATGGCATCTTTGCGCTCATGATGAGGGCCAAACATCTGCTCACTCAAATGGCCGATATTGGTTTCAAGCCAAGGATCGCCGCATTCGGCCAGTTTACTGGCGACAGCTTCTTGCCATTGGTCTCGCTGAACAATCCCCATGGCGATGGCATCTTCTAAATCATGCACGCCATAAGCAATGTCATCGGCCAATTCCATGATGGAACAATCGAGCGATTTATATTTTGATCGGCCGTGGTGATCATCATCAGGCGCACGTCTTAAAGACGTAAACAAGTTCGCGTCTTTGTCAGACAACCCGCCTAACACCCAATCAAAGCGATCGGTATCATCCTGATAAATGCCCTTGGCGGGATGCCATAACGCCGCTTTGAGATGGCGAAATTCTTTCACATCCTCCGGCAATTGAAGCCGTCGAGTGTGCTTCAGCAACGTCGGATATTTCAGCAGCCCCAATAAGGTTCGGCGAGCCAAATTCATGCCATCTTGCTCGGTATAAGGTTCGAGCAATGACACAATACGAAAGGTTTGCGCATTACCTTCAAAACCATCGTCGTTGCGCATCATATAGTTCAGCGCAATCTCACCGCCATGCCCATAAGGGGGATGACCAATATCGTGCGCTAAACACAAGCTTTCCATTAAGCTGGTTGAAGGCAACAAGGGTTTAAAATCTGGTTGCTTCTCTTTGAGCTGGGCAACGATGCCCGTGCCAATCTGTGACACTTCTAGCGAGTGCGTCAGGCGGGTTCGATAAAAATCGCTGTGCTCTGCCCCAAGCACCTGAGTCTTCGCTTGTAGGCGTCTAAAGGCAGCCGAATGAAGGATACGGGCGCGGTCTCGCTGAAACACCGTGCGCTTATCGTTACGACGCTTCTTATTCTCTTCTGCCAGCCGTGCTTCCCATGTCGATGACACCAAAAACTTACTCATCGCTGATCTCATCGAGCGTTAGCCCAAAGCTCGCGCCAAACGTTGACATAAAATACGCCGTCGCCTCACTGCCACGGTCTTCCATGGTGGTTTCAAGACGACGCTTCGCCTGCTCGAATTCGTGGTTGCCCGCCGACAGCTCTTCTAAACACTTTAAATAGGCACAGATAGAATCAGCTTGCTTCACTAACTGATAGTCTTCGGCGTCTATCGCCGCACTGTCGATTAACGGGCGGTAATCATCACGAAACTCTTCCGGTAACATGGCCACCAGTTTGTCTTCCGCAATACGCTCAATTTTTTTGTATTCGTCGGCAATAGCAGGATTAAAGTACTTGATTGGCGTGGGTAAATCCCCCGTCAGCACTTCACTGCAATCGTGAAACATGGCCAACAAGGCGACGCGTTCTGGCGAATAATTGCCGCCAAATTTTCTGTTTTCAATCAGTGCGAGCGCATGGGCAACAAATGCGACTTGAAGGCTATGTTCAGAGATATTCTCGTTGAACACATTTCGCATTAACGGCCAGCGATAGATAAGTTTCATTCTCGCGAGATGGGCAAAGAAATGGCTGTGTTTCTGGCTCATGGCTTCCTTGACTTAGTTGAGACGTGGGTACTGATACCATTCTGTTGTCACAGTGATCTTTTCTCAAGCTTTTCACATGAAAAATCAGCCCATAAAGGCGGTAACCACTCGAGTGTCACGCATCAGAAGGTTAGGTTCAAATAACAGAAGGCATGGGAAGCGTACAAAACGCAGGGGGAAAATTAAATGAGACTGGGGAGAGGGTGCTCCCCGACACACAGCCTAGCGGGGATTACAGCGTTATGCGATCGCGATTTTTCTCTACGATGGCGTTACCAATACCTTTGACACCTGATAGTGCTTCTACAGATTCGAAAGCACCGTATTCGTTGCGAAAGTCGACAATAGCCTGCGCTTTTGATTTACCGATCCCATCCAGATACTTATCAAGCTCATCGGCTTCAGCCGTATTGATGTTCACTTCAATAGGCGCACCTTGAGCGCCATCTTGCGCAACGGCAAAAGGGCTGATGATTAGCGTTGCCGCCAGTACCAATGCTGAAAAGAGTGTTTTTATCATTTCCTGTTCCTTAGGTTGTATGAATGACTGTCCTCACCAGCATACGAATCCTTTCTCCCGGCTCCATTACAATGTACAAAAAAACGACGGGGCGCTAAAAGCGCCCCGTCGATGTGACTTATCAATTACAACTGCGATGCAATCACTTCAAAATATCAGTGATTATTGCTCCGCCGTGTCTAAAGAATAAGTGACCTCTGTTTTTTGTTTTAGCTGTGCAATCAAAGCATTCAGATCAGCATTGGCGGTGGTACGTGCCACACGTTCTGCCATCTGGCTTTGTAAGCTAATCTCTTCGGTTGCCGGTTCTTTCACGCTATCAAGCGCAACGATCAGAACATCGCCGTTAACAGCACGCGTCAGACCATACTCACTCGCATCAGCAGCAGGTGTCGGCATGGTAAACACCAATTCAACCACTTCACGCTCTGGTGACACACGGCTAACTTCGCTTTCTGCACCAAATGCGTAACCTGATGCGTTAACGCCTGCATCATTGTCAGCGTTGAGTTCAGCGAGCAAGGTATTCGCCAATGCATCCGCTGCTTTTTCGCCATCTTGGCGCTTAAGCATCGCCGTCACCTGCGCTTCCACGTCTTCATATGGTCGCACGGCTTCAGGTCGAACATCATCAACGCGCAGAACCAACACGTGTTCTGGTGCAATTTCGATGATGTCGGAGTTCAAGCCATCTTCACGCACTTCTGGTGTTTGTAACGCTTGCACAACCGCAGGGTTTGCGAGCGCACCGGACAGTTCGTTTAAGGCAATAAAATCCGTTTTATTCACCGTCGCATTCACTGCTTCAGCGGCATCATCAAGGTTGTCTGGCATTTCAAATGCTTTCTCAGCCAGTTCATTTGACAGTGCGTAGAATTTTTCAGCGGCATGTTGTAGCTTCAACTGAGCGATAATTTCATCGCGAACATCAGCAAAAGGCTTCGCATCAGACGGTTTAATCTCATCAAGTTTGATGATGTGGAAACCAAAATCAGACTGAACAACATCAGTGACATCGCCCGTGTTAACCAGTGCAAAAGACGCATCTTCAAACGCTGGGTCCATCACGCCTTTGTCAAACCAATCCAGTTGCCCGCCTTGTTCTGCGCTAAAGGTATCATCTGAACGCGTTTTTGCTAGCTCTGCAAAATCCGCACCTGCGTTAAGCTCAGCAAGTACAGCCTGTGCTTTTTCGTTGGCTGCATCATCATCACCTTGGATCATAATGTGGCTAACTTTACGCTGCTCTGACGTGCCGTAAGCGGCTATGTTCGCGTCGTAGTAAGCTTCAGCTTCTTCTTCGGTCACATCTGCAACGTCAGCAACGCCTGAACCCGTAAGCTCAACATAAGACAGCTTAAATTGCTCAGGGCGAACAAATTGACTCGGATTTTGCTCATAGTACGCTTTCTTCTGCTCGTCAGTGATTTCCGCTTTATCAGAGAAATCAGACAATGGCAGCGTCAAGGTACGCACCATGCGCGTTTGTCCTTCAAGCTTATACAGGGACTCTAATTCGTCTTCTAGGGCAAACTCGCTGCTTACCAGCGCGTTAACCAACTGCTCACGAACCATGTCTTGGCGAACGTATTCAGCAAATTGATCCGGACTTAAACCGTTACGACGTAGTGCCGCAAGGTACAAATCATTATTGAAAATGCCATTGCTTGAAAAAGCAGGCATTTCTCGGATTGATTGTTTAACCTGAACATCACTTACTCGTAGACCCAGTCGATCAGCTTCTTGGTCAAGAAGAGACTGATTCACCATACGGTCTAGAACATTGCGACGGAATTGAGCCAGATAATTGGGATCGCTCAACATCGTTGAGAAGAAATCTCCAGCCTGTGATTGCATCTGCGCGCGCTCATTTTGATAAGCTTGCTCAAATTGGCTACGGCTAATTTCTAGATCACCTACTTTCGCCGCCGGAATCTCAGTACCACCAGCGAGGTAGCCACCGACACCTGCAAAGGCAAAGGAAAAGATAATAAGGCTTAAGATGATCTTAACCGCGATGCTATTTACGCCTTCACGTAGTCGCTCCATCATAACGTGCCGCTACTCCTGCTAAATTGAAACGTTCGTCTTAAGAATTAAAACCAAGTATTAAAGATTAAAACTTAAGTATTAAAAACTAAAAAAGCGCATCCCGAGATGCGCCTTTACACTCTGTTGAGCCTGATTATACGCTGATGTCACAGACATTACAGCCTTAAACTCGGCTCTCTGCGACAAAGAGCAAACGGTATATTTAAGATTAGTTAACCGCGTCTTTCAGAGCTTTACCCGCTTTAAAGCCAGGGACTTTAGCGGCTGGAATATCAATTTCTGCGCCGGTTTGTGGGTTACGACCCGTACGTGCTGAACGCTCACGAACAGAGAAGGTACCAAAACCAACTAGAGCAACTTGATCGCCATCTTTTAGGCTACCTGATACTGCATCGATCAGTGCGTCTAGTGCGCGACCTGCTGAAGCTTTAGACAGATCTGCATTTTCTGCGATTTTATCAATTAACTGCGACTTGTTCACTTTTTCATCCCCTTTACAAACGAACCACAAATCCCATTTTTTGCGGTGGCGAATAATTAGTCATCGCCTTTGTTATCAAAACAAGGCTGTAAAACGCTGTAGCTGTTATGAATTAAGGGCTTGCAACGTTTCTCTTAACTTAGCCCTCAAAAAAAAGACTGACAAGCCTTTTACTGACTGTCAGCCCTTTGCGTTGCTTATTTTTGCTACGCGTCACTCTTTTTAGCGGTGACAAGCTCGATTCCGAGCGGATTGTTCTGCAATGCAAGGGTCAGAACATCGTCGATCCAACGCACAGCATGGATATCTAGGTCCGCTTTCACGTTATCTGGGATTTCTTCCAGATCGCGTTCGTTTTCTTTTGGAATGATGACCGTTTTAATACCACCACGGTGTGCAGCAAGCAGTTTTTCTTTCAAACCACCAATCGGCAACACTTCACCACGAAGCGTGATCTCACCTGTCATGGCAACATCAGAGCGTACAGGGTTACCCGTCAAGCTAGAAACCAACGCAGTACACATTGCGATACCCGCACTTGGCCCATCTTTCGGTGTTGCGCCTTCTGGTACGTGTACGTGAATATCACGTTTTTCGTAGAAGTCGTTGTTGATGCCCAGTTTCTCAGCACGAGTACGCACCACGGTCATCGCAGCCTGAATCGACTCTTGCATCACATCGCCCAGCGAACCGGTTTGTGAGAGCTTGCCTTTACCCGGCATTGATTCAGTCTCGATGGTCAGCAGATCGCCGCCCACTGATGTCCACGCTAGGCCCGTTACCTGACCCACACGGTTGCTTTCATCTGCTTTGCCGAAGTCGAAACGCTGTACACCAAGATACTTCTTCAGGTTTTCCTGATTAATGGTGATCGATTTCAGCTCTTTGTTTAACAGAATTTCTTTCACTGCCTTACGACACAGTTTAGAAATCTCACGCTCAAGGCTACGCACACCCGCTTCACGCGTGTAATAACGAATGATGCCAACAATGGCGGAATCTTCAATCGTGATTTCGCTTGGCTTAAGGCCGTTACGCTGCACTTGCTTATCAAGTAGGTGCTGCTTAGCAATATTCAGTTTTTCATCTTCGGTGTAACCCGACAGACGAATCACTTCCATACGGTCAAGCAAAGGACCGGGAATATTCATGGAGTTCGACGTCGCCACAAACATCACATCTGACAGATCGTAATCGACTTCCAGGTAATGGTCATTGAACGCATTGTTTTGTTCAGGATCAAGCACTTCTAACAAAGCAGACGATGGGTCGCCGCGCATGTCTGAAGACATCTTGTCGATTTCATCCAACAAGAATAATGGGTTTTTCACGCCCACTTTAGCCATTTTCTGAATCAGCTTGCCCGGCAATGAGCCAATGTAAGTACGACGGTGACCACGAATTTCCGCTTCGTCACGCACGCCGCCCAATGCCATGCGGGTGTATTTACGTCCCGTTGCTTTGGCGATCGACTGACCCAGAGAGGTTTTACCCACACCAGGAGGACCGACCAAGCAAAGGATTGGACCTTTCAGCTTGTTGATACGGTTTTGTACCGCGAGATACTCAAGGATGCGTTCTTTGACGCGCTCCAGACCATAGTGA
Organism: Enterovibrio sp. FF113; assembly: GCF_041439165.1. Taxonomy (NCBI): domain Bacteria; kingdom Pseudomonadati; phylum Pseudomonadota; class Gammaproteobacteria; order Vibrionales; family Vibrionaceae; genus Enterovibrio; species Enterovibrio sp. FF113. Next base: position 23,001 of record NZ_JBGONO010000025.1, on the reverse strand, counting down.
TCGGAGTTAAGGATCTCTTCAGCTTTCGCCAAATCCTTTTTCACTTTCGAGCGCTTCGACCATGGCACGCTGACCATCCAATCGATATAACTACGCACTACGGTCGCTTCCGCCGACATAGGAGACATCATCTTGAGCTTTTGCAGCTCTTGCTCTGTCTTCTCTTTGGCTTCCTGAGGCATTTTCGATTCTTCAATCTTCAGCTTCAGGCTTTCGAATTCATCTGGTGCATCATCCAGCTCACCCAGTTCTTTCTGGATAGCTTTCATTTGCTCATTGAGGTAATACTCGCGCTGGCTCTTTTCCATCTGCTTTTTCACGCGACTACGAATGCGCTTCTCAACTTGTAGCAGATCGATTTCTGATTCCATCATGGTCATCAAAAATTCAAGGCGCTCAGCGATGTCCACAATTTCGAGCACTTGCTGTTTGTCATGCAACTTCAATGGCATGTGCGCAGCAATGGTATCCGCCAAACGTGCGGCTTCTTCAATACCATTTAGCGAAGTGAGGACTTCCGGCGGGATCTTCTTGTTCAGCTTAATAAAGCCTTCGAACTGGCTGATGGCTGTACGCACCAACACTTCTTGCTCACGCTCATCCATTTCTGGCGTTTCGGTGTACTGAGCATCAGCAATGAAGAAATCATCCTCGCGGAATTTTTTAATTTCTGCACGCTGCAAACCTTCAACAAGCACTTTGACCGTGCCATCAGGCAATTTTAGCAACTGCAGGATTGAGGCCACTGTACCGACTTCATACAGATCAGCAATGGATGGGTCATCAGTTGCCGCGTCTTTCTGCGCAACCAATAGAATCTGCTTATCATTGTCCATCGCTGCTTCAAGGCAACGGATAGATTTATCCCTTCCCACAAATAGTGGAATAACCATATGAGGATAAACAACCACGTCACGCAAAGGCAGGACCGGAATCTCAATGCGCTCGGAACGCTCCAAGTTCATATTTTTCTCTCTTCCGTTTTAGATACTAATGAGTATATGGGGATAGTTTGTCAGGATTCAACGGCATACCAAGCAGAATGTAAAAAAGGGAGCGAGCGCTCCCTTTTTTTTTATAATTTGTTGGTTAAATAAGCTATTTAACCGCACGCATAGTAGGACTTATTCCGCACCCGCTGCTTGACTCTCTGCTGCTTCATAAATAAGCAAAGGCTCAGATTCGCCTTTAATCACAGATTCGTCGATCACCACTTTGGAGACGTCTTTGCTCGAAGGCAAATCGTACATGGTGTCCAGCAACACAGCTTCAACGATTGAACGCAGGCCACGAGCACCCGTTTTACGATCCATTGCTTTCTTAGCAATCGCCGTTAACGCGTCATCACGGAACTCTAGTTCAACGCCATCAAGCTCCAACAACGCAGCATACTGTTTCGTCAGTGCGTTCTTAGGCTCGCGCAGAATTTGTACTAGCGCATCTTCGTCCAACTCGGTCAGCGTCGCCGTCACAGGCAGACGACCGATGAACTCAGGGATCAGGCCATATTTCACCAAATCTTCCGGTTCAACCTTGCTGAACAAATCACTCAGGGTTGCTTCTTGGTCTTTAGAGCGAACTTCCGCACCAAAACCAATACTGCTGCCTTTTGCGATGCGTTGATCAACCACTTTGTCGAGACCCGCAAATGCACCGCCACAGATAAACAGAATCTTAGAGGTATCAACCTGCAAGAACTCTTGTTGTGGATGCTTACGGCCACCTTGCGGTGGAACAGAAGCGATGGTGCCTTCAACCAGTTTCAACAGCGCCTGTTGTACACCTTCACCCGACACGTCACGTGTAATTGAAGGGTTGTCAGACTTGCGTGAGATCTTATCGATTTCATCGATATAGACAATTCCACGCTCTGCTTTGGCTACGTCATAGTCACATTTCTGAAGCAGTTTCTGGATAATGTTCTCGACATCTTCACCCACATAACCCGCTTCGGTCAGTGTGGTTGCATCAGCCATTGTGAACGGAACATCCAGAAAACGCGCCAGCGTTTCAGCAAGTAAAGTCTTACCGCTACCGGTTGGACCAATCAGCAAGATGTTACTCTTACCTAGCTCAACACCTTCCGCCGTCGTATCACCATTTCTCAGACGCTTGTAGTGGTTATAAACCGCTACAGAGAGCACTTTCTTCGCTCTGTCCTGACCGATGACATAGTCATCAAGGTGTGAACGAATATCCTGTGGTGTCGGAAGTTCGTTGCTGTCGCGCTTAGGCATGACCTCTTTTATTTCTTCACGAATGATGTCGTTACACAGGTCAACACACTCATCGCAGATATAAACAGAAGGTCCAGCAATTAACTTGCGTACTTCATGCTGGCTTTTGCCGCAGAAAGAGCAGTAAAGCAGTTTGCCGCTGCCACCGTCTTTTCGCTTGTCTGTCATTCGCTAACCTCTTTAGGCTTTCGCCCATGTTTGCCATGATCTGAGTCTATATCAACTCGGCGGAAATTTCCGACAGCCGCAAGACCCAATTCCAAAATAAAAGGGGGATAAACCCCTAACTATCTCAGAACTAAAAAATTAATCGCGCTTATTTAATATCGAATCAACTATGCCATAGTCTACCGCATCTTGCGAAGCCATGAAGTTGTCACGATCGGTATCACGCTCGATCACTTCCAGCGGCTGACCAGTGTGCTCAGCAAGCAAGCTATTTAGCTTGTTCTTGATGGTCAGAATTTCTTGCGCATGGATTTGGATGTCCGACGCTTGGCCTTGGAAGCCGCCCAGCGGTTGGTGGATCATCACACGTGAGTTTGGCAGACAGTAACGCTTACCTTTCGCACCACCAGCCAGTAGAAATGCGCCCATCGAACACGCTTGGCCCATACATACCGTGCTCACGTTAGGTTTAATGTACTGCATCGTGTCATAAATAGACATACCCGCGGTAACTGAACCACCTGGAGAGTTGATGTAAAGGAAGATATCTTTTTCTGGGTTTTCTGATTCGAGAAACAGCAACTGCGCAACAACGAGATTCGCCATGTGATCTTCAACCTGACCGGTCAAAAAGATCACGCGCTCTTTCAGCAGGCGTGAGTAGATGTCGTAAGAACGTTCACCGCGGGAGGTTTGCTCAACCACCATTGGCACTAGCGCATCAATAATAGAAGGCATTCCGTTTTTTTCTTGAAAGCTCATAGTGTTATTTCCCTAAAATAAATGGCCCGGATGAATATACTTCATTCGGACCATTGTTATCAGAAGAGTGAATTCTAAGTCAAATGTCCACTCTACAATTCTAGCACTTATGCTTGAACTGGGTTCATCAGCTCAGAGAAGCTTTGTGCTTTTTCAGAAACTTGTGCTTTAGCTAACAGCGCGTCGATAGCTTGTTCTTCAAGAGCAACATTACGCATGTTCTCCATTAGACGCTGATCTTTCGCGTAGTAAGAAACCACTTCTGATGGATCTTCGTAAGCAGAAGCCATTTCTTCAATCAGTGCTTTCACACGATCTTCGTCAGCTTTCAGCTCTTCAGCTTTAATCACTTCACCAAGTAGCAGGCCAACAACAACGCGACGTTTCGCTTGTTCTTCGAACAGCTCACGTGGAAGTTCAGGTGCGTTTTCCATGTTGCCACCGAAACGCTGAACCGCTTGTTGACGCAGAACATTCACTTCTTGGTCGATCAAAGCAGAAGGAACGTCGATGTCGTTTTTCTCAACCAGACCGTCGATCACTTGCTCTTTGATGCGGTTTTTCACAGCTTGCTTCAGTTCGCGTTCCATGTTTTTACGCACTTCTGCTTTCAGGCCGTCAACGCTACCGTCTTCAACGCCGAAACGCGCAACAAACTCTGCCGTCAATTCTGGCAGTTCTTGTGCTTCAACTTTGTGCAGTGTGATGTCGAACTTCGCTGCTTTACCTTTCAGGTTTTCAGCGTGGTAATCTTCTGGGAAGCTCACTTCAATCGTGAATTCTTCGCCTGCTTTCTTACCAACAACGCCGTCTTCGAAACCTGGAATCATACGGTTTTGACCCATAGCCAGAGCGAAGCCTTCTGCTTTACCGCCTTCGAACTCTTCGCCATCGATAGAACCGATGAAGTCGATAGTGACACGGCTATCAGCTTGTGCTGGTGCATCAACGTCTGCCCAACCCGCTTGTTGCTTACGCAGGGTCTCGATCATTTCAGCAACGTCGTCTTCGTTAACGTCAGCTTGTGGCTTAACCACTTCAACTTTGTCCAGATCTTTCAGTGCGATTTCTGGGTAAACTTCAAAAGACGCTTTGAATACCAGATCTTTACCTTCTTCAACATCAACTGGAGTGAAAGTCGGTGCGCCTGCTGGGGTGATTTTTTCTTTGATGATAGCTTCGATGAAATGACGCTGCATCACTTCACCCATCACGTCGTTACGTACTGCTGAGCCGTACATACGAGAAACCATTTTCAAAGGCACTTTGCCTTTGCGGAAACCATCGAAACGACGATTTTTAGCAATGTTGCGTAGTTCAGCAGTCACTGCATCTTCGATGTTTGCTGCTGGAACAGTAATATTCAGGTGGCGCTGCAGGCCTTCTGTGGTTTCAACGGTAACTTGCATTGTATATTTAACCTCAAAACTTACTCAGATTAGCTGAGTGATGTTGCCCGGCTCCAGCCGGTAGCATCCTTTCGTGCTACAGCGATTCGATCGCCATAGCGCCTGTGAATTTGCGTACAAAGCGATAAAACGCTTGTATCAAATAACCTCAAAATACGAGGTGTGGTTTTTTAGACGCGCCATTATAGCGACACTGCCCTGCCGAGTCGAGACAGGCTGGGTCCATCGTCGTGTTTCTGTGAGATTGGGGCGTGAAAATGGAATTCAAGGGGTATAACGAAGGTTTTTAGGGTATTAAGGCATAGATCTTAGATAATAGGGCCCTAGGTTTTAGGATCTACTCTTCCCTGAAAAAATTCTATTCGGGAACAAGGAGTTTGACTGTTTAAGAGAGTGACACGAACAAAGGAACTCGGGGGAAGGAAATTGGTACGCCCTACAGGATTCGAACCTGTGACCCACGGCTTAGAAGGCCGTTGCTCTATCCAACTGAGCTAAGGGCGCACTTGATTCACACGAGTGTGCAAATGCAAGCCGGATTATAAGGGTCATAGACACTGCGTCAACGCTTTTCCTCACGCTTTGATATCAAATGCCTAATAAACAAGCACAGTCACCGCTAATTCGATTCAAACCACACCGTTGCACGCTCCGATCATGTCCATGATGTCTCGAGACGGACAAATACAAGGCGTCACGTCAGCAGCCGTGGTTTGGCTAATGGCAGGATTGGGTATGATCATCGCTTTTGACTATGGCCGACAAGCACTTTTATTGTGCGGATTCGTACTCTTTGTTCTGGTGGGATTAGATAAAGTTGAATCTACATTTTCTGCGTTACGCCGAGGCGTGCATAGAAAGTGGGAAAGTTCGCGTAAGAAGCCGGAAATACCTGACCAACAGGCCTAAGCGTATGCACAATTCTGAATATTCATTTCGATAAAAAATATCGATTATTACAAACAGTTTATCTCACTTTACGTTTTAGACTGGCGAAATAATAATCACGCCAACAAACATAGAAAACCTGCCCACTTTGAGCAGGTTTTTTTCATTTTACGTCATTACGATAGAGAAAACGCATTGCAACAGACCCTCGAAATTCGGACTGAAGGTAACAGCCCACTCGTGCCTGTTATCAGCCTGAGCCTATTTGCCGTTGCCTCAGGTTTCCTGATGAGCCTGATCCCGCTTGCGCTGAGTGCAAGAGGGATGTCGGTCGATCTCGCCTCTTGGCTTGCAAGTGTGTTTTACGCTGGTCTGTTGGGCGGCGCACTCATTAGTGCACGTATCGTGGGTAAGTTTGGTCACCGCAATGCGCTAGTTGCATTCTTAATAGCTATCGTGGCGACAGTCGGCATGATGGCCACTATTGCCTCACCTGCTGTTTGGCTCGTCTCACGATTTCTCGCAGGCGTTGCCGTTGCCGGCGTTTTCGTGGTGATCGAATCATGGCTATTGATGGCTGATACTGAAAAAGCACGTGCAAAGCGCCTAGGTCTTTATATGGCGTCTCTGTATGGCGGTTCGGCGTTAGGTCAACTGGGCATTGGTTTCTTTGGCACTGAAGGTGCGATGCCTCTCATGGTCGTTGCCACCCTGTTCTCTGCTGCCATGCTGCCACCGCTGATTTTCAAAAAAGGCCAGCCAAAAATCGTTGAACATTCGAGCATCAAGTTACGTGAAATGCGAGATTTACCGTCAGCTGCCTACATTGGCTGCATTGTGTCAGGCTTGGTGTTGGGTTCTATCTACGGGTTATTGCCGCTCGATCTAGAGCAACACTACAGCCACAACCAGGTGGGTATGTTGATGGCTATCGTGATCTTGGGTGGCATGGCAGTACAGCCACTTGTGAGCTGGCTAAATTCACGCGTAGAAAAAGCACTGTTAATGGCCATGTTTTGCTTTGCTGGCCTACTGGCTATCGCGATGATTGAAATCGCCACCGTGGATGCAGGCTTGATGGCCGGATTATTTCTACTCGGCGCAGCAGCCTTTGCACTCTACCCGGTCGCCATCACCCTTGCATGCCGAAAAGTGAGTGAGTCGAAAATTGTGGCAGCAGCAGAGTTAATGCTACTCAGCTACAGTGTAGGCTCCGTGATTGGCCCCGTATTGGCTGGCAAAGCAATGAACACAGAAAGCGGTTTGATGTTCTATTTCGCGATTTGCTTCGCTGCGACTCTCATTTACATGCTGGTCTCCACCAAGCGCAACCGTCGTCGTGGTGCGAATGGTGTCGATGACGTGATGCCAGTAGATTTGTAATTGGGCTTTAGGGTCCTAGGATTTGGCTGATGCTTGGCAAATCAAATATAAAGCAGGTCTGTATTTATAGACCTGCTTTTTTTTATGCTGTTTTTTCATGCTGTCTACCCTCTAAGGCACATAGCCAAAACCCAGATTTTACCGACCCGCTGTCGATATAATTTTGGCACTTACTCACTTTTTTGCTGTTCCATTTTCATCACTCCATGCCTAACGCACTCTTTTTCTTCTTATCTTTTTAATTCTCGATGAGAATAAAGAAACCGCACCTCATGCCTTATATTGTAAAAAGTATAATTTTCAATACAGTCCAGAACCTTTAAAGACTGACTAAGAAGACAATAAATATATACAAAATTAGACCTCGCCATAAATCCGACCCAAAACAGTCATTTTTGATGGAAACAAAAACATCAAAGATATTTAAATTATTATATTCAGCAACTTAATTATTAATTGAGTGAATAATCAATAGATTTTTGTACATTGCTAACTTGCTTCCTATGCTCACATTAGCCGCCTCATTTGTGAGACGCGCGTCACAGCACTGGAGGTTTTCAAATGGCCCAGGTCATACGCAATGCTTTAGTCTCTCTGGTTATCCTTTTTTCTCTTCAAGGATGCTTTTTGATTAACGGTCCTTTGGAATACGCACAAGAGACCAATGTGCCAGCAGTTAACTACCTCCCCATCGGCATTCCATTTGTGCTTGGTGGTCATGGCAGCAGCGTTCCCATTACCCCAGAACTCAGCCTTACTGCCAAACATATCGCCAAACTCGATTACAGTACGGTAGTTGCTTATCACCCTGATTGTGACATCGCGTTGATCAAAGAAGACAACACAGGCAAAAACACCGCCCCGCTGGGCACCGTGAAACAAAATGAATCCATCACCACCGTCGGCATGGGCCTCACGGGTAAGGTGATTGTTGGAGAGGGAAAATATTTTATCGACGTCAACTTCGTTGATAGCAGCCTGTTTGCTAGCTGTCCTGCCAGTATCACCGACGCGCCGGTTCAATCGGGCATGAGTGGTGGTGGCGCGTTTAATCACAAAGGTGAGTTGGTCGGCATCATTTCAGGCATTTCAGGTTCGGGGTTCAAATTGCTTGATGGCACCGATCTCGGCAATGAAAGGACCAGCGTGTTTGTCTCCACGCTCTACGTCAAACCGTGGCTAACAGAGGCTATTGAAAACTACTACGGTCAAGCCATGGATATGCTCACCGCAAACTTAACCTCACCCGCATCTGAACCACTTATTGACGCTTCTGGGACAGGAAAAATAAAGTGAGCGAAGCGCAAACGTTTGCGCTATAGCCATGTCACATTTTTTTTGTCAAAATACGGTCTCTTTCCCGTCTGTATCTTTGCCAAAGGAAAATCATGGCCGCTCAAATTATTGATGGAAAAATCATTTCTCAAACTGTTCGACAAGAAGTTGCCGCGCGCGTCGAAGCAAGAAAGGCTGCAGGCCTGCGAGCGCCAGGGTTGGCTGTTGTTCTCGTCGGTGATGATGCCGCGTCACAGGTCTATGTCGGCAGCAAGCGTCGCGTTTGTGAAGAAGTGGGTTTTATCTCTAAGTCTTACGACCTCCCATCAAGCACGCCCGAAGCCGATTTGCTGGCACTAATTGATACGCTAAATGCAGACGACGAAATCGACGGTATTTTGGTTCAGTTACCTCTTCCGGCGCAAATGGATGCAACTAACGTACTTGAGCGTATTCACCCAGAGAAAGACGTGGATGGCTTCCACCCGTACAACGTAGGTCGCCTGTGTCAGCGTATTCCTAAGCTTCGCTCATGCACACCGAAAGGCATTATCACACTGCTTGATCGCTACAACATCCCGCTTCGTGGTATGCACGCAGTCGTGGTTGGCGCATCAAACATTGTCGGTCGTCCGATGACCATGGAGCTTCTGCTTGCAGGTTGCACCACCACCACATGTCACCGCTTCACCAAAGATCTCGAAGGGCATATTCGCCAAGCCGATCTCGTGGTCGTAGCGGTTGGCAAACCTAATTTTATTCCTGGTGATTGGATCAAACCCGGCGCAGTCGTGATTGATGTGGGCATTAACCGAATGGAAGATGGCAAACTGGTGGGTGACGTGGAATACGATGTCGCCAAAACGAAAGCCAGCCACATCACGCCAGTACCGGGTGGCGTTGGCCCAATGACCGTCGCAACATTGATTGAAAATACGCTACTGGCGTGTGAGCAGTTTCATTCGTAATATCTGAAACGGCTTCGCCAAGATCAAACAAAAGCGAGCACTCATACTCGCTTCTTTTTGTATTTAATCTGCGCCAAACAAATCTCTTGTGTACACCTTATCTTCAACATCCAGCAAGGCATCATCCATACGGTTCGACACAATCACATCGGTGCACTGTTTAAAGGCATCAAGATCGGTGAGCACTTCTGAGTTGAACAATGTTCTCCCCGTGTACACAGGCTCATAAATCACAATCTCAATGCCCTTCGCTTTGATGCGCTTCATCACGCCAAGAATCGAAGAAGCACGAAAATTGTCCGATCCTGTTTTCATGATCAAACGATAAATACCCACCACTTTCGGCTTTCTTTTTAATATGGATTCCGCGATGAAGTCTTTACGCGTGCGGTTCGCCTCGACAATCGCCCCAATAATGTTATTGGGTACCGAATTGTAATTCGCCAACAACTGCTTGGTATCTTTCGGCAAGCAATATCCACCGTAACCAAACGACGGATTGTTGTAATGGCTTCCAATTCGGGGGTCTAAACACACCCCTTCAATGATCTCACGAGAATCCAACCCCAAAGCTTCAGCATAAGAATCAAGCTCATTAAAGTAAGCAACACGCATGGCAAGGTAGGTATTTGAAAAAAGTTTAACGGCTTCGGCTTCGCTAGAATGGGTAAACAGAACAGGGATATTCTCGTCTTCTGCACCTTCTAACAATAGGTTTGCAAATAACTCCGCACACTCTGTTTGCCCACCGATAATGATACGAGAAGGATGCAGGTTGTCATACAGCGCTCGCCCCTCGCGCAAAAACTCCGGTGAAAAAAGCAGGTTTTCTGTCTGATAGTGGGTTTTTGCGGTTTCCGTAAACCCCACTGGTACTGTCGATTTCACCACAATGAGTGCATGAGAATTGCAACACACCACGTCTTGAATGACCGCCTCAACGGAAGACGTATTAAAAAAATTGGTGACAGGATCGTAGTCCGTCGGTGTCGCCACAATCACAATGTCTGCCCATGCATAGGCTTCGTGGCCATCTAACGTGGCGTAAAAGCGTAAATCTTTATGCGTTAAAAAATGCTCGATGTCTTTATCAATGATGGGAGACACACCATTGTTCAGCATATCGACTTTCTCTTTCACAATATCAACGGCAACCACTTGATTATGCTGTGCAAGGAGCATGGCATTAGAAAGACCAACATAGCCCGTTCCTGCTACCGCTATCTTCATTCACTCACCCCATGAAAAGATAAATAAAGCACATCCAACTGCTTTTCGTTCTGCCTCTCGCGTTATTTCACGCGCGCAAAATCTATATTTATCTTAAATATAGGACATGAAGGTTTTCTGACGTTTATTTTGAGGTTTGATGATGTTGTCGAAGAGAAGAAAGAAGGAGGGAGATGGGATAAACACAAAGTACCGAGAGGACATTCACCGCTGCATCACTCATGCTACCGTCGCGCCCTTGAATCCAGTAAGTCTGAGCAAGCTCAGAGCCAATACCAAGTGCAATCAGCAAACACCACACGAAACGTCTTTTCCCTGAATCAAGGGTATAAACAAGCCAACTGCTTAGATGAAAAAGTGCGAAATGAAATAGCCAGTCACCATGACCGAAGAAAAAATGGCTGCTTTCGATGTTGATGGCCGAGAGACCAATCCCCGTAAATAATGAACTCAACCCAATCAATACGATAAACAGTGCAGAGATATAGAGAGCGAAAGATAATGGTGACTGTTTCAACGAGTAGAAATCCTAGTAAGGGAGATAGGGAAAGCAGGTCCTAGGTCCTAGATCCTATCTTTTATTCCTAGAACCTTGCTCTTACTTATCAGGATAACCATTCGGGTTGTTTGACTGCCAACGCCACGTATCCGTTACCATGTCATCAAGCGTATGGGTGGCTTTCCAACCCAACTCAGTTTGCGCCTTGATCGGGTCAGCCCAGCACTCGGCGATATCCCCTGCGCGACGTGGCGCCACTTGATAGGCAATTTCTTTGCCGCAAGCTTGGCTAAACGCTGCCACCATCTCAAGCACGCTCTTACCGTCACCTGTGCCGAGGTTATAAATGTGCAAGCCTGCTTTCTGACCGACTTTATCCAGCGCTGCCAAATGGCCATTTGCCAAATCAACAACGTGAATATAATCACGCACGCCACTGCCATCTGGCGTTGGGTAATCATCACCAAATACCGACAAAAACTCGCGGCGACCAACAGCCACTTGTGAAATGAACGGCATCAAGTTATTCGGAATACCTTGTGGATCTTCACCCATCTCACCGGATTTGTGTGAGCCAACAGGGTTGAAGTAACGAAGCAGCGTAATGCTCCAATCAGGGTTTGCTTTGTGGAAATCCGTTAAACACTCTTCCACCATCAGCTTGCTTCGGCCATATGGGTTGGTGGCAGACGTTGGGAAATTTTCACGAATAGGCACAGAGGCTGGGTCGCCGTATACCGTGGCAGAAGAACTAAAGATGATTGATTTTACACCCGCATCACGCATGGCATCCACCAGCACCAGTGTACCGTTTACGTTGTTGTCGTAGTATTCAAGCGGCTTTTCTACCGACTCACCCACCGCTTTCAAACCCGCAAAGTGGATGACTGCTTTGATGTTGTTTTCTTTTTCAAAAACAGAAGTAAGAAAAGCTTTGTCTCGAATATCACCTTGATAGAAGTTAGGTCGCTTACCCGTGAGCTTTTCTATACGATCAAGCACAGCCAACTTACTGTTGTGCAGGTTATCCACCAATACCGGATTAAACCCTGCTTCAATCATTTGTACGCAGGTATGGCTACCAATATAACCAACACCACCAGTGACTAGAACGTCCATTTTAAAATCCTGTTTTGCTTGCATATCAGCTTATACCAACATAACAACCGCTGCAAAAGCGCCTGCTTTGTTCTTAAGTAACCGAAAGCACGAATATTAATTGAAAATCTGGCAATGATTATATCGACAATCGGCAAGTTTTCCGATAACTATCTAGATACTCTCGCCTACCAATTTGGACCAGTCGCACGCGGTAACCGTCAACCTTCGTGCACTTTGATTCTAGGCGCAAGCACATCACGGTATGACGAAATTTTGAGTCCTATTAGTTGAAGATCAGGATGAGGGTGAGAACGTCGCAGTTAACATGGTCGAAAATTGATGGTGGCGAGCGGGGATTATCAGGTCCAATGCGAGGAAGATGCGCTTCAGTTTCTGGTGGGGAAAGGCTGCCAACACATTGTGATGCATAGCAAAGCCATCAGTGATGACGCGCTCACCGCATGGGCGAAAAAACTGCCTGGGCTAGTGCTGGTGAATCGCTGTGTGAAAGACATCGCGCCGCAGTGTGTGTGGCTCGACAATGCACAAGGCACGTACTTGGCTACCAAGCATCTGATTGAACACGGCCACCGAGACATTGCGTATATTTCTTGTGAAATGGCGTTAGATGATAAAGCCGCGAGGTTTGAGGGGTATCAACGTGCGTTGCAAGAGGTGGGAATTGCGGTGAACCCAGACTGGGTTGAAGAGGTGCCGTTTGGCGAGCAAAGCGGTGCAATAGCGGCGACTAACCTTCTCAACAAAGGCTTGCCGGTTACCGCCGTGGTGGCCTTCAACGATTTCTTTGCCGCTGCCGCCATGCAGGTGTTTCGCGAACAAGGCGTGAGCATGCCAGAGCGGTTATCGATTGTGGGGTTTGATGACGTGCTGCCCTCGTGCTATTTCAGCCCTGCACTGACAACGATAAGAAGCCCTATTGAGAGCATGGGCATGAATGCAGCCAGATTATCGCTAGGTGAACAAACCACCGCGCCGGTGCGCGAGTTCCAGCCAATTTTGATTAAGCGTCAATCGGTGCAAAGGCGTTAAGGCTGAGCGAGTTGGCCCTTTTAGCTGGCCAATCATGCTCTCGCTTCTCTTTTTATCCTTGTTTCTTATCTCGTGACACTGAGCGGCTCTTACTCGACCCGACCTTCCCACCAATAAGACAAAACAACCCGCCATCGCCCATTACTATCCTCTCTATCACATCACTCGTAACAGACTGATAAGCAATTTATTTCTATTAATCGCATTGATTAATGCATAGGGGATACGGATGTCCAAAACGCTTTTCACCATTGCCATCATTTTATCTTTGATGGGCTGCAATCATTCAACGTCAAACCCAAATACCCGTTCGACGCCCCCTTCCAATGATGCGCCGCCGTCATCAGAGCCCGACACTGAAACTGATACTGATAATAAGGAAGAAGAATCAACGTCATCGTTTTCCATGGAACTAAGAGCGCAACCGTCAGTAGACGATCAACTTGGACTTATCTACGAACATTTTGACCATACCCTCGACAGAACCGATTCGTTGACAGGCACAGATGCAAACCAAGACGGTATTCGTGACGACATAGAAGAATTTTTAAACATGCTGGAAGTGGAAGAGCCAGTGAGAAATGCCCTCAAACAAAACGCGCGTCATGTTCAAGATAACCTTCACTATGATTTCACCGAAGATACGCCAGAGAATGAAGATCTCGCGTTTGAAATCAGTAAGAACTACCTCAAAGTCATTGCTTGCGAGGGCTTTCTAGGCATGCCTGTGCGTGACATGACCAATACGTCAAAGACGCTCGTCGCACTCACCTACAACACCAAAGCACGCACCATGGCATTTCTGGCCTACAACAGGCTGTTAGATGGAAACTACTATAAAATGCTTGACGACAAGGAGGAGTATTGTGAATAAACACCTCATTACGATGATGTTTATTGTTTTAGCATCACAACCCTTGCACGCAGCAACATCGAACGAATGCGAAGTATCAGGCTATACGTTTGGCTTTTTTAATGGTGTCGCCAATACCTTTTTAAGCGCCACTCGCGGGCTAAATGAATTGCAGCGCCAAGCAGGTTACAGCCAATATAACGGCGAGGATGTCGAATACACTCTTTTCTACAATGATTCTCGCATCGATGAAAGTGCCATTTATGTGCTAGGGGATCTGGCGGAAACTTTCGATCAACGCACCAACGAACTCGACCAACGCGTTGCTCAGCGCTGGGAAGCATTTTGGGACGTCATCAATGGGCGAAGTAACAGCTCTATCATCGAAAGAATCATCTCCATCGTGCCTGCCTTTGCGCAATTAATTACGGATGTATTCAGCACCGCCGTGAATGAGAGTATCACTCGCTTTCTTGAGGCCCTATCCAGTTTAACGGGCGGAACAATCAATACCGGCGAAGTAAGAATGCAGCATCAATTGATCAATGACTCCAATACCTGGCTAGGCAAGAAGCTGGTCTACGTGGCGCATTCCCAAGGAAACCTTTGGGCGAACGAATCATTCAATTATGTACTCGGTCAAGAAGGTTATTCCGCCGACAACATCGCCATTGTTCACATCGCCCCTGCTTCGCCTATCTTGAACGGTGACTATGTATTATCAAGCAGCGACTTCGTGATAAACGGGTTACAGTTTACCGGCCCCACTAGTGTGCCATTGCCCAATGCCTTACTGCCTATCACCCGCACTGACCCATCGGGTCACATGTTGATTGAAAGTTATTTAGGGCAATCAAAGACACGCACAAAGATAAAAAGTCAGATCAGCAATGCATTTGATCGCCTGAGTAAACCAGAGATGGAAGATTACCTGTTCCAACTGAGTTTTGAGTACTCAGCGAACTTTGTACAGCATCATGAAAAAGCGCAATTCGACTTTATCGATTCCAAGAAAGATCGTAAATACTGTGATTTCTTTTGTTATGAGTACCTCACACGCACCTCCGAGCGCCCGACCTATCCTCATATATACGAGCTAAAACCCGCTGAAAATGTCAAACCACTGATTTTTGTGGAAAGAAAGGAAGAACAAGACGAGGAAACAAATAACGAGGATGGCGCAGAGGAAAGTTCAGGCGGCGGTGATGGCGCAGAAACAGAAGAAGGAACCGGTGAAGATATGCAAGGGAAAACGCGTAACATTCATGTTGAAACCTGCCAGAAAATCCCCGAGGAAGGCTCATTCCTGTTTGGCGAATTCTCAAACATTACCGATCTTTCATCACCGTTGGACATGACCAAAAAGCTCAAAGTGATAGACCGATACGGTGATACCTGGATATCCAAAACCCGAGATGTCAGCCCCCGTTATGAAGACGGTTACTCACCATGCGCAGGTAATGGCGAAAACATCGAAATCATCGCGAGTCAGGCTCACTACACCAGCAAGCAAAAAAGCTATCTCGAGAAAAATGACCTGTCAGGTAACTATCGAACAGGATCAACCGATCTCGACGGAACTTGCATACTGCACTGAGGCGAGTTGGCGAGTACGTATCCATTCTTACTCGCCACTCGACACTGCTCTCCCTCGCCCCTGCTCGTTACGCCATCTCCACCAACGGTGCTTTACCCATCCACTGGCGAATTTTCGACGTGATACGAAATATGTGGCTAATCGTGGCAAAGTAAACCGCAAACAACACCATGAAGGCTACAAACATCGCGGTTTCATTGGCCTGATACAGCTCACCCCATATACCAATCCCTGCAAACGATGCTGCCAGTAAGCAAATCACCAGTAGCGTCATACGCGATGACAAACCAACACGTTGGCAGATGTGATGCAAGTGCTCGCGGTCAGGTTTAAAAGGCGAGTGCCCTTTACGAACACGGCGAACGATGATAGCTGCCATATCCATCAGCGGAAGTGCAATAAACCAAAGTGCAGTAACAGGATTAATGGTTGTAGAGTGGTCAGGCTGAGAGCCACGGATCAATAACCACACCACAGTAAATCCAATCAACATGCTACCTGCGTCACCCATAAAAATTTTAAAACGCAGCCCCAATGGAATACCAAGGTTAAGCATAACGTACGGGATGATCGCGGCAATAAACATGGCACAGTTCAGCGCCAGGCCTGAATCACCCTGCACCCAAAACATGATACCCAAGGCGGCAAACGAAACCGACGCCAAGCCCCCAAGTAATCCATCAATACCATCAACCATATTAAATGCATTAATCGCACCAATCACGGCAATGGTTGTCACCGCGTAGCTTACCCAAACTGGCAAATTAACGGGTACATTGCCAGCAATGTTACCTAAGCTAGCTAGGCTTAAATCTGCCAGTATGATCATGGCAAGCGAAATAGCACCTTGCACAAACAGACGCACTTTAAAGCTGATATCGAACTTATCATCAAGTACGCCGATACAAACTAATACCACGCCACAAGCAAGATAAAGCCAATCGCTTTGCGTCATATCGATAAACAAAACGGAAGACAAGAAAATCGAGCAATAAATGGAGACTCCCCCTACCAGTGGAATTGCCCCTTTATGAAGCTTCCTCTCATTGGGTTCATCACCAAAATTGATTTTCTTCGCCACTTTTCGGAAAACGAATAACAGCGCAAAGGACAACAGAAATGTTGTTGCTATAGCTGATGACATATAATGTATTTTTCTAGTTAGTAAATTTTACTGAAAACCGAGGGCGACGTTCAGCGAGAAATGACGAGAGTGCGATTGGACCCTAAGTAGAGCAAGACCTGTTATAGGGTTTTACAGAATTATGTTTATGGTCTTGAGTACAGATAAAACAGTGGGAACGAATTTCAGGTTAGAGAGCACAACAACAAAATACGGATTACTGATGACTAAAACAGGATAAAGGGGCGAGTTATTAACCCCACCTTGAAACTAGAATCTAGCTCTTCCCTAGGTCCTATTTCCTATCCCTTATAGATATTCTCGAAGCAATAGTTAGTCGCCTCAATAAACCCTTCGACGCTGCCGCAATCAAAACGCTTGCCTTTGAACTTATACGCCAATACACAACCGCTCTTGGCTTGTTGCAGCAACGCATCAGTGATTTGAATTTCGCCGCCTTTGCCTGGCTCAGTGTTTTCGATAATGTCGAAAATATCTGGAGTGAGAATATAACGACCAATAATCGCCAAGTTACTTGGCGCGGTGCCTTGCTCTGGTTTTTCAACCATGTCAGTCACACGCATCAAGTTATCAGTTAGTGGTTCGCCAGCAATCACACCGTACTTGTGTGTTTCATCAGCAGGCACTTCTTCAACGGCAACAATCGAGCATCGGAACTGCTTATACAATGCTGCCATTTGCGCCAACACGCCTTGTTCTTTGTTAATGCAAAGATCATCAGCCAGCACAACCGCGAACGGCTCTTCACCCACCAATTCACGCCCGGTCAAAATGGCATGCCCTAAGCCTTTCATTTCGCGTTGGCGAATATAAGTGAAATTCGCCGAATCAATCACTTCACGAATATCATCAAGCAACGCTTCTTTGCTAGTACCAGAAATTTGATGTTCCAATTCGTAGTTCTTGTCGAAATGGTCCATCAAAGAGTGCTTTCCACGGCCCGTAACAATGCACATGTCCGTCATACCAGCCTGAATCGCTTCGTCAACGCCATACTCAATAAGAGGCTTGTTGACGATCGGCATCATTTCCTTTGGCATAGATTTGGTGGCTGGGAGGAATCTGGTGCCGTAACCTGCGGCTGGGAATAAGCATTTTTTAATCATAAATTTGAGCCCAATCGATCTAATAAATTGTCCATATTAAGAACATGTGGATGCACGTTCTCTTGTTCTTTCTTCGACGTTTTTTGCATAAAACAAACAGTACATGACCATTGCCAATGAGCCAGTCAATGAACTTCTGCGGAGGTTCCCAAATAAGGCTGCAAACATGCTTTTCCACCATGAACGCGCATGAATGCCACTCAAGGCCTTTACTTCAGGATGTTGCTCCGCAATTAAGGGATATTTTCTCACTAAGGCTCCTGCTTGCAGGACCGTTTTATCGACACTTTGCACAAAGCGATTTACGCGATAATGCACATCATATTTTCGATGCAACCCAGCACCAATTGCGTTATTAGTATGCTGCCTGTAAAGCATCAAAGGTTGATCGACATAGATCAACTCCCCTTCAACTTTAGCAACAAGTGCAAGCCACCAATCGTGCATATACGCTTCTTCTGGAACAGGTAATGCGCGATCTAAAAGTGCGCGATTAGCCATCATTGTGCACCCTGAAGCCACATTCTGTTTTATGAGACTGCCGATATTGGTATGCCAATTTTTCGGAATATTCTTTAAGGAAAAGTAAGAATTTGCGATAACTTCCAGCTCATCGTTCACCACAAGCAGGTCAGAAAAAACCAACTTAGGGTGTGAGCAATCATCTTCACCCATCGCATCCAACGTTGTCGCGAGCTTATCCTTAAGCCACACATCATCTTGGTCACAAAACATAACAAATTTGGCGGTACTCAAAGATGCACCTCTACAAAAATTTTGCGTAGGTCCTAAAGGTGTGCCGACTGAAGGATATATCTTAATCTTGTTATCATTTATGGCTAAATCGTGAAGCTTAGATAGCGTACTGTCTCGTGACCCATCATCGACGATAATGATATTGCTAACTAAAAAGTCATACCCATCATTTCGTTGCAATGAATGAATCTGCTCTTCAATGTATTTTTCACCATTATATGTTGCTAAAACAATGTCAATGGCGTGATTCGAGTCACCCTGCCAGTTCATGTGAATGCTCACTCACTTCATTATCCAATACACATAAAGAAGATTTTTTCGGTAAGCGTGACTCTTTGCGAAGCATGTACTTCATTACTCCGGACACATGCCAATAGAAATACTTTGATAACAACTTTTGGCTATCCCGGCTTCTGGTGTGAACGATGCAACTGTCTAACGCCATCGTGACATGAATATCGTGCAAGGCTGCTCTACGACAGAAGTCGATATCCTCACAATACATGTAATAGCTCTCATCAAACCCTCGAACTTTCAAAAAGTTCTCGACAGAAACGCCCATAAAAGCGCCACTCGACCAAAACTTCCCATCACTTGGTAAGCAATGATTTGAACGATTGATGATCGTTTTATTTTTTCGAAAAACATATGAAGAAACGAAATCAAAAAGCGAAGGATAACGTCGGATGTTATGATCTTGAACCGAGTGATCTGCGTCCAAGAATAGGTTGGCGGTGACTATACTGTTGGGAGAACGCTTAACCCCCTCTGCAAATTTACCGAAAGCACTCTTTGTTAGAATAATGTCCGGATTAACGAGAAGAAACACATCGCCACTCACTCTACCAAACTCGGTGAGATAGTGGTTAAAGTTCAGATTATTGTTCTCAGCAAAACCTTTGCAGACCTTATTTTTTATATAATGGATATCATGTTTTTCACAATGTTTCCTCAACAAGCTCGATGGCTTGTTGTCACGACATATGACGATCACATCATCTAAAGATGACAGTAACTTTAACGTTCCAAAGTTAACAATCATCTTTTCATGTCCATGTGATACAACCGAAACGATAAATCGCATTTCCTATGCCTAACCTTAAGTGATGTCCACTTACTATCTATATTAACGTCTGTAGTATTCAGATGTTTTCATGACCAACGTATCTAAGCTACCAAACTGAAGTTGATTAATACCCGCCGCTCCAGCCCTTCCGCCACCCGTAGGGAAAGCACTGCAAATGATGTCTGCGCCTTGCTTGTTGTTCAGAGGTGCCCTGAGGGACACCGTGTATGTTTTGTCACTGTTCAATGTCAGCACCAGATGCGCTTTTTGTGGTACTCGATTCGCCAACTCGTTCCCAAACACGCCACTGACACGACGACTTGTGGGCTTATTCGGCAATATATATACCGTAACCGTGTCATCAGAAAAATGAGGGGAAAGGCATTTCGCCATGCTCATATCTTCATCATAAGCCTGTTTCAGTTGATAATAAGGAGAGCTTTTGTCTTCCATCAGATCGAATGGCGATTCATACGCCATCAACAACTCAAACAAATCCTCAGGGTGGTAATGCAAATCATCCGTCGATGCACCATAACCATTGTAATTAATCAACGTGCCCAACTCTCGCAGGTAAGCGCACTCTCCTAGCGAAAGGCCAAGCTCGCTTCCCAGCCTATCCGCTCGGGCGATCATATTGTCGCCATATGCGGCGGCAATCGCCCACAAGCGGTATTCCCCTTGTAGATACGCATCCACAATCAAACTTGTACAGGTGTTCGCATCAAGGTCGATATGTGCATCAAGTAATGGCGATTGAGGAATGTCACCACTTTTATGGTGGTCCGCATAGAATACCGACACACCCAAATCGAGCATTGCGTTTAGTGTGATAAGGTTTTTTTCCATTGAAACATCCAACACAGTGACAGAGTCACCCTTCACGGCGTCACAGCGCTTGAGCAGAGCGATGTCTCTCTTAATCCCTGTGATTTTTTTTGCGTTCAATGGGTGATGTTTTCTTAGCTGCAACAAAGCAAGAATACCGTCAGCATCGCCGTTAAATACATCAAAATGGGCCATGTTACTTTCCTTGTCTGTTTTCAATAAATCCATTGACCAAAAGGTAGTCAACGACATCTTTCGCACACTCTTCCACTGAACGGTTATCTGTCTTCACATGAATCTCAGGATCAACCGGAGACTCATAGTCAGAATCAATTCCCGTAAAGTGCTTAATTTCACCGCTGCGTGCTTTTTTATACAACCCTTTAGGGTCTCGGCTTTCACAAACTGCCAACGGCGTATCAATAAACACCTCGAGAAACTGACCTTCAGTCAGCTTGTCGCGAGCTTGCTGTCTGTCTGATTCAAACGGCGAAATAAATGCCGTTAATACAATCAAACCAGCATCTACAAATAGATTGGACACCTCACCGACACGGCGAATGTTCTCGATACGGTCTTTATCGGCAAAGCCCAAGTCTCCATTAAGCCCATGCCTGACATTGTCTCCGTCTAACACGTATGTGTGCACATTTAGCTGGTGAAGCTGAACGTCAACCGCATTGGCAATGGTTGATTTACCCGAACCTGAAAGGCCTGTAAACCAAAGCACGCAAGGTTTATGTCCCTTTGCCGTTACACGATCATCGTGAGTCACTGCATGTTTATGCCAAACAACGTCTGAGGAAATTGTTGCACTTGAATCGGAGATAACTTGATAAGGAGATTGACTCATAACGAACCTAATTATAAAGGGAAAAAGTAGGGGACAAGAAACAGGACAACCAAGGCATAAACAATGCTGACTGGCAGCCCTACTTTTACATAATCTTTAAGGCGATAGCCACCCGCATTAAACACCATAAGATTGGTTTGATAACCATAGGGGCTAATAAAACTAGAGCTTGCTGCAAATGCGACGGTCATAACAAATGGCATCACGCTCACATTCGACACACTGGCCAGTGTCCAAGCAATCGGAAACATCAATGCAGCAGCGGCATTATTCGTCACCAACTCGGTAATCACCCAGGTGCAAAGATAGATAACCGCCAAAGTGAGATAAGGATGCTCAGCAACATTCAGTTGTGTCAAAGACAGAAGGATATCGGTTGTCCCTGTCGACATAAGGACCTGTGACAACAACAATGCGGCGCTAACCACCAGCCAAACGTCAATAGGAAGCCTTCTGGTTATATCATTCGTTGTCAACGCGCCGCTGAATAGCATGAGCCCAAGCAACACGCAAAGTGAAACAAATAGCTCAACAAGGCCAAAAGCAGCTAGACCGACAGCAGCAATAAAGCCCCCTACCGTGATCCAAGATTGGGCGGCCCCCATTTTGGTTTCCGGCTCCACGCCACTCAAAACGATAAAGTTTTTACTGACATTCTTACGGGTTTTAAAGTCGTCACCCACCGCTAACACAAGAAAGTCACCCGCACGTAAAGTTATCTCTCCCAGTTTACCCGAGAGCCTTTCACCATCACGCCTTACTGCGACCACGGCCGCATCAAATAATGCACGAAAGCCAACACTTTTGAGTGATTGACCATCCAATACACTGCCGTTTCGGATAACCACCTCAGTCAGGTTCGACTTCAATAATCCGTTCGAGTCAGCAAACAGCGAAAGCCCTTTGAACTGAGTGAGTTGCATCACCTTCGTGATGTCGCCACTAAATATCAGCTTATCGTTGGCTTCTAACACCTCATTGGGTGCAACAGGGCTAATCAACCGCCCTTGACGGACAAGTTCCACCAGAAACAGAGATTCTAAATGACGCAAACCGTTTTCTTCGATTGAACGTCCAATCAATGGGGACTTATCACCCAATCTGGCATCAATAAAATAGCCTTGAGTATCATCATTAGAGAGATTGCTCTCAGGCAAAAAGTGATGACTACACCACAACGTCATACCACAGGCGACAACCAAACAAATACCCACCGCCGTAAAAGAGAAAAACGACAGGCTGCTTCCTGACGCATCGATAAAAAGACTGTTAACAATTAAGTTTGTAGACGTGCCGATTAAGGTCAGCGTTCCACCTAAGATTGCCGCATAAGATAAGGGCAGTAACAATCTCACCGGCGAATGATAAGGATTGTTTCTCACAGGAGAAAGTAGCGTGGCCACAATCGCTGTGTTGTTCAACACAGCCGAAGACAATACGGTTCCGACATACAACCTCAGCCACGTTTTCCGGTAACTTTTCACCATCAAATTGGATGATATTAAACGAAGAATATGGGTTTTTTCTAACGCTAGAGAGCAGACGATTAATAGCACTAGCGTCAACAACCCAGGATTAGCGAAACTGCTTATCAGTTGCTCTTGGTCAGCAAGACCCAATACAACCAACGCAAGCAACGTCACGCCGAACACTTTTGCAGGTCGAGATTGAAACACCACCAAGCCAACAATCGTGGCGGCAAAAACGCTCAACGTCAGCAAGACATCAGTAGACATGAAATATCCGGAGATTAAGGATGGAAAGTGACAAAATGAAGCTAGAAGCTAGAAGCTAGAAGCTAGAAGCTAGAAGCTAGAAGCTAGAAGCT